>CANCOC010000013.1 GCA_947379755.1 Alcaligenaceae bacterium | reverse complement strand
TCAGCGGATGCAGAGTGCCATAGATGGACTCTGGCCGTATGTCGGAGAATTGTTTGTCGATGACGCCATCGATCAGGCCTGGCAGCATGCTGGCTGGGGGCCGCTGCTTTCTGCCCTGCAACCAGATTGGGAAAAACACATCAGTCAGGTCCTGAGCGAAGCAACACTGAAAATGCCCGGGATGGACGCTGCGATGTTCCCTGCCTTTCGTGGAGGACGCATTGGACGCCATACTGAGCAGCTCGGTTTTCTGCTTGCCGAAATGCAGTTCTTGCCACGTGCCTATCCCGGAGCCGCGTGGTGAGTGACGCACGCGAGGGGTTGCCGACTTCTGAGCATGTGCTGAGCTGGCTGCAAAGTGTCGCCGACCCTGAAATTCCAGTATTGTCGATTGTCGATCTGGGCATCGTGCGTGAAGTTTCCTGGGAACATGAGACCTGTGTAGTCACCATCACGCCAACCTATTCAGGTTGCCCGGCGATGTTTGAAATCACGCGTGCCATTGAACAGTGTCTCCACGAACATGCCATTGCGCAGGTTCGAATTGCCACGCGCATCGCGCCCGCCTGGACCACAGACTGGATGACCGAAACAGGTCGTACCGCACTTAAGGGCTACGGCATTGCTCCACCCGTTCAGACCGCGATAGATATCTCCGGAATTACGCGACGTGCTGCGATGCCGCCAGTTCCCTGTCCGCAATGTGGCTCAGCGTCTACCCGGCTGATCAGCGACTTCGGTTCGACATCCTGTAAAGCGTTATATCGCTGCAGTGACTGTCGCGAACCCTTCGACTACTTTAAAACGCACTAACTCAAGGTGCTGACATGAGTCAATTTCATTCCTTATCCGTCGCCTCTGTTGCACGCCATACGCGTGACGCAGTGATTGTGACGTTCAATGTTCCCTCCGGCTTGACCACGCTCTACACCTTTCGGCCGGGACAATACCTGACGCTGAGGACTGAACTTGCAGGGCAGGAGGTCCGGCGTTCCTATTCGATCTGCTCGGCACCGGTCGATGGTGTGCTGCGCGTGGCCATCAAGCGCCTGGATGACGGCGCATTTTCAACCTGGGCAAACAGCCAGCTTGAGGCGGGTCAGCTGCTTGACGTGATGCCGCCGGCTGGCAATTTCACAGTGGATTTCTCGCCTGTACATGCCCGCCACTATGTGGCCTTTGCCGTAGGCAGTGGAATCACACCGATTTTTTCATTGGTCAAGTCCGCACTCTCGATCGAACCCAATAGTCGCTTTACCCTGTTTTATGGCAATCGCGCCTCGTCTTCCGTGCTCTTTCGCGAAGAAATTGAGGACCTGAAAAATCTCTACATGGAAAGGTTTTCAGTGGTGTTTGTCATGAGCCGCGAGAATCAGGACATTGATCTGTTCAACGGCCGTCTGGATGGTCAAAAAGTCAATGAGTTGCTCACGATTTGGCTAGATCCCAGCGACATTGACTACGCCTTTGTCTGTGGGCCGCAAACCATGATCGAAGATGTGGTGCTTGGACTGCAGCAAAAAGGGATCGCAAAAGATCGCATCAAGTTCGAGTTATTTGGCGCACCTAAAGGTCCGCGCGCGCTGAAAACAGGGCATGACGCGCCGGTTGCGCCAGGCAAGGGGCAGTGCGAACTTACCGTTATTCAGGATGGTCACACCCGGACCCTGATGATCGAAAAGAACCAGGACAATCTGCTGGACGCGGCGCTGGCCCAGGGTCTTGAGTTGCCATACTCCTGCAAAGGGGGCGTTTGTTCGACCTGCCGTTGCAAGGTTGTCGAGGGCGAGGTCGATATGGATGTGAACTTCGCACTCGAAGATTACGAGGTCGCACGCGGCTTTGTCCTGACCTGTCAGAGTTATCCCGTGACCGATAAAGTTGTGATCGATTTTGATCAGGAAACCTGATCTGTTTAACCAGAATATTTTGGAGATATCAAACGTGTCTGTTGATTTTTTTGCCCGTCATGAAGCAGTACTCACGCAGGCCGTCAGTGCCGCAGCGACCCGTGGCTACTGGAGCCCCTTTACTGAAATGCCCAGTCCCCGCGTCTATGGCGAAACAGCCAATGATCAGGCGAAGGCAGCCTTTGTGGCACAGCGCAACAGTCCTTTTGTGCTGGATGCGGACTCGCAGGCTGGCACCTATGCAGGAGCGGAAGTTTCCCCATTTGATGGCCCGCTTGGTATGACATATCCCAGGTTGTCCGTAGATGCGCTGATCGAGTCCAGCAAGCAGGCATGGCAGGCATGGCGTCGCGCGGGTCCCAAGGTCTGGGTCGGCGTATCGCTTGAAATTCTGCATCGATTAAATCGAGCAAGTTTTGAAATTGCCTACGCAGTGCAGCACACCACGGGCCAGGGTTTCATGATGGCGTTCCAGGCGGGTGGACCGCACGCGCAGGATCGCGGTGTGGAAGCCGTCACCTATGCCTGGCAGGAAATGTCGAGAATTCCGGGTCAGGCACAATGGATCAAGCCACAGGGCAAGAATGAGCCCATCACCATGCACAAGCATTTTTCAATCGTGCCGCGCGGAATCGCCCTGGTGATCGGATGTTCAACCTTTCCAACCTGGAATGGCTATCCAGGCATGTTTGCCAGTCTTGCTACAGGCAATACCGTCATTGTTAAACCTCATCCCGGTGCGATTCTTCCGCTGGCGATTACGGTCAGGATTGCCCGTGAGGTTTTGCGTGAGGCGGGCTTTGATCCGGATGTCGTGATGCTGGCCGTCCATGAGTCGGGCGAAAATACTGCCCAGGAACTTGCCCTGCGTCCCGAGGTCAAGATCATTGACTTCACCGGTAGTTCTGCCAATGGCAACTGGCTTGAGTCCCATGCACGCCAGGCACAGGTCTATACCGAAAAAGCAGGCGTGAATCAGATCATCATTGATTCAGCAGATGATTTGAAAAGTGTTGCGCGTAACATCGCATTCTCACTTGCGTTGTATTCGGGACAGATGTGCACGGCACCCCAGAATATTTATGTTCCGCGCAATGGGATTCAGACCTCCGCGGGTCATGTCTCATTTGAGGAAGTGGCAGCGGCGATTGCCTCTTCTGTTCAAAAACTAACATCTGATCCAGCAAAAGCAGTCGAAGTCACCGGCGCGATCCAGAATGCTGTGACTGAGGCACGTATTGCAGAAGCCCGTGGGTTGGGACTGCCCATCCTGGCCGACAGTGTGCTCCTGTCCCACCCCGAGTTCCCTCTCGCGCGCGTGCGTACTCCTCTGGTGTTGCAGGCGACCCCAGATCATCCGGCGATTCGTCGTGAATGGTTTGGCCCGATTGCGTTCATTGTTGCGACAGAATCAACGGATCAGAGCATTGCATTGGCAACTGGTCTGGTGCAAGAGCAGGGCGCCCTGACACTTGCAGGCTATAGCACTAGCGACACCGTGCGTGCTGCAATGCAGGAGGCCGCAGAGCTTGCAGGGGTTTCGCTTTCGTTGAACCTCACCGGTGCGGTGTTCGTCAACCAGACCGCAGCTTTCAGTGATTTTCATGGGACGGGTGCCAACCCCGCTGCAAATGCTGCACTGTCCGATTCTGCCTTTGTCGCGAATCGGTTCCGTGTTGTTCAAACTCGCTGGCATGCGTGAGGAATTATGACCTATCAAGACATTCTGTTTTCATTTGAAGCTGGCATTGCGCGCCTGACACTCAATCGCCCAGACAAGCTCAATAGCTTCACTGCACATATGCATGGCGAAATCGCCGATGCCCTGACGCGAGTTGAGCAAGGCCATGCGCGCGTGCTTGTGCTAACTGGCGCGGGGCGTGGTTTTTGTGCTGGGCAGGATTTGAGTGATAGACAAATGTCTGCGGGAGATGCGGCGCCTGATCTTGGTATGACCATCGAAACGTACTACGCACCTCTGGTGCGTCGCCTGCGAGCCTTGCCTTGTCCGGTTGTGGTTGGCGTCAATGGCGTGGCAGCAGGGGCTGGTGCCAACGTGGCCCTGGCTGGCGATATCGTCATTGCCAAAGAGTCTGCATCCTTTATTCAGGCATTTTGCCGTTTGGGTTTATTGCCTGACACTGGTGGCACCTACGTCTTGCCTCGATTAGTCGGGCAGGCGAGAGCGATGGGTTTGTCTCTGCTCGGTGACAAACTGAGCGCGCGTGACGCTCAGGACTGGGGCCTGATCTGGAAGTGCGTGGCCGACGATGTGTTTGAGGCCGAGCTCGATCGGCTTGCGCAACATTTTTCCCAGGCTCCGACCAAGGGACTGGCTTTGACCAAACAGGCCCTCAACGCCAGCCTCGATAACACCCTTGCTGAGCAGTTGAATCTTGAGCGCGATCTGATGCGGGAATTGGGGCGCAGCAAGGATTATGCAGAAGGCGTGTCTGCGTTTCTGGCTAAACGCGCTCCCAACTTTGTAGGCGAATAGATATGAGTCGATCCGCACTGCGCTTGCTCGATGTGCCCAATGATCCCCAGGCCCTGGCTGAGGCGGTCGGAACGGGCATGTACTCCATTGATCCGGCGACCCAGGCCATGGGCGTCAGGCTCGAGATGATCGCTCCGGGTGAAGCGCGTATGAGTATGACAGTGCGTCATGACATGCTCAATGGTCATCAGACCTGTCATGGTGGATTTTTATTTGCATTTGCTGACAGTACGTTTGCTTTTGCCTGTAACTCGCGCAATCTCAATACGGTCGCTGCGGGGTGCACCATTGATTTTCTCGCGCCCGGTTTTGAAGGTGATGTGTTAACTGCACATGCTCAGGAGCGCTCGCTGGCAGGACGGACCGGTATTTATGACGTGACCGTCACGAATCAGAACGGTAAGTCTCTGGCTTTATTCAGGGGGCGTTCTTACCGCATCAAAGGTCAAGTGATTGGCGAGATGCCAGAGATTTAATTATTACAGAAATTTATTTTTCAATACGCACGATTCTCGCTCAAACAATATTCACGTTCACATGCAGGAGCCATACAGATGACCAGCCAATCTCAGGGTGCAGTACTCGATCCCATCGAGCACGCGAGCCGCGACGAAATTTCCGCCTTGCAACTCGAGCGTCTCAAATGGTCGCTCAGGCACTCGTATGACAATGTGCCGTTCTATCGCAAATCCTTCGATGATGCGGGCGTGCATCCTGATGATCTGAAGCAACTCTCTGATCTTTCCAAGTTCCCATTCACCCAAAAAACAGACCTGCGTGACAACTATCCTTTTGGAATGTTTGCTGTCCCGCGTGATCAGGTGTCGCGGATTCATGCGAGCTCAGGCACCACAGGCAAACCGACCGTGGTGGGTTATACAGCCAGAGATATTGATAATTGGGCCAATCTGGTAGCACGATCCATTCGTGCGGCAGGGGGACGTCGCGGCGATATCGTGCATATTGCCTATGGCTATGGCCTGTTTACAGGTGGTCTGGGTGCCCATTACGGTGCTGAACGTCTAGGCTGTACTGTCATTCCGATGTCCGGCGGGCAGACCGAAAAACAGGTGCAGCTCATCCAGGATTTTCGTCCTGACATCATCATGGTCACACCATCCTACTTTTGCAATATCCTTGACGAAATGAAGCGCCAGGAAATTGATCCGCGTCAGTCTTCCCTGCGTATCGGTATCTTTGGTGCTGAGCCCTGGACCGGACAGATGCGCGCAGACATTGAAACAGTTGGCGGGATTGATGCCGTGGATATCTACGGACTGTCCGAAGTGATGGGGCCAGGTGTGGCAAGTGAGTGCGTCGAGACCAAGGACGGTCCTGTTATCTGGGAGGATCATTTCTATCCGGAAATCATCAATCCAGAGACTGGTGAAGTCGTTGCTGAGGGTGAGTACGGTGAGCTTGTCTTTACCTCTTTGAGCAAAGAAGCGATGCCCGTGATCCGCTATCGCACGCGCGATCTCACACGACTATTACCACCGACCGCACGCAGCATGCGCAGGATGGATAAGATCACAGGCCGCAGCGATGACATGCTCATCATCCGGGGCGTCAATGTGTTTCCGACTCAGGTCGAAGAGCTCGTACTCAAAATCGCCCAGCTCGCGCCACATTACCAGATCGTGCTGACCAAGAACGGCAATCTTGACGAAGTCGAAGTCATGACAGAGGTCCGTCCAGAGTTTGATTATCTGAATGAAGCCGAGCGCGCCCAGCTGGGTACGCAGTTGCGTCACGCGATTAAATCTTTTATCGGGGTCTCTGCAGCGATTCGTGTGACAGAGTCTGGCAAGGTTGAACGTTCACTTACGGGCAAGGCACGACGCGTGATTGATCGTCGCGCACATTAGACGCATATTAGTCGCACATCAGGCGCGCAGCGTGCGCGTAATGTAGCGATACCAGCAATGCAGAAGTGTGGCTGAAACGGATAGGCCGATAGTTGCCATCAGCCACATGCTGCCTGCGCCGACGGGCGAGCCTGCCAGCAGGTAGTTACGCAGAGGCTCCATCAGGGCCCTGCCTGGACCAAAGCCCAGATACCAGCCCCCGCCCAGACCAATCACCATCAAGGCAAAGGTCTGCAGCAGCATGGGCACCATGGCAACTTTGTGTGCGCGCAAGAGATAGCTATTGATGCACTGCATTGCATCGACGACATGAAAGAAGGGCAATAGCGTCAGCAAAGACAGGGCGACCGCAGCAACCTCCGGGTTGTTGGTATAGGCTGCCACAATCAGGTTGCGTCCACTAAACAGAAAGACCGAGGTAATCAGTGCACCACATAAGCCAACGAGCAGACCCATCATGCTGGTGCGATGGGCTTGCTGCATTTGCTGCGCACCGATCAGTTGCGCCGCGAGTGCCGCTGTTGCTACCCCGATGGACATCGGCATCATGTAAGCGAGGGCAGCGAGGTTGGACATGATCTGCTGACCACCCACGACGGCGATCCCTTCTTGTGCGACCAGCAAGGTCATGAACGTAAATGCGCAGACTTCGACCAGATAGGAGCCGCCCATGGGGATACCGAGCTTTAGGATGCTCCAGAGCATTCTGAAATCAGGCCAGCCAAGTTTCAGGTGAAACTGTTTGTAGAAGGGCATGCGCAGGATCACCCATAACCCCATGCCCAAATTGATCCAGAGCACAATGGCCGATGCGATGCCGGCGCCAGTCGCGCCGAGTGCAGGGAGACCCCAGTTACCAAAAATCAGTAACCAGTTAAAAAATATTTTGAGGGCAATGCCACTCAGATTGATCATCATGATCAGTTTGGGACGCGAAACGGCATTGGCCAGGGCGTATACGGTCCTGAACATCAAGCCCGCCGGTAGCGCAAAGGTCAGTGCAAGCAGATAGCTGCTCATCTGGGCACGTACCAGGGGAGAAATTTCACCTGAAAAACTCAGCCAGAAATCAGGGAACAGCATGACCGCACCGCCGACGATCGACAGAACCACTGAAACCCAGATGCCCTGGCCCCAGACCTCTCCGACGCGTTTAAGTTGTCCGGCGCCGACGTACTGTGCCTGAATCGGGATCAGTGCGTGCATCACTCCCATCAAACCAACAAATACGGTGATGTAAATTGAAATTGATAAGGCCAGAGTCGCAAGATCGGTCGGACTGGCGTGACCCGTCATGGCCGTATCCAGTACGCCAAAGGCCATGCTGGCCCACTGACTGATCAGGATCGGCCAGGATTGCTTGAAGATCGCACGTATCGTCGCGGTGAACGAACGCGGGGCAGTATCAACGACGGTCATTTTGTCGGAACGCGAAGTAATCTGTAACGATCATAACGATCTGCGCCGCGCGAGCCTGTCCATAATACGGTGGCGCCATCGCTGTAGCCTGCCGAGCCATTTTCAAGCTGCTCGAGAGTGGTCTGCTGCAAGACATAGGGACAATTGGAATCGTAGGTGAAGCTGAGTCCGTCAAATACATACAGTGAGGCGCGTGGTCCAAGGGCAAGGCCTTGCGCCCGGACACATGCTGGTTGTCCGTTTTTGGTGGGGATCTGTGCCAGTGCCTGATGAATCGCTCCAGACATCGGGCGGTAACTGCGCACGTAATCGACCGATGGCATCCAGAGCAGGACCAGCAGGATCCAGGTGATGGTGATGCCTGCGGCACATAGCATCACACCGCGCCATAGCACGCCGGGGTGCAAGCGCAGGCGCCAGTAGACCAGTGCGGCCCAGAGCAGGGTGACAACCCCTGAGACAATGACGGTCCACCACGCGATGTGAGGTGTATAACCCGTCGTCAGGCGCTGAATATTCAGTTGAATCTGATGGGGAACGCCAAAGTGCAGGGCAAACCAGCCGACCCATACGCATGCGACAGTGACCGAAAAACACATGAGTGCAAACCAGTCGATGGTATTGACAACTGCGCGACGCATGGTGGGTAAGGCAAAGGCTGCAAGCACACTCAGCGGGGTGACCAGCAAGACATATTCGGGTTCGCCAGTCTCGTCCATCAGGGGGAGAACCAGAATCAGACCGAGTGCAAAGGCTAGTGGAATCCAGATGTGCGGGGCAGTCATCCAGCGCCGCCATTGCCAGAGCGCCAGGCCGGCCAGTGGCCAGACGGGCCAGAGGAACCAGGGCAGATCACGTAACGGTCTGAGGGCGATCGGAAAATCAGGCAGTCCAAAACTCAATCTGTTCCAGTGTGCCCATGCACTGGTCCACTGCGCATCCGCACGATGCGCGGGAATCCACCAGGCCAGTATCAGGACTGCAGCCAATATGAGCGACACACCCAGCCACTTGCGCACCGGCCAGAGTGCGCTGCGTGGATGAAAGGCAATCGGAACGGCAAGTAACACTGGCGCCAGACCAGGCCATGCACGTGTCAGGAATGCGCCTGCCAGGGCGAGCCCTAGCATCAACGCTCCGAGAATTGGCTTGTCCAGCATGCGGGCCAGCGCGCACATGGCGAGCGCCTGGCAGGCAATGATGACCGGCAGGACGGATGTCTCGTGCACGCGCAGCAAAATGCCCACAGTGGCGAGCGTCAGCAGCACAGAGGCGTCCGCCAGCAGGCGTCCGTAGTCTTTTTCTGTCGGTTCACCACCAAACGGCAGCGCAAGTGGCTGGGCTTCGTGCCGGCGTCCAAGCAGATAGGTGCCGTACCAGACCGAAACAAGAGTGACGGCGAACCAGAAAATCGTATTGAGGCGCGAGGCGGTGATTTCGCCGAGCCAGTGCCCGAACACCCGGATAAATCCCGCTCCTGTCCACATTAAAAGCGGACCATCCTGTGTCAGGCCCATGGGCCCGACATGAGGCAGTAGCCAGGAGGTGCCGCCATCATTCAAGGCCGACAGCATCATGGCCAGGCCCACAACATCGTCTGTCTTCCAGGGATCCCGGCCAAAGAGGCCTGCGACGATGTAGGCAAGCGCCAGCAGTCCAAGTATCAGCCTGGGCAGCTTGACCGTTGCGGGCGCAGTCAATCGAGCGGGAGTGGAGGGGCGATAAGTCGACACGCTGGACTTTAACCTTTGTATGATCCGGCAAAACTAGATATTAGCAATGACGACAGTAAAAAACTCAGGCAAGAAAAAGGCAGCCAGTGGCTGCCCCGGATGACGCAAACTATTCAAAAAAGAACAGTTATTCGGCAGCCTTCTTGCCCACGCCTGTGAATGCAAAACGGGCGCGGAATTTTTCGACACGGCCTGTTTCAACAACACGGGTTTGTGCGCCGGTGTAGAAAGGATGCGATTCGGATGTCACGTCGCACTTGAACAGAGGGTAGGTTTTACCGTCCATTTCAATGGTTTCGCGGCTGTTCAGCGTTGAGCGCGTGATGAACTTGTTACCGGTTTGCAGATCTGCAAATACGACGTCACGGTATGTTGGGTGGATGCCATCTTTCATTATTTATATCCTTTGGGTTTTCGGGTCGCCAGCTATAAGCAAATTACATCGTTTATAGCCACGTATCCTTCAGTCAGCCCATGATTCTACAGGGTCTGGGGGTTTCCCGCAATGAGGGGTGGTATTCTGATCACAGTTTTAATCGATCGTGTTGTCCAATAAGTTGCCCCATGAGCAAAATACACTCCGAAACGTCCCCATCTTCCCTTCGCAAGGCTAAAAAAAGCGTTGTAGAGCATGAGCCTCCTACGATTTCTGAATCGGCTGGCATCCGTTACCTGCATTTTGGGACCGAATGGGTGCAGGGTGCAATGTGGATCAGGCAACCTGCTGAACTGGTGCTGGAGTACACCGCCCAGATGATGGCGTGGTTGCTGTTCCTGGAGCCAGCACGCACGCAGCAGATCGGAATGTTTGGCCTGGGTGCAGGCTCCCTGGCACGCTTTTGTCTCAAACATTTCCGTCAGACAATTCAAGTTGTCGAATGGAATCCTCAGGTCACGACCGTCTGTCAGCTCTATTTCAAGCTTCCCCAGCCCAAACGCCTGCTGATTGATCACGCCGACGCGGGGGTCTGGGTGGGTGATGTCGCACACCATGGGCAACAAGCGGCTCTGATGGTTGATATTTATGACGCGGATGCAAGAGGTCCTGTTCGCGATTCGCTGGAGTTTTATCAGCAGTGCAGGGCAGTGCTCGCTGACGTTGGCGTGTTAACAGTCAACCTGTTTGGGGCACACGAAAGCTATGCCCGCAATATTCGTAATCTGAGCCAGGCCTTTGAGGGCCGTATTTTGACCTTGCCACAGATCGATGCGGGCAATCAGGTCGTACTGGCGTTCAAGGGGCCGGAGATGAGTGTGTCGATTGAACAGTTGCTCTTGCGGGCCGAAGAAGTTGAATCTGTTTATCATTTGCCTGCCAGGCGCTGGGCCCGTTCGATGATCGGGCGCGCGCACAACGGTATATTGACTGTCTGACTTTTTTTATGAAGCTGCCTCATTCACGCAACAGATTCGGGATGTTTTCCCAGTCTTTTCTGACTTGCACACTGATAGGTTGTGCCACCTTTGTATCGGCGTTGCGCCCGTGCGAGGCTCTTGCACAGACCAGAACAGTCGCTGTGCTGTCCACTGAGGCCTCAGCAGGTACCGAAGCCTCTCGTCTTGCGATACGCGAGGCACTGAAGGATGCCTTGAAAACGGGTGGTTTTCAGGAAAGTAAAAATTTCAAAATCCAGTTCGAAACCGCCCCAGACGTTACACAACAGCTGGTGGGGCTGGCTAAAAAAATCGCCTCCTCCAGGGTGGAGGTGATGGTCGCCATTGATGAAGGCGCGGCACGGGCGATGGCTGGGGCCTCGGCACAGATTCCTCTGGTCTTTGCAGGCGTGGCAGATCCGGTTCAGGCCGGACTTCTGGATACGCTGACTGCCGGGAGTTCGCACATCACGGGTGTGTTGAATGTGGTGCCGCTTGCAAGGCAGGTTGGAGTGATCCGCCAGCTCGTCAGTGGTGCGCGCAAGGTTGGAGTCATCTACAATCCTAACGATAAAGATTCGCTCGCATCTGTCAGGACCCTGCAGGAGTTGTTTGCACAGTCAGGCCTGTCGATGGTCGAAGCAACGGCCCAGCGCCCGGTCGATGTGGGGTCGGCTGCGCGCAGTCTGATTGGTCGTGTGGATGTCTTTTTTACGTTTGCTGATACCAGTGTGACGCAGTCCTACCCGGCACTGGTTAAGGTTGCCAATGATGCAAAGATCCCGTTGATTGCCTCAGATGCTAAAAGCGTGCGGCTCGGTGCGATAGGCGCACTGGTCGTGCTGGACCGTGAGCTGGGCATGCAGGCTGGCCGGATGGTTGTCAGGATTCTTCGCGGTGCACGCACCGTGGCGATGCCTCCGGAAGTCGCCCGGCCGCAGTTGATGCTCAGTACGCTGGCAGCCAGAAAGCAAGGAGTTGTGTTGGCTGATAGCACGCTGAAAAGTGCCGGTGAAATATTGAAATAGGTCCCGTTGCTTAAACGGGTGGTTTGAATCAGTCCTGATATTCAAGAGCGTGCCAGTCATGATAGATCTCGGCGTTAACATCGATCACGTAGCGACACTGCGTCAGCAGCGCCATACTGTTTATCCCGATCCCATTGCCGCCGCTTTGCGCGCAGAGGAGGCCGGGGCGGACCTGATCACTCTGCACCTGCGCGAAGATCGTCGCCATATTCAGGATGCTGACGTATTTGCTTTGCGCCCTTTGTTGCGCACCCGCATGAATCTTGAATGTGCGGTGACCGACGAAATGCTTGGCATTGCCTGTCGGGTGCTGCCGCAGGATGTCTGTCTGGTGCCCGAAAAACGCACCGAACTCACAACCGAAGGTGGCCTTGAAGTCGCAGGCGCCTTTGGGCGGATAGAGTCCGCTGTCAGGCAGCTCGAATCCAGTGGCATCCGGGTTTCGCTTTTTATTGATCCTGATCACGTGCAGATTCGTGCTGCCGCCGATTGCGGGGCGCGCGTGATTGAGCTGCATACTGGTGCATATGCTCAGGCAACGGGCGAGCAGGTTGAGTATGAGCTCAAGCGTCTGCGCGACGGGATTGCTGTTGCTGTAGGCCTGGGTTTGCGCGTCAATGCCGGCCACGGACTGCATTTTGGCAATGTGGCGCAGATTGCCGCACTCGAAGGAATTGCTGAGCTCAATATTGGCCACGCGATTGTGGCCCAGGCAATTTTTGACGGCTGGGAGACGACGATTCGCAATATGAAAGCCTACATGATTGAGGCGCGTCTCCAGGCACAGCGCGGTGCGTCTGTACGCGCACATCAGGACTAGGGGTCGGCATCGTGAATGCGATTGCAGGAATCGGTATTGACCTGATTAAAATGGATCGTATTGATCGTGCCTGGCAGCGGCACCCTGAGCGATTCCCTGCCAAAATTCTTGGTCTGGATGAACTGCGTGTCTTTCAGGCACGTGCTGGGCGTGATCGTGCGCGCGGGGTCCGGTATCTCGCTACACGCTTTGCCGCCAAAGAAGCCTTCTCCAAGGCGGTGGGTCTTGGTATGCACAGTCCCATGTGGTGGACACGCATGCAGACGCTCAATGCGCCTGGCGGGCGTCCGCATGTGGTGCTGGCTTCGCCACTTGTCGAGTGGTTTGAGGCGCGCTTTGGTGCCGCACATGTTTCACTGACCGATGAGTCAGAGTATGGCGCCGCCTATGTAGTTGTTGAATCCCTCAAGGAAAGTCAATAATGTCTGACAAGAAAAAAAAATTGAAACTTGCACGTGGTCCATTAATGGTGGATGTGGCTGGCGCAACGCTGACGCGCGAAGAAAAGCAACGGCTGCGCCATCCGCTGGTGGGCGCAGTCATTCTCTTTGCACGCAATTTTGAAAGTCGTGAACAGCTCGTTGACCTGACCCGTAGTATTCACAAGCTGCGTTCGCCCGAGCTGCTGATTGCAGTCGATCACGAAGGCGGCCGGGTCCAGAGATTTCGCACCGATGGCTTTACCGCGCTTCCTGCCATGCGTGCGCTCGGCGAATACTGGATGCACTCACCACTAGTCGCGCTGCGTATGGCAACCGATGTGGGGTATGTGCTTGGGGCAGAGCTCAGAGCGTGCGGCGTTGACTTGAGTTTTACACCCGTGCTGGATCTGGACTATGGCGTGAGCAACGTCATTGGCAATCGTTCCTTTCATCGTGATCCCCGTGTGGTTGCGATGCTTGCCCGTGCGCTGGTGCAAGGCCTGAGCTTTGCAGGCATGTCCGCTTGCGGCAAGCATTTTCCGGGACATGGAGCGGTTGCTGCAGACTCCCATCATGAGATTCCCCGGGATCCGCGCACCCTTAAGCAAATCCTGAGCGAAGATGCCGCGCCTTACGAATGGCTCGGTGACCAGGTGATTGCCTCGGTAATGCCTGCGCACGTGATCTACCCCAAAGTCGATAGCATGCCTGCCGGGTTCTCCACTCGTTGGGTGCAGGATATTCTGCGCAAAAAACTCGGATTTGATGGCGTGGTGTTTTCCGATGATCTGACCATGGAAGGCGCCTCGGTTGCCGGCGATATTCTGGCACGCGCACAGGCAGCACTTGGCGCGGGCTGCGATATGGCCCTGGTGTGCAACCGTCCTGAACTGGCCGACGAGTTGCTGGGACGGCTAAAGGTTGAACCCAGTGTCACCTCGATGGCGCGGCTTGACCGCCTGATGCCTAAAATACCTTCGCCAGACTGGGATACTCTTCAAAATATGCCTGCCTACCAGCAGGCACTTCAATCTGTCCGCATCCTCAATGAGCGAGCCTGATTCAAACGCTGCCACGCCGGACGATCCGCGCGCAATGGCAGCACCTGCATTTGATATCAAGGCATTTTTGTCGCGCCTGCCACACTTGCCTGGTGTGTATCGTCATATCGATGCCAGCGATGAGGTGCTCTATGTTGGTAAGGCACGCGACCTGAAAAAACGCGTGGCGTCTTATTTTCAAAAGACGCCCTCGAGTCCCCGCATCGGCCATATGGTTGCGCGCGTGGTCCGGATCGAAGTCACCGTCACGCGCTCCGAGGCCGAAGCGCTGATTCTCGAAAATAATCTGATCAAAAGTTTGCGGCCGCGCTACAACATTCTGTTTCGCGATGACAAATCCTATCCTTATTTAATGCTCTCGGCCCACGCCTCTCCACGGATTGCGTACTATCGCGGTTCGACACAAAAGAAAGGCCAGTTTTTTGGTCCTTATCCAAGTGCCTGGGCAGTGCGCGACACCATACAAATCCTGCAAAAAGTTTTTCGCCTCCGAACCTGTGAGGACACTGTTTTTGCCAACCGCTCCCGGCCTTGTCTGCTGCATCAGATCGGACGTTGCTCGGCACCTTGCGTGGATGTCATTTCCAAAGAGGATTACGCTGAGGACGCTAACCGGGCCGCACGCTTTCTAAACGGTGAAACCCAGGAAATCATGGGTGATATCGAGCAAAGAATGCTGGTGGCCTCTGAGGCACTTGAGTTTGAACAGGCTGCATTGCTGCGTGACCAGATGGGTGCGCTCGCTAAAGTCCTGCATCAGCAGACCATGGAAGACAGCGATAGTCGTGATACGGATATTATTGCCGTTGCCAGTGCGGGTGGCCGCGTATGCGTGAATCTCGCCATGGTGAGAGGTGGGCGCCATCTTGGCGACCGTGCATTTTTCCCAACACATACAGATGGTGACTCGCCTGCAGAGGTGCTGGAGGTTTTTATTGCCCAGCACTATCTTGAAAGCCCGATGCCACCCGCCATCCTGGGTTCCCACCCTCTGCCTGATGAACAGCTGATCGAGCTGCTGGCAGAGTCGCGCAATGTTCGCTCAAAGTTTGTGAGTCGCCCACAGGGGATTCGCCGCGCCTGGTTAGAGCAGGCCACCCGCAATGCCGAGATGGCGCTGGCAAGCGCGTTGTCAGAGTCAGGCGCCCGTAGTGCGCGCACACTGGCGCTGGCTGAGGTCCTGGAACTCGATACGGATCCACTGACGCTGGAAGCTTTGCACATTGAGTGTTTTGATATCAGCCATACCGCAGGCGAGGCGACACAAGCATCCTGTGTCGTTTACGCACATCACGCCATGCAGCCTTCTCTATACCGTCGCTACAACATAGCAGGCATCACGCCAGGCGACGATTACGCAGCAATGCGACAGGTATTGATGCGGCGTTTTGGTAAGGTCGCTGATGGTGATGCGCTCATGCCAGGTCTGGTTTTGATCGATGGCGGCAAAGGCCAGGTCGAAATTGCCCGGCAGGTCTTTGTCGAGCTCGGTCTCGACATCGATGTGCTGGTGGGGGTAGCAAAGGGAGAAAACCGTAAAGTTGGTCTGGAAACGCTGATTTTTGCAGATGACCGACCATCGCTTGCGCTGGGGGGCGAGTCGGCTGCCCTGATGTTGATCGCACAGATTCGTGACGAGGCCCACAGATTTGCCATTACCGGCATGCGTGCCAAGCGTGCAAAAACCAGAAATGTATCCCGGCTCGAAGATATCGACGGAATCGGTGCCAAGCGCCGTCAGCGCCTGTTAGCCCGCTTTGGCGGGTTTTCGGGAGTGGCCAACGCAAGCATTGAGGATCTTGCCTCCGTAGATGGAATTTCTCCCGAATTGGCCGAACGCCTCTACTTTGCCTTACGTTGAGTTAGCATACGGACTATGCCCCTGAATCTCCCTATTTTATTGACATGGTTGCGCATCGCCATGATCCCGTTGGTGGTGGGTTTGTTTTATTTACCCGAAACCTGGCTCAGCCTGCCCAGTCGCGATACCTGGGCGGCCTGGGCATTCGTCGTGGCCGCTCTCACTGACTGGTTTGATGGGTGGCTGGCAAGACGCTGGAACCAGACATCCTCTTTCGGTGCCTTTCTGGATCCTGTTGCAGACAAGCTCATGGTGTCAGCTGCCTTGCTGGTTCTGCTGTATCTGGGGCGTGTGGATATCATGATCGCGTTTGTCATTATTGGTCGTGAAATCACTATCTCGGCGCTACGCGAATGGATGGCCAAAATTGGTGCGAGTGCGAGTGTCGCAGTCCATTGGCTGGGTAAATTCAAAACAGCTGCACAGATGGTCGCCATTACCTGCCTGCTTTACCATGCTGACTTCATGGGAATCCCCATTGCCCTGGTTGGTCAGGTACTGATACTGGTCGCAGCCATCCTGACGGTCTGGTCCATGTTTTACTATCTGCGCCGCGCCTGGCCCGTCATTCGCGAAAAAACAAACTAATTGCTGCCTACTGGCGTGCGCTGCGGGCAACCAATGGCACGGGCATCCCAGGGGTCGCCCGCCAGGGATTGATGTCGAGTCCACCGCGTCTCGTGTAGCGGGCGTAGATGGATAAGGATTGCGGCTGGCATTGCCGCATGATGTCCATATACATACGCTCAACGCAATTCTCATGAAATCCGCTGTGCATCCGAAAAGAAACAATATATTGGAGGAGTCCTGCGTGGTCGATCGCCCGTCCCGAGTAGTCTATCTGCACGCAGGCCCAGTCAGGTTGCTGCGTGACAGGACAGTTTGACTTGAGCAGGCGGGAATAGAGTGATTCCGTAATGACCGGATCGGCAGCAGATAATTCAGTATCTGAAGTATTCCTGAGCTTCAGTAAGGCGGGTGCAGGTGAGTAGTGGGACGCAGCAATATCCTGCTGATCCAGATCAATACCGGCAAATTCCTCAATGCGTTCCATTGCAAAAGCAGAAGGGGCAATCAGCTCAACGTCAACCCTTGCCTGTGCCACCAGAGATAAGTCGGACACCAGCAGCGCAACGACATCCTGTTCGCAGGCAAACTGCGTCTGGTTAAAACTGTTCAGGTAAAGCTTGAATGATTTGGACTCAATGATATTGGGGCTGACGCAGGGGACGGTGATGCGCAGGAGGGCAACCTGAGGCAAGCCTTTGTGGTTGAGCCAGGACATTTCGTAGGCATTCCATCGATCCAGGCCAGCAAAGGGCAGGGCACCTTCGGTGATGCCGATATCAAATCTGGCTTGCATCCTTGGAATTGGAAACAGCAGGCTCGCGTCGTAACCGCATGGGTAGGACACTGATTGACCCAGAGCAATGCCAGCCATTGGAGGCTGCATTGTGGGTACTGGTTGTGAGAACGGATCTTGCGCGAAGTGATTCATTTCTGCTTTCTGGTTGGAATTTCATCAATTTTAACGAATTCAGCCCGCCCCTTTGACCTAAATCAACAGCCAGGGCGAGGATTCGCAATATGATTGCAAGCTATATGACCCAAACCATTTCTTCGTCCAGGAGGGTGCTGAGCCCTTCGGAGCTCATCGGCCGGCGTCGCACGCTCGTGCGGCTGGGACTGGCGTGGCTGGTCATGATGCAAGTCATGATGTTCGCCTTGCCTGGCTATTTGCGTGTTGAGGCGGGTCCCAATGATAGCCTTGATGTCCTGGACTGGGCGATTTTCCTGATGAACTGGGCGAGCCTGGTGATGTCTGTACCGGTCATTCTGTATTCGGCCTGGCCCATTTGGGAAGGGCTGGCACGTGCTATTCGCGAGCGCCGCATCACGATGGATGTCCCGGTTGCAATCAGCATGATCGCTGCCTTTGTTCCCAGTGCATTTGCCACGTTGTTCGGTTCGGGTGAGGTCTACTTTGACTCTGTCACCATGTTTATTGCATTTTTGCTGACTGCCCGGTATTTTGAAGATCGTGCGATGCAGTCTGTTGATCAGGGGGAGCGCTCTCAGGCGTTAAGCCAGTTGAGTATTCCCCTCATTGAGCGTGCCAACCGTGTCGCGACCCTGTTTGTCATCGCACAGCTTGGGCTGGCGGTGATTGTGACAGCGGTATGGTGGGTGATTGAGCCTGAGCACGCGCTGTCAGTTCTGGTCAGCCTGCTGGTGATGAGCTGCCCTTGCGCACTCTCTCTTGCGGCTCCGGTTACCCTGGCTGCAACACATGCCACACTTGGCGCATGCCCAGGCATGACGCCAGAGCAGTCCGCTGTGCTTTTTTCCAATACGCGCAGGGTGACACGTCAAAACCTTTACGGTGCGCTGGTCTGGCATCTGCTGACCATGCCTTTTGCAGCGATTGGCTGGGTGACGCCCTGGGTGGCCACGCTCGCCATGTTTGTATCTTCCGCAGCTGTGATTGCCAATGCCTGGCGCCTGTATCGCGTTCCGCGGGTCCCCAAAGGCTTTGTTTCCGGAGCTTCACTTTCGGTTCAGTCTGGTCATCAGCGCTGATGGATATTCTGTATCTCCTCTTGCCGCTCTCGCTGATCGTGGTTGCCATGATCGGTGGTGTGCTCTGGTGGGCTGTTTTTTCGGGTCAATATGACGATCCAGACGGTGCTGGCCAGTCCATCCTGCTCGATGATGACAGGCCACCGCGCAGCTGAACGCTGTCTGCGCAGCTTGCGCCCCGTTATTCATACCCCGAATGTGGGTTTTTATCCAACACTTATGCACGATCAGTTGGTCTGTTGATCCAGATCAAGTCCATTTGCGTGCCTGGAGGGGATGATAGGGCTATAGAAAAACGTTTGAAAAAAAGGAACTCAAATCATGGCTCGTTCGCCCGCTGCAGCAGCCGACACCTTTAACTATACCGTTGTGCGGCAATTTGCCATCATGACTGTTGTTTGGGGTATTGTCGGTATGCTGGTTGGAGTAGTCATTGCTGCCCAGTTATTGTGGCCGCAACTTAATCTCGATATTCCCTGGCTGACCTATGGCCGCTTGCGACCACTGCATACCAACGCCGTGATTTTTGCCTTTGGCGGCAGTGCGCTGTTTGCAGCGTCTTACTATGTGGTCCAACGTACCTGTCAGGCAAGGCTGTTTTGCGGGAAGCTGGCTGCCTTCACATTCTGGGGCTGGCAAACAGTCATTCTGGCCGCAGCAATCACGCTGCCGCTGGGAATCACCACCAGCAAGGAATACGCCGAACTCGAATGGCCGATTGATATCCTGATCACCTTGATCTGGGTGGCCTACGCGATCGTGTTCTTTGGCACCATCGTCAAAAGACGCTCCAAGCATATTTATGTAGCGAACTGGTTCTTCGGTTCCTATATCCTGACGATTGCGATTCTGCACATCGTCAACAATATTGAAATCCCAGTGTCATTCTGGAAATCGTACTCGGCTTACGCGGGCGTGCAGGATGCCATGGTGCAGTGGTGGTACGGCCATAACGCTGTGGGGTTTTTCCTGACCACAAGTTTTCTGGGCATGATGTATTACTTCATCCCCAAGCAGGCAGAGCGCCCCATCTACTCATACCGTTTGTCGATCGTGCACTTCTGGGCACTCGCATTCACCTATATGTGGGCAGGTCCGCACCATCTCCTCTACACCTCTTTGCCAGACTGGACCCAGTCGCTGGGTATGGTTTTCTCTTTGATTCTGCTTGCACCGTCCTGGGGTGGCATGATCAACGGCATCATGACTTTGTCGGGCGCCTGGCACAAACTGCGTACCGATCCCATCCTGAAGTTCATGGTAGTGTCGTTATCGTTCTACGGTATGTCGACCTTCGAAGGTTCGATGATGTCGATCCGTACGGTCAACGCCTTGTCGCACTACACAGACTGGACCATTGGTCACGTCCATTCAGGCGCACTGGGCTGGGTCGCAATGATCACCTTTGGCATGCTCTATTACCTGATTCCACGCCTCTGGGGTCGTGAAAAAATGTACAGCACACGTTTAATTGAAGTGCATTTCTGGATCGCGACTATCGGTGTGGTGCTCTATATCGCTTCGATGTGGATTGCCGGAGTCATGCAAGGCCTGATGTGGCGTGCAACAGAAGCCGATGGCTCACTGACATACAGCTTTGTGGAATCGGTTAAATCGACCTTCCCGTTCTATGCGATTCGTTTGATGGGCGGTTTGCTGTACCTCAGTGGCATGCTGCTGATGGCGTACAACGTGTTCAAGACTGTGATTGGGCAAACACCTGTCAATCCTGTCATTCCTGAAGACTTGCCTGTTCCGTCCACCGCCACACTGGCCCACGCCTGAGGAGAAGATCATGGCAAATGAAAAAAAATCTTTCTTCTCGCATGAGACGCTTGAAAAAAATATCGGACTGATGATTGTCTGCAGCATTCTGGTTGTGCTGTTTGCAGGACTCGTCCAGATTGTTCCGCTGTTTTTCCAGCATTCCACAACCGAGGCAGCAAAGGGTGTCGAGCCTTATGACCCCTTGCGCCTGATGGGACGCGACCTGTACATCCGTGAAGGATGTGTGGGTTGTCACTCCCAGCAGGTGAGGATGTTGCGCGCAGAAGTCCAGCGCTATGGATCCTATTCGGTTGCTGGTGAGTCGGTGTTCGACCATCCGTTCCTCTGGGGTTCAAAGCGTACCGGCCCTGATCTGGCCCGCGTAGGTGAGCGTTATTCAGATGAATGGCATCGTATTCATTTGAATAATCCCCGCAACGTCGTGCCTGAGTCGAACATGCCTGGCTATCCGTGGCTTGCCCAGAATGCGGTGCAAAGCGACAACATCGGTGACCGCATGCGTGCGTTACGTCTGGTCGGTGTGCCTTATACGGATGCCCAGATCGCCGCTGCGCCTGAGGCACTCAAGGGCAAGACCGAAGAAGACGCTGTGATCGCATATTTGCAAGGTCTGGGCGTAGGTTATCGGCGCGGTCAAATGCAAACTGTTCCAGGGAGCAAATAATGCTTGCGCTTTTGAATGCCTTGGCAACCATTTTGGCGATGGTGACATTTTTCGGAATTGTCTGGTGGGCCTTTTCCAAAGGCCGCAAAAAAGCCAATGACGAATCGGCCATGCTGCCATTCGTGCTCCCTGATGAGGGTCAGGATTCTCAGAAATCAAATAAGGAAAAACAGCCATGAGCGATTTCGTTGACGGCTTTTGGGGCTATTACGTCGGTAGCATTGCACTGCTCGGTATTGCCTGGTGCTTATGGTTGATTTTTTCTCAGCGTAAGTGGTTGGGTGCGAGCACTGTCAAAGTAGAAGATACCGGTCATGTGTGGGACGGTAATTTGCGTGAGCTCAATAATCCGGTGCCCCGCTGGTGGACCATTATGTACGTAGGAATGTGCGTCTTCGGTCTCGGCTATTTGGTGTTGTACCCAGGGCTTGGCGCGTACAAAGGCCAGCTTGGATACACCACGGCGCAGGAAGTCAGGCAGGACCAGACTGAACAGGATATCTCTGTCAAGCCCGTGTTTGCAAAGTTTGCCAGTATGGATATTCCTGCTATTGCAGCAGATCCTGATGCACACGTGATTGGTCAGCGTTTGTTCTTGAATAATTGCGCACAGTGTCATGGTTCTGACGCCAAGGGCGGACCGAGTTTTCCGAACCTGATCGAAGGCGATTCGATTTATGGACGCGAACCCGATACGCTGATTGCTACGATTACCAAAGGCCGCAATGGCATCATGCCTGGCTTCAAAGAGACCATCAATCCGCAGATGGCCAGCGATGTTGCCCAGTACGTGCGTTCTTTGTCTGGTCTGGCATCGGATCCGATCAAAGCCCTGCGCGGCAAGCGTGAGTTCATGAATTACTGCGCGGCCTGTCACGGTGCCGAGGGTAAGGGTAACAAAGCACTTGGTGCTCCCAATTTGACCGATGATGTCTGGCTCTATGGCAGTTCCGAGGCCACAATCGTCCAGGGCATCCTGAACGGCCGTAACAACCGTATGCCTGCCCAGGAACAGAACCTGACACCGGAACAGATTCGTCTGCTGGCTGCCTGGGTATGGGGCCTGTCCGGTGGTCGCGATGTGACGTCATCTGTTGCAACAACTACTACAGCAAAGTGAGCCGATTGAATGTCTGTTGATTCGAAGTCTCAGCAAAATTCCATGGCTGAAACACCTCCGCCATGGCGCCCTGCAGGTGCGAAGACCCTGCCTGTAGGGGCTGAGTCGATCGAAGAGACGATTGTCGATGTTCGCCGAAAGATTTACTCCCGTTCGGTGAGTGGCTGGTTTACAAGCTGGCGGGTGTTTTTCGTTTTTGCTACGCAAGCGCTGTTTTATGGGTTGCCCTGGCTGAACTGGAATGGCCGTCAGGCTGTCCTGTTTGATCTGGGTGCCCGTAAGTTTTATATCTTTGGCATGGTGCTCTGGCCACAGGATGTGATTTACCTCACGCTGCTGTTGATCATCTCTGCGCTAGGTCTGTTTTTATTTACTGCGATTGCGGGACGCCTGTTTTGTGGATATACCTGTCCACAAACGGTCTACACAGAAATATTCATGTGGATCGAAAAACGGATAGAGGGTGACCGTGTGGCGCGGATTCGTCTCGATGAGTCGGCCTTTTCTCTGCGCAAACTCCGTATCAAAGCCACCAAGCATGCCCTGTGGATTCTTGTGGCCTTTGTGACGGGGTTTTCTTTTATCGGCTATTTTGCGCCCATTCGTACGCTCGGGGCTGATCTGATCGCCCTGACCCTCGGTCCCTGGCAGTGGTTCTGGCTCTTGTTTTATAGCTTTGCCACGTGGGGCAATGCTGGATTCTTGCGTGAGCAAGTCTGCAAGTACATGTGCCCCTACGCACGCTTTCAAAGTGTCATGGTGGATCGCGATACCCTGGTTGTCACGTACGACACCCTGCGAGGAGAGCCTCGCGGCGGGCGGTCACGCTCGATCGATCATCATGCCGCAGGTCTGGGCGATTGTGTCGACTGTAGTATTTGCGTCCAGGTGTGCCCGACCGGAATTGATATCAGGCAAGGCCTGCAATATATGTGTATCGGCTGTGGTGCTTGTGTGGATGCCTGCAACCAGGTCATGGACAAAGTAGGGTACCCACAGGGCCTGATTCGATACACGTCAGAGCGTGGGATGCTTGAGCGCCTGTCCGTCGCGCAGATTCGTCAGCATTTGTTGCGCCCGCGTGTATTGATTTATAGCGCACTGATGGTGATTATCGTATCGGTATTTTTTGCAGCCCTCGCTACCCGGACGACCCTCCGTGTCGATGTGATCCGGGATCGTGGCGTGCTGGGTCGTGAAGTGGCTGGCGGCATGATCGAAAACGTCTACCGCTTGCAGATCATCAATGCCTCCGAACAGGAATTAGAGTTGTCGTTGCATGCGATCGGCTTGCCCGGGCTGACACTGGCCGTTGCTGATCAGCCTGCTTTGCGCGCACACTCTGGTGCTCCCGCAGATCCTGCCCAGGCGGCGATCACCCAGACAGCTTCACATCTTGTGATTCCTCCCGCTTCAAACAGAATGGTGCCGGTTGTCGTGCGTGCTCCTGCAGGGTCAGGCACACCTGGGTCCCATCATATCCACTTTGTCACCACATCTACGACGCGTGACGGACTGATCGATACCGAGGTGCGTGAAGCCTCAAGCTTTATCTTCCCAAACTGAGGAGACACAATGAATAAGAATATCCAAGAGCAAGAACAACTTGATCAGGGTCCCTGGTGGCGCCAACCCTGGCCCTGGCTGTTGATGGCGGGTCCTCTGGTGGCGATCATTGGATGCGCGATCACGATGACGCTCGCCTTCAAGAGTTTTTCTGATCAGCCTGTTTTTGATGGCGGAATGAAGCGCGGTCTGGTCGTGGAAAGGCACGCGGGCAAACCGCCCGTTGCCGAGTCGCGTTGATCAGGGGCCGGCCATGAAATGGCGTTCCTTGATGTTAATTCTGTGGCCGTCATTTCTGATGGCGGGTCTGGCGAGCGCAGTGGTCTTCGCATTGATTGACCCACTCGATGTTGCCATCTTTGGCTACTTGCGGCCTGATCGCGAAATCCTGTACGCAGCCGGGTTTTTCTTTTTCTGGTTTATCGCTGCAATGTCGAGTTTGTTAACGCTCTACATCGTTCCCCGTGAGGGCGACGAAAGAAACGACATCAGTTTCTAACCGTTTCTAACCGAAGGCAGCCATCCGTGTGATCTGGCTGCCTTCAGTATTGTTGCTGCATTTAGTTCAAGGTCACGCCTGCAGCCTTGACGATTTCTGCAAAACGCTTGATTTCACTGGCCAGATAAGTCTTGTACTCTTCTGGCGTCGAGCCCAATACTTGTGCGCCTTGCTCTTCAAGCTGTTTGATGACAACAGGAGACTTCAATGCTTTTAAAATTTCAGCATTGAATTTTTTGATGATCACCGGATCTGTGCCAGCAGGTACGACGATTCCCTGCCATGCACCCATTTCAAATCCAGGTACGACAGTTTCAGCAATGGTGGGTACATCGGGCAGCACCGGACTGCGCGTCGCACTTGTGACCGCCAGAGCCCTGACACGGTTGTCACGAATGAATTGCACCGAATCATTGAGTGTATTCGTGTCGTACTGCACTTGCCCGCCCACCAGATCAATCATGGCTGGGGCGCTACCACGATAGGGCACGTGCACAGCATCAATGCCTGTTGCCTGATTTAACAGAAATGCACCCAGATGGGTGATATTGCCGTTGCCTGAGGACGCGTATGAAAGCTTGCCAGGGTTTTTCTTTGCATACTCAATAAACTCACGGATATTGTTAACCGGCAGCTTAGGATTGATCACCAGCACCAGGGGCACGACGGCTGTCGTCGAGACAGGTGTGAGGTCCTTTTGCGGGTTGTAAGACAAGTCCTTGTAGAGACTGGGGCTCAGGGCGAGCGACGAGGTGTTGTACAGCACGGTGTAACCGTCTGCCTTGGCTGAAGCGACGGCCTGACCACCAATATTGCCATTCGCACCACCTTTGTTGTCGACAACAAAGGTCTGTCCGAGCTGCTCAGTCAGTTGCCGGGCCAGCACACGCGCAATCAAATCCGTTGGGCCGCCCGGTGGGAAGGGCACCACCATAGTGACGGCCCGATTAGGCCAGTCAGTGGACTGTGCGTGCCCGGTCGACCCTAAGCCAAGGGCGAGTGTGAGTGTCGCGAGTGATGCAGCCAGTACTTTAATTGTGTGATTCATAGTGTCTCCTGTTGTTCACCAGCCATCATGCGTACGGCGGTATATGTCATGACCATCACATCATTCTGATTTTTTACATCGATGCGCGAGGTCACAATGCCACGATTGTTCTTGGATGTGGGACGCACTTCCGTGACCTCGATCTCGGCCCATACTGTATCTCCAGCCATCACGGGGTGGAGTATTTTTTTATGCACCTCGAGCAATGCCAGTCCGGTGTTTTGTGCCATACCCTGCAGCACCATGCCCTCGATCAGAGTGTAGGTCAGGGCGCCTGGTGCGGGTCTGCCCTGCATTGCACCATTTGAAAACGTCGTATCGACAAAAATTGCTTCGAGCATGCCCGTGACACTGATGAAATTTACGATATCTGTTTCAGTGATGGTCCGGCGAAATGTTCTGAATCGCTGGCCTGCAGAAAGTTCCTGCCATGTGTAGCCCGCACCGAGTAGTTTGATTGCACTCAAGGGTTGTCTCCTGATGAGATGTAAAACATATTTAAATTTTATTGTTCATGCTGCCGGGCTGTTGTGCAGATCAGCATGACAGGCCTGCAGTCTTTTCAGGCCTTCAGTCTTTTTTGACATGCTGTCTGGCCGAACCTTTTGCAATCATGCCGTCGACAGCATCTGCTGACAGACCGGCCTTGATCAACTCCTGGCGCGTGTGTTCACCCAGTCTTGGGGCCATGCTGGGTTCCACATTCGAATGTTCCATTCTGATCGGACTCCGGGTGAAACGATACTGCTTGCCCGTGTCATCCTCGATGTCTGCAAAGAATCCAACACTTTTCAGGTGGGCATCTGACTCAAGGTCTTCGAGCCGATTGGCCGCGGCCGCCGGGATTTCATAGCGATCACAAAAATCCAGCCAGAACGCAGTGGGATGCGCCTCGACGATCTGGCCGGCCAGTTCATAGAGCGCTGCGATGTGCGTAGTGCGTGCACCGATGCTGGTAAAACGTTCGTCTGTTGCACATTCGGCATGACCGCTTTGCCTGAAAAAAGTTTGCCAGTGCTTATCTGTATACGGCATCATGCATATATAGCCATCTTTCGTCTGATATGGTTTTCGCCATTCTGTCAGCACGCGCGGGTAGCCGATTTCGTCTGAGTGACCAGGCAGGTGGTGTCCGTATAAATGTTCGACCAGCACATAAGAGGTCATGGTTTCGAACATCGGAATTTCAATGAATTGACCCTGACCTGTTCTTTCACGCTGGAAAAGTGCGGCCAGAATGGCATGGGCAGCGGCGATGCCACAGGTTTTGTCGGCTGCGATGGTGGGGAGGTAGCGAGGCGTGCCTGACTGAATCGTCATAATGTCTGCAATGCCACTCAAGCCCTGAATGATGTCATCGTAGGCGGGCCGTCCCGCGTAAACCCCACCATTGCCAAAACCGTGTAATCCCGCATAAATCAGTTTGGGGTTGCGCGCAAGCAGCGTTTCCGGGTCCAGACCCAGTGCTGCCATCTTTTGCGGACGTACGCTGTGCATCAGCACGTCTGCCGTATCCACCAGTGCCAGCAGTGCCAGTCGAGCTTCTGGGTCTTTCAGATTCAGACAGATACTTTTCTTGTTGCGATTGACCCCTAAGAATATCGCAGATAGTCCGTCTTCCAGGCGTGGTCCGGTATTGCGTGTGGAATCCCCCTCGGGGGACTCGACTTTCAGGACTTCGGCACCATAGTCCGCCAGGATCTGGCTGGCATAAGGACCAAAGACAACAGAGGTCAAATCAAGTATTTTGATACCATCTAGTGCAGTTGTCGGTGCAGTCATTTTTTTCATATTTTTACAAACCCATACAATATGCTCAACAGGCATTTTGCTTATTGTTACATGACCTTGATGCGGCCTCGCCCCGCGCTCTGATGGTATTTGATGGACTCGACCCGAATATGCTGACTGCTCTTGAATTTACACAGGTTCCTGCTGAAGAACTGGCCTTTCGTCAAGAAATACGCACCTTTCTGAACGAAGCCCTTGCAGGCATGCCATCGCACCTGCGTGCACGCTCCTGGATGGGTGCTGACGAGGACTTTAGCCGTAAACTCGCCAGTCGCGGCTGGCTGGGGCTGACGATCCCGACTCAGTATGGGGGCTCTGGCAAAGGATTCTTTTCGAGATTTGTCTTGTCTGAAGAATTGCTGGCTTCTGGCGCACCGGTCGCTTCGCACTGGATCGCCGATCGCCAGAGTGGTCCGCTGATCCTGAAGTTCGGGACCGAGGCGCAACGTAATTTTTATATTCCGCGTATCTGTCGCGCAGAGGCATTTTTCTGCATTGGCATGAGTGAGCCCAATTCCGGATCTGATCTTGCCAGTATTCGCACGCGTGCAGTACCAAACGCTGGTGGATTCCTGCTCAACGGCAGCAAAATCTGGACGACCTATGCCCATCATTGCCAGTACATGATTGCACTGGTGCGCACCTCGGGGGAAACGGCCGACAGGCAAAAAGGTCTGTCACAGGTCATCATCGACCTGAGTTTGCCGGGGGTGACCGTGCGTCCGATTGTCGATATGGCAGGTGATGCGCACTTTTCCGAGGTATTTTTTGATAATGTGCAGCTTGCCTCTGATGCCCTGATCGGCTCCGAAGGCCAGGGATGGGACCAGGTGAATGCTGAGCTCGCGTTCGAGCGTAGCGGTCCAGAGCGCATCTATTCCAGTATCGCCTTGCTTGAATGTTTGATCGATCTGCTGCGTGCAAGCGCAATCGGTGATGCAACCAGTACCGCGTTACTGGGCAGACTGATTGCTGAGATGGCCGTTTTGCGTGCGTTGTCGCTCGCTGTGACGCAAAAACTGGTCGACGGTGAAAGCCCGGCAATTGATGCGTCCGTGGTCAAGGATTACGGCACGGATTTCGAACAAAAACTCGTACGTCAGATCGGCGACTGGCTGGGTGCGCATCCAGATGTGATTGTCCCTGGCGATATGTTGAAAACACTTGGCTATCTGGAACAAATGGGCGCGACGTTTTCCCTGCGGGGCGGCACACGCGAAATTCTGCGAGGCATTATTGCCCGCGGTCTGGGATTGAGGTAATAGGCATGCAAAGTTCTTTTTTTGATTCAGCGGATCGACTGTTTGCACAAGAGTGCACACCTGCGCATATTCGTCAGATAGAAGCAGGGGGTCCAACAGCAGCACTTTGGGAGGCGCTGATAGGTGCCGGATTTTCTGATGCCTTGTTGCCCGAAAGCGCTGATGGTGCAGGATTAACGCTCGCTGAGGTCTGGCCCATTCTTTTTTGCATGGGGCGACATGCTCTGCCTCTCCCCTACGGACATACCATGCTGGCACGTGCCTGGTTACAACAGCATGGTCAGAAGCTGGTCGACGGCCCCATCACCTTTGCCCCCTTTCAGGTGACGCGTGATGCGCACGGGTTGACTGCACATGCAGTGAATTTTGGACGTGTTGCGCATTGGGTACTGGCCCAGCAAGGCAAGCAGATCTGGCTCCTCCCGGTTGATCGTGCGCAGATGTTGCCCTCGGGTGCCCATGGCTCCCTGGATGCGGATCTGCACTGGGATGCCGACGTCACGCAGGGGGCAGGGCTTGGCGACTGGTCAACCCCCCAGTTTGCAGATTTGCTGGCGCTGTCTCTTGCAGTATTGATTGCGGGTGCAACAGATCGCGTGTTTGAGATGACTCTGGCGCATGCAAACCAGCGCGTGCAGTTTGGCAAGCCCATTGGCAAGTTTCAGGCACTCCAGCAGCAGATCAGTGAAGTGGCGGAGCTGACCTTTGGCGCACGCATGGCTTCAGAAATGTCATGTCAGAGCAGCACGTGGCGACCGGCTCCGATGCTGGCTGCCTTGGCCAAGTGTCAGACCAGCCATGCCGTGGCCCGCATCAGCGCCGTGGCGCATGCCGTACACGGCGCCATAGGCGTCACACAGGAGTTTGACCTGCAGTTGTATACCCGTCGTCTGAACGAATGGGCGCGTGCAGGAGGTGGTGAAGACTTCTGGGCCAGCATACTGGGTCAGCGTGCCCTGGATTCGGGTGCATCCTCAGTAGACTTTATCCGTAGTGAACTGTTTGCAGAATAGAGATTCAACAGGGTTTGCCAACCAGCTCATTGAGTGCAGCCATGTCGAGGATCTTGACCTCACGCTGGTTGACGCGGATCAGGCCTTCGCGCGCAAAGCGGGAAAACAGACGGCTGACGGTTTCGATCGTCAGTCCGAGATAGTTTCCAATTTCTTCGCGACCCATACGCATTACAAAATCTGTTGACGAATAACCCAGTGCAGACAGGCGCTGGGACATATTGATCAGAAATGCCGCCAGACGCTGTTCGGAACGCATGGATCCAAGTGCTAGCAAGACCTGATGCGAGCGTGCGATTTCTTTACTCATCAGTCGTCTGATCTGATGTTGAAGTGATGGAACATGCCGGCTGATCTCGTCAATATCCTGAAGACGTACGACACAGACCTCTGAGTCCTCCATGGCGATAGCTGACGAACTGTGCTCACCTTCAATCATGCCGTCGAGTCCGATGATTTCGCCTGGTAGGAAAAATCCTGTGATCTGGTGCTGACCGTTTGCCTCTTCGAGCTGGGTTTTGATAGAGCCCAGACGTAAACCAAAGAGCGCGTTGAGTGTTTCGCCGTGGCGATAAAGCGCCTCACCTTTTTCGATGCGAATCCTGTCTTTGACCAGAGCGTCAAGTTGTTCAACTTCATGAGAAGGCATGCCAGTCGCCAGGCACACGTGTCCCATCATGCACGTTGAACAATGCATGGAGTCTATGTTGACTGGAACGTGTTTTTGCATGATTGTGCCAACCGTTAGAGTCCGCGACAAAAGGTGTATGTCGTCTTTACTTAGCGTGATTGTATCCCTCTTGATCGTAATGCAAAATTTTATCGTCTGAATTTGATTCAGGTCAATTTCCCCGCTGCAGATTTGGGCGATCATGACTAATGGAATACAGGTATTGGGCAGGAATTTATTTAGATGAAACTCTGTAAAACAGCGGCTGCACTATTGAAAAACCAACGATCAGCCGCACCTACTAGCCATTCAATACCGGCCAATGGCCACACATACAGGAAAAATCATGCGTTTTGACAAACTGACCACTAAGTTTCAGCAAGCGATTGCCGACGCGCAAAGTCTGGCGGCGCGCAATGACAATCAGTATATCGAGCCTGCACACGTGCTCTATGCTCTGTTAGCGGATAGTGACAGCGGTGCGGCGAGTCTGTTAGCGCGCGCAGGTGTCGCTGTAAACCGCTTGCAGGCTGCCCTGGACACTATTCTTAAAGGCTTCCCGCAGGTTAAAGGCACTGATGACAATATTCAGGTTAGCCGGGACTTGCAGGGTGTGTTCACGCGTACGGACAAAGAGGCCTCCAAGCGCGGGGATACCTTTATCCCCAGTGAGCTGTTTTTGCTTGCCCTGGCTGAGGACAAGGGCGATGTCGGCCGTGCACTCAAAGAAACAGGCATGCAGCGCAAGGCACTGGAGGCTGCGATCGACGCCGTGCGTGGCGGCTCCTCGGTCAGTGACCAGGAAGGCGAGTCCAACCGCGAAGCCTTGTCTAAATACACGATGGATCTGACTGAGCGTGCCCGCCAGGGCAAGCTTGACCCGGTTATTGGCCGCGATGATGAGATTCGGCGCGCGATTCAGATTCTGCAGCGTCGTACCAAAAATAATCCAGTCCTGATCGGCGAGCCAGGGGTTGGTAAAACGGCCATTGTTGAGGGCTTAGCGCAGCGTATCGTCAATGACGAGGTACCCGAGTCCTTGCGCGGTAAAAAGCTTTTATCCCTGGACATGGCCAGTCTGCTGGCGGGTGCCAAGTTTCGCGGTGAATTCGAAGAGCGCCTGAAGTCCGTGCTCAAAGAACTGGCCCAGGACGATGGCAGCTACATTATCTTTATCGATGAGATCCACACGATGGTCGGCGCGGGCAAGGCCGAAGGCGCGATGGATGCAGGCAATATGCTCAAGCCAGCACTTGCTCGTGGCGAACTGCATTGCATAGGCGCGACCACACTGGACGAGTATCGCAAGTACATCGAAAAAGATGCAGCACTTGAACGGCGGTTTCAAAAAGTACAGGTGGATGAACCAAACGTCGAGTCGACGATTGCCATTTTGCGCGGGCTGCAAGAACGTTATGAGCTGCATCACGGCGTGGAGATTACTGATCCCGCGATTGTTGCGGCGGCTGAACTGTCGAATCGTTACATTACCGATCGTTTCCTGCCTGACAAGGCGATTGACCTGATTGACGAAGCTGCCTCGCGCATCCGTATGGAAATTGACTCCAAGCCTGAAGTCATGGATAAGCTCGAACGTCGCATTATTCAGCTGAAAATCGAACGCGAGGCCGTCAAGAAAGAAACCGATGAAGGATCGATCCGTCGTCACCAGATTATCGAAGAAGAGCTCGAAAAACTGCAGCGCGAGTTTAATGATTTTGAAGTGATCTGGAAAAGTGAAAAAGCGGCCGTTCAGGGCACGCAATCGATCAAAGAAGAGATTGAGCGCGCGCGTGGCGAAATGGCCGAGCTTCAGCGTAAAGGCCAGTTCGATAAGCTGGCTGAAATTCAGTACGGGACCTTGCCAGAGCTGGAGTCGCGTCTGAAGGCTGCCGAAGGGAGTGCACATACGCCCAGTGAAAAGCCCCGGCTGCTGCGCACGCAAGTCGGAGCAGAAGAAATCGCCGAAGTCGTATCGCGTGCAACGGGGATTCCTGTCTCCAAAATGATGCAGGGTGAACGCGACAAGCTTCTGCATATGGAAGAGCGTCTGCATCAGCGTCTGATCGGACAGGATGAGGCTGTGGGGCTGGTTGCTGATGCGATCCGCCGTTCGCGCGCTGGCCTGTCGGATCCTTCACGCCCCTACGGTTCGTTCCTGTTTCTGGGACCGACTGGGGTGGGCAAGACGGAGCTGACCAAGGCGCTGGCTGATTTCCTGTTCGATTCTGATGAACACCTCATCCGGCTCGACATGAGCGAGTTCATGGAAAAACATTCTGTCGCAAGACTGATCGGTGCTCCTCCTGGCTATGTCGGCTATGAAGAGGGCGGCTACCTGACCGAGGCGGTGCGTCGCAAGCCTTACAGTGTGATCCTGCTCGATGAAGTCGAAAAAGCTCACCCTGATGTCTTTAACGTACTGCTGCAAGTGCTCGACGATGGACGTCTGACAGATGGTCAGGGCCGTACAGTCGATTTTCGCAATACTGTCATTGTGATGACCTCAAACCTGGGTTCGCAGCATATCCAGGCGATGGTTGGCAAGCCTTATGACGCGATCAAGGAAGTCGTCTGGGATGAGCTCAAGGTGCATTTCCGCCCAGAGTTTCTGAATCGGATTGATGAAGTGGTGGTATTCCATGCCTTGCAAAGCAAGCATATCGAAAAGATTGCTGCTGTGCAGATCCAGCGCCTGGCCAAGCGTATGTTGCAGCAGGAGATGATTCTCGAAGTCTCCGAAGCTGCGCTGGCAGAGCTGGCAAGGACTGGATTTGATCCCGTGTTCGGTGCCAGGCCGCTTAAACGCGCCATTCAGCAGCAGCTGGAGAACCCAATCTCCAAGCTGATTCTCGAGGGCAAGTTTGGTCCGAGAGATGTCGTGCCGGTGGATTTCCGGGACGACAAGTTTGTCTTCACGCGCGTGCTGCAGTAAGGTCCTGCAGCACAGTCTGGGCTAGACGGGCTGATCCGTCTGGTCCAGCCGCAGACATCTGGCGCTGTGTTCCGGGGTGATCATGATGATTTCTGGAATGGTTTGCCTGCAGGTGTCGATCGCCAGCGAACAGCGATCAGCAAACACGCAACCAGGTGGCAGCGCAGTCACATCCGGGGGCGAGCCCGGGATGGTCTCCAGGCGTGAACCTTTTGACACGGCTCCGTGTGCAAGGCTCTTGAGCAGGGCGCGCGTGTAGGGGTGGCGTGGCGAGCGCATCAGTGTGCGTGTCGAACCTTCCTCAACGATGCGCCCAGCATACATTACCGCAATCCGGTCCGCGACTTCTACCGCTGCGCCGAGATCGTGTGTGACAAAAATCACCGACAAGCCCAGTTCGCGCTGCAACTCTCGCAGCAACAGCAGAATCTGAATCTGGACGGTCGCATCCAGTGCCGTCGTCGGTTCATCAGCGAGCAGTAATTGGGGGCCGCTTGCCAGTGCAAGTGAAATCATGGCGCGTTGACGCATGCCACCTGACATTTCATGCGGATAGGCATCGAGTCTGCGTTCGGGACTTGGAATACGGACGCGTTCAAATAAAGAGAGTGCGCGTTTGCGTGCTTCGGCCTTGCTGATAGATTCGTGCCGCAGAATGGCTTCAATGATCTGTTCGCCCACGGTATAGACCGGATCAAGGGCGAGTAAGGGTTCCTGAAAAATCATAGAGGCCACCTTGCCGCGAAAGCGCGAGAGCGTGCCTGTGCTCATCGCGACGACGTCCTGACCACCGACCAGAATCTGGCCCTCCAGCTTTGAGCGGGCAGGGTTGTGCAGACGCAGGATGGATCGCAAGGTGACGCTTTTTCCGGAGCCGGACTCGCCGATCAGGGCAACCACTTCTCCTCTCTTGACTTGCAGATTGACACCCGAGACCGCTTTGACGGGCTTTCTGCCGCCCGTAAACGTGACAGACAGGTTGCGAATCTCAACATAGGTCTCTTGTGTCTGCACGGCGCGTGCCTCTGTGCCTGCATCGGTTGTTGCTTCTGAAATACTCATGCCGTCTCCTGTGCCGTAATGGGTGCCTCAGTGTGGCCACTGCTCACAACATGCATCAGGCAGGCCACGCCTTCTCCCCGGGTATTTGTGACCAGTTGTGGCACTTTGACAGAACAGACTGCTTGCGCATGCACACAGCGTGTATGAAAGCGACAGCCTGACGGCGGGTTAATCGGATTTGGCGGATCTCCTGAAAGTGGAGGTTCTTCTGTCCGATGATCTGGATCCATCGAAGGGATCGAAGAAAGCAGTGCGCGGGTATAAGGATGCCTGGGCGAAACGAACAGGGTCTCGCAATCGCCAATTTCGACAACCTGCCCGAGATACATCACCATGACACGGTCGGAGATGTAGCGCACCACATTCAAGTCGTGACTGATAAATACATAGGTCAGTCCAAACTCTTCCTTCAGATCCAGCAGCAAGTTCAGGACTTGCGCCTCGACAGACTTGTCCAGCGCAGAAACTGCCTCGTCCAGAATGATCAGGCGTGGCTGCAAGGCAAGCGCGCGTGCGATGTTGACGCGTTGACGCTGGCCACCAGAGAGCTCGTGGGGATAGCGTTCAGCAAAGCGCCTGGGGTCAAGCCCCACCTTGGCAAGCAGATCGCGGGCACGGTCAATGGACGCCTGTTTGCCCACGCCATGAACTTGCGGGGCAAAGGCGACTGAGTCTTCGATGGTCAGGCGTGGATTCAGTGAAGCATAACTATCCTGAAAAACCATCTGCGCCTGGCGACGAAACTCTTTGAGGCTGAGTTCTTTTGAACCTACGGACTGACCATCAAAAATAATCTCGCCATGGTCCGGGACGGTCAGGCTCATGAGCAGGCGTGCGGTGGTTGATTTGCCGCATCCTGACTCGCCGACTACGCCTAGTGTTTCGCCTTTTCGCACTGCAAAATCAATGCCATCTACGGCGCGTACGACGCCATTGCTGCGGCCAAATATGTCTTTAGGCAGGGCAAAGTGCTTGACCAGATCCTGCACCATCAGCAAAGGCTGAGTGGGGCCGCCGATGTCCTCATGGGTATATTTTTTCATATTCATCAGTTCTTGATTTCCATCGCAGTGCGCAGACCATCAGAAAGCAGATTGAAGGCAATCGAGGTCACAAAGATCATGACACCAGGCAAGGCGGCAATCCAGGGCTGAACATAGATGGCGGTGCGCAAGGTGTTGAGCATGAGCCCCCACTCGGGCTCGGGCGGCTTGACACCCAGTCCCAAAAAGCTCAAGCCAGAGGCCAGGATCATCGAGACCGCGATCAGACTTGTGGCGTAGACAAAGATGGGCCCGAGCACATTGCCCAGGACATGGACGCGCACGATCGTGAAGGCATTTGCGCCTGAGGCGCGCGCAGCATCGACGAAGTCTCTGCTACGGATCTGTGTCGTGACACTTTCTGATACGCGTGCAATGGGAGGGATAAAAACGATCGTCAGTGAAATCAGCGAATTTGTGATGCCAGCACCCAACACACCAGACAACGCAATCGCAAGCAGCACCGAAGGAAAGGCATAGAACACGTCAATCGTACGCATGATCAGGGTATTGATCGTGCCACCCGCGTAGCCTGCGATGATACCGATGACAGAGCCAATACAGAAGGCCAGTACGACCGGTGTGATGCCCATGAAAAGAGAGAGTTTTGTCCCCACGATCAGGCGTGTCAGCATGTCACGTCCAAGTTCATCGGTTCCCAGCAAGTGTCCGGGAAATCCGATCGGCTTGAGGCGTTTCATGATCGAGGCCGCAAAGGGATCATGTGGTGCCAGCAGATTGCCAAACACCGCCATTGCAAACAGAATCAGAATCACGATTGCCGCGAACACGGCAACCCGGTCGCGCATGAAACGCTGACCGACGTTTTGCCAGTAGCCGGTAGATTTTTCAAATACCAGAGCAGGGACTTTGGCAGGGTTGACTGCGATATTCATCATGAGTGTTGTCCTTTAGCTGCGTGCGATACGCGGATCAAGTAGCGTCTGAATGACGTCTACGATCAAGTTGAGGACTACAAAAAACATAGCAAGAACCAGAATCGTGCCCTGCAGGAGCGGCAGGTCGCGCTGAAAAATTGCTGCATTGAGTAAAAATCCAGTACCGGGCCAGGAGAACACTGTTTCGATCAGGATCGAGCCACCCAGCAGGTAGCCCAGCTGCAGCCCCATGACGGCCAGCGCGGTCGGTGCAGAGTTCTTGACGACATGCATGAAAATGCCAACATTGGTCAGACCTTTTGCACGCAAGCCGACGATGAACTCTTGGGCAAGAATGTCTGCCACCAGGGCACGAACCGTTCTGGCAATGATGCCCATTGGAATCACGCTCATGGTCACTGCAGGCAGGATCAGGTGCTTCATGTGTTCCCAGTTCCACTGCCAGTCGGCCGAGCCGCCAGGACCCGCGCCACTCGGTGGCAGCCACATCAGGGTGGAACTGAAAATAATGACCAGCACCATGCCCAGCCAGTAATGCGGAACGCTCACGCCAAGTACCGAAGTCAGTGAAGCGGCCTTGTCGATCCAGGAGTTCTGAAAGTATCCCGCGACAAAGCCAAACAACCCACCAAAAATAAAACCGATCAATGTCGCAAAGGCAGCCAGGCGAAGCGTATTGCCCACAGCCGTCATGACTTCTGTGGCAACGGGTCTTCCTGAGGCGATGGATGTTCCCAGGTCACCATGAAGTGCGCGCCAGACCCATCTCGCAAACTGCTCTGGATAAGGCCGGTTAAATCCATAAATTTCCATCAGCTTTGCCTGAAGCTCTTGTGAGGCATCGGGCGGCAGGATGGACACGAGCGGATCGCCTGGGGACAGGTGCACAAGTGCAAAGCACACCAGTGCCACGCCCAGCATGATGGGCAGGGTATAAACAATTCTACGAAGCAAAAAACTCAGCATGCCGGAGGATCTCGCTAAAAGTGGGCAATAAAGATCAGGACTGGCAATTCATCCAGTCAGAAATGAAAAAGGCAGGCTACGCCAGCATTGGCGCAGCCTGCCAGTCAGAGCTTACTCAATCGACATCGGAGCAATATCAATAAACCAGCTCTTTGGCTGGACGACACCTTTGACTTTTTTGCTCATTGCGCGTGGACCCACATCATGGGCGATCCAGATAAAGGGCGCTTCTTCAACAATACGGGTATGCAACTTGGCAAGTGCCTCATCACGCGGCTTATCTTCAAACGTTGTACGCGCCGTTGCAATTAGATTGTCAAATTCGTCGTTGCCGAAATACCCCCAGTTATTCGATACGGGTGGGAATGTCTTGGTACTGGTAAACCGCACCATGCCAAAGAATGGGTCCATGGCAGAAAAACTGACGTTGGTGGCAGAAGCCCCGTTTGCAGCAGGATCTTTAGAACCTTTGCGCCAGTTGTTAAACAGGGTATTCCACTCGATCACATCGAATTCGACATCGATGAAGCACTGCTTGAGCGACTGTTGCACAAATTCGTTCATTGGCAAAGGCATCATCTGGCCAGAGCCAGAGGCAGAGATCTGAACCTTTGTCTTCAGTGGCTTGGCAGCAGAGTAGCCAGCCTCAGCCATCAGTTTTTTAGCACCATCTACGTCATATTTGATATCAAAGTTGGGTGTGCCAAACCATGGGTGACCAGGTTCCATGGTGCCCTTGGGGATGCCCATCAGGCCACCAAGCAATGTTTTGAGACCTTCGCGATCGACGCAAAGGTTGGCTGCATGACGCACGCGCTTGTCGAGCCAGGGTGAGCCTTCAGCAAACGAAAGCTGCCAGGGCCAGACATGTGGCTGCTGATTGCTGTAGAGCTCAAAACCACGCTGCTTGATTTGCGGAAGCGCATCTGGTGCTGGAGCTTCAATCCAGTCAACCTGTCCGGAAAGCAGTGCGGCTGTGCGCGCATTGGCTTCAGGAATCGGCAGCAAGACAACACGATCGAGTTTAGGGACACGCTTGGGATCCCAGTACGACTTGTTCGCAACCATCTCCAGGCGCTCGCGCGGAACAAATTTGGACATTTTGAATGGTCCGCTGCCTGAGGCATCAGCAGCAAATGCTGTCCAGGCAAGTTTTGAGCGCTCGGCGGGATCCGTCACTGTGGCAGGAACAGCCTTGAGCTTGGCATTCCACTGTGCAGGCGAGGCGATGAACAGGTTGGTCAGGTTGATTGGCAAAAATGCATCGGGCTCACTGCTGGTCAGCTCGACAGTCATGTCATCAATTTTTTTGGCGCTACGCAGGGTTGGCATGCGCGAAGCCGTGACACCTACTTGCGAGGCGTCAAACTGGGGCGCATCCTTGTCGAGCACTTTTTGTACGTTCCAGACAATCGCATCTGCATTCACATCAGAACCATCGTGGAATTTGACGCCAGGACGCAGTTTGAATATCCATTTGGTTTTGTCATTCGCATCCACGGCCCATGACGTCGCGAGGCCAGGAATGACTGCGCTGGCTACATCGGCCTTGGACAAGTCCCATTGTGTCAGCGCGTCGTACATCGGTATGCCAGTAAAGCGATTACCCTCAAAGCCTTGATCGGGCTGGCCCAGCGTACGGGGAATGTCTGCAGCGGTCATGCCGATGCGCAACACTTTTTCTTGTGCGGATGCAGGCAGGGCAGCGCCCAGTGCAATCGCAGCGTACAGTACTGACAAACCAATTGGCTTGGACACCAGGCGGGCAATCGACTTATGCTGTTTCATATATTCTCCAACGTTTAGGGCTGAGTTGAAATAAAGCCTGAACGAATAACCAGGCGGATGTTTCTTAAAGCTAAGCAATTAGCATGCCATAGGGCCTTGCTGCAGACCCATGCGGCATGACAATTGATATAAGGTTGTGCAGCGACTGCTCACCACACGCGTTTAATGCGATGGCTCCATTTTGGTGCGTCCGGATTATTTTGAGGCATTTTTGTCCAGGATGGTGCAAGTTTTTGTAGGAAACGTAACAATACAACCAGGACAAGTTAAACCCACTCCATCACATGAAACTACTTCTCATAAACCCTAATACGACCTCGTCGATGACAGAGGCGATTGCCACCGGGGCAAGGGCGGTTGCCTGCCCTACGACAGAAATTCATGCCGTTCAGCCTTCTTTCGGACCTGTTTCAATCGAAGGGCATTATGACGAGGTCTTTGCCGCTGCGGGTGTTGCCGAACAAGTCCGTGCCGCGCACACCTGGCAGCCTGATGCGGTTGTCATTGCCTGTTTTGGCGACCCAGGACTCGAGGCCGCACGCGAAGCATGTCATGCACCAGTACTGGGCATTGCCGAGGCGGCTTTTCATGCTGCTTCAATGCTTTCGACAGGATTCTCGGTGGTGACGACTATGACGCGCACCTGCATCATTGCCGAAAGACTGGTGCAGCGCTATGGTTTTGAACATCAGTGTCGTGGCGTGCATGGGACAGACATCCCTGTTTTATCACTCGAAGACGGTGGGGCGCAGGTGCTGGATCAGCTTGAACAGACTGCACGCCATGCGCTGAGTCATGACAGAAGCGGTGCCATTGTGCTGGGTTGTGCCGGCATGACCACTCTGTGCGCCGCACTGAGTCAGCGCCTGGGGGTGCCTGTGATTGATGGAGTTGCCGTTGCGGTGAAGTTCGCAGAGGCGCTGGCCTCCCTGCATCTATTCACCAGCAAACATGGTGATTACGCAACCCCGCTAGCTAAAACCTATACAGGATGGTCTGCACCCCTTGGCTGGCCGACTGCTCAATGACACGCACCCAGGCACTTTTTTCAGTACATGTGGTTGCATTGCTCTTTGGCACCTGCGGCATTCTTGGTGAACTGATCGACGCCGATGCAAGCGTCATCACCTGGGGACGTGCTGCCTGTGCGGTCATCGTGCTCACTCTTGCGAGTCGCTATGCCAGCTCTGCTGGCAGGGGTCTTTTTCAGCATGGCAGATGGTGTGCACTCATTTTTTCAGGCGGCATGCTGGCCATTCACTGGGTGACTTTTTTTGTTTCAGTCAAAGTAGGGGGGATTGCCGTTGCCACACTCGGATTTGCCAGTTTTCCAGCCTGCATTACCTTGATTGAGTGGGGGATCTTGCGTGAGCGTGTGACGCGCGCGGAGTGGATCAGGCTGATATGCGTCACTTGCGGACTCCTTCTTGTCACGCCATCGCTTAACTTGTCAGATGCTGGCACCGAAGGGTTGCTGTGGGGATTGCTTTCCGGGGTAAGTTTTGGTGTGCTGGCAGTGATTAACCGGCGTTATCTGGCCAGTGTCGACGCCTTTCATGTAGCCGGCTTGCAAAATTTAATTGTGTGCCTCCTGCTGAGCCCCTGGGCCGTCGTCCAGCTGCCCGGAGTGAGTCTGGCCAGCTGGGGCTGGATTCTGATTCTGGGCATTGCATGCACAGGTCTGGCACATTTACTTTTTGTTGCAAGTTTGCGTAAATTACACGCTCGAACGGCCGGCCTCGTGGTTGCTCTTGAGCCCGTCTATGCGATTCTTTTTGCCTGGCTGCTGTTTGCTCAAGTGCCAGCTTTACGCACCATTCTGGGGGGCGCGATCATGATTCTTGCCATTCTGAGCGCAAGCATTGCTGTGCAAAAAATTAAATAATGCTTTGTTTTTTTAATGCTCTGTCCCTGTCGCTGGATGAAAGTTATGATGTCATTGCTTCCCACACTTGAATATTGCGCATGACGTCATTTGAAAACCTTCCTGTCAGCCCTGAATCGTTGAGCTCTGCTTCAGCGCGCTCCATCCATACTGCCATGATCAGTTGCGTAGTTCCTGCCTATAACGAGCATGACAACCTTGATCTGCTGTTGCCAAGACTGGAGACTGTGCTTGCCCGGCTGGGTGCAAACTGGGAAGTGATCGTGGTAGATGATGGGAGTCGCGATGCGACGCCGCTCTTGATGGCAGGGTGGATTCGTCGGCCGGGTTTTCGTTATGTACAGCTCTCGCGCAACTTTGGCAAAGAACCCGCCATCACAGCAGGTCTTGAGGCTGCGCAGGGTGATGCCGTCATCATTCTGGACGCAGATCTGCAGCATCCGCCTGACTTGTTGCCCACTATGGTCTCGCGCTGGCAGGCTGGCATCGATATGGTCTATGCTGTGAGGGAAAATCGTGACGATGAGTCTTTGGGCAAGCGCTGGGGAACACGTTTGTTCTATTCTTTGCTAAGCGATTCACGCGGCGTGCATGTTCCACCCCATGCCGGTGATTTTCGTCTGATGGATCGTGCTGTCGTAGACGCCTTGCTTCAATTACCAGAACGCAACCGTTTTATGAAAGGGCTTTACGCCTGGGTTGGTTTTCAGACCGAATCAATCGCCTACATGCCTGCAACCCGGCAGCATGGCGAAAGCCATTTCAATGCCTTTAAGCTCTTAAAGCTTGCACTTGCTGGCCTGACTGCCTTTACCACCTGGCCACTGCGCGCAGTGAGCCTGATCGGATTCGCCATCTCGTTTTGTTCCTTTGCTTATGGTCTGTACATCATTTGTGAGTATCTGATGTTTCGCAACCCGGTAAATGGATGGCCCACAATTGTTACGATTTTGCTGTTTTTTTCAGGCATCAATCTGATATCACTGGGGATCGTTGGCGAGTACGTCGCCCGTATCTTTGATGAGGTCAAGGGTCGGCCACTGTATGTTGTACGCCAGGCAACGGGTCGGGCGTTTGAGCATCAGGTCGCGCAATCTGATCGCTCGGATTAAGCGCTTGTCAGCCATGCCAGATCATTCCCGGACAGGCATCGCGACTGACACGCGCGATGGCGACACTATTTTGCCGCGCGCGATCATGATCTGCGCGGATGACTTTGGCATCGAAACGGGTGTGGATGAGGCGATCATTGAGCTGGCGCACAAGCGGCGTTTGAGTGCCACGAGTTGTCTGACCATGGCGCCAGGTTTTAAACACAGTGCCCACGGGCTCAACAGTCTGCACATCGACTTAGGGCTGCATCTGAATTTCACAGAGTCTCTGGGTGAGCAGGGCCTGTATATGCCGTTGCCACAATTATTGGTTCAGGCCTATCTGCGCCGTTTGCCAGCTGAGCAGGTGCGTGTGCAAATCGAGCAGCAACTGGATGCCTTCGAATTGCATCTTGGTCACGCGCCGGATTTTGTAGATGGTCATTTGCACGTTCATCAACTGCCGGTGATTCGCGAGCAGTTGATTCAAATTCTCGTGCGACGCTATCCCCGGAATTTGCCCTGGTTGCGCAATACTCAACCAGGTTCTTTGTCCAATGCCTTGCCAGTCATGCAGCGAGTCAAGGCACATGTGATCGGAGCGCTAGGCGCACGTGCACTTTCTTTAGCCGCTCAAAAAATCGGTGCAAAAATGAACCGGGACTTTTTTGGTGCCTATGACTTTTCACGGCCACACCCCACATATGGTGTGATGCTCGATGCCTGGCTGCAAGAGGCCTCGCAAGACTCACTGATCATGGCGCATCCTGCCCGTTACGTTTCCGCGGGGGATGCATTTGGCGAGGATCGTGTGCAGGAATACCGTGTGTTGGGGAGTGAACTGTTTGACGCGCTTATGACTCAGCACCACCTGAGGGTGTGTCGGTTTGCGGAATTACACGCTTAGCTTCCTGTGCAAAGCTCGCGTTCAGATCTTCTTTTCCGTAAAACTTCACGCCCATTGTGATCCGGTCGCGGCCCTGGGTCCTGCGGTGGCGATTGGTGTCGCGCAATGAATACACGCACCCGCAGTACTCCTGCTGGTAGAACTCTTCGCGCTTGCTGATCTCGATCATGCGTGCGGAGCCGCCGTGTTTGCGCCAGTTGTAGGTCCAGTAGATCATTTCATCGTAACGTGCAGCAGCACGTTCGCCACTGCCGTTGATCTGGTTCATGTCTTTCCAGCGCGAAATTCCCAGCGAGCTTGTGATCGTGTCATAGCCGTGTTCATGCGCATAGAGTGCAGTGCGCTCAAAACGCATGTCAAAACACTCCGTGCAGCGCTCGCCGCGCTCGGGTTCATTTTCGAGTCCTTTGATCCGCTCAAACCAGTTGTCTACATCGTAGTCGGCATCGATGAATTCGATGCCATGCGTTTCTGCAAAACGGATATTTTCATTTTTCCGGATCTCATATTCTTTGACAGGATGGATATTCGGATTGTAAAAAAATATCGCGTAGTCAATCCCTGCAGTCAGCATGGCCTCCATGACTTCGCCCGAGCAGGGCGCACAGCAGGAATGCAGCAGAACTTTTGTTCTGCCCGCAGGTAAGGAGAGACTCGGGCGCAAAGCGTCAGACATGATGGCGATGTAAAAAACGTGTTGAATAGAGTTCTATTTTAACTGCTCTTTACTGTGGCAGATCCTGAGCCGGGATTGCCTAATACCGCATCCCAGAGCTGTCGTATTGCCAGGCGTTCTTCTGCGAGCGCATGTTGGCTGACCCGCGCCTTTTCTGCACCACTGAGCCTGAGCGCGTGCTGATGTTTGCGCAAGCTGCGGTAGGCATCCCCCGCACGGCGTGCCAGGTCAGGATCGATCAGTCCGGCCTGACCTGCCAGGCGCAGCAAGGCGATGTTTCCCAGGTTGTCACGTAACGCAGGAACGTCGGCTGCATGGAGCAGTACCAGATATTGCGTCACGAACTCAAGATCGACCATGCCGCCATGGTCATGTTTCAGGTCGAAGTCCTTGCTCGTATTCGGGTGCCCTGCAGTCATTTTCTTGCGCATGACACGCACGTCTTCTGCAAGCTTGTCTGCATCAGGCTTGATCGATATGATTTTCTGGCGAATCTGTTCAAACAGCGCACCCACGCGTGCATCCCCCGCTGCATAGCGCGCCCGTGTCAACGCCTGATGTTCCCAGGGCCATGCATGTTTGAGCTGATATGCCTCAAAGGCCTGCAAAGAGACTGCAATGAGTCCTGCATCGCCATCGGGGCGTAACCGCAGATCGATTTCGTAGAGCCTGCCTGAAGAGGTCATCGTCGACATCCATGAGGTCATCCGTTGCCCGAGTTTGGCATAGAGCTCAGCTGCGTCTTCGCGTGGATCGTCATATACAAATACGAGATCAAGATCAGAGGAGTAGCCGAGTTCTTTACCACCCAGCCTGCCATAGGCAATCACGGCGAACTGAGGCGCGCAAAGTTCCCCGCGTGCATCTGGCCTGGCGACCATCGGCCAGACACGAATAATTGTTTCATTTAACAGGAGGTCTGCCAGTGCCGAGAGTTGATCCGCAAGTCTTTCAACCGTGAGTAAGCCTTCAAGATCCTGAGCCAGTAAATGAAAACTGATCTGACGCTGCGTGTCACGCATCAGGTTCATTTGCTGTTCGATGTCTGCACTGCCATCTGGCAATACGCATGCATCCAGGTCTGCGTGCATGGTCGCTGCCAGTTGCTCAAAGTTGAGTGGTTCCATCAGCGCGCGCCAGGCAATCAGGCTATCGAGCACGACAGGGTGTTGAATCAGATAGAGCGCAGCCCAGGGGCTGGCCGCCATCATGCGGGCGATACGTGCCATCGTCTCCGGGTATTCCGACAGTAACGCAATGTATGCACTGCGCTGTGCAATGGCTTCGAGCAGATCAAGTATTCTGACAGCCGCCAGCATTGGCGCAGAGGTTTGCAGTGCCGCGTGCAGGGCGATCGGTAAAATAGTGTCGATCCGGTTGCGACTATTGGTCGGCAGGCTGCGAATCCGGTGGCTGTCCAGAAAGGACTCGACACGACGAGTGAGTTCTTTTGCATCATCGGCAAACACCGCGATGGTTTGCTCCAGAGGCGTCGTGCACTCATCCTCTGCTGCAGAGTTTGCATCGCCTGTGCCAGGAGGGGGGAGCCCTCGCGATTCAGCCCCGTTTGTGTGTGCTGACTCTTCAGACGTTGCTTCTTCAATGCCTGCAATTCTGAAGGCATTGCGAAAGGTTTCGGCAACGAATGCACGGTGGCTGCTCAGTGTACGCTCGAGCTCTGCAAGAGGCATCCTCATGGCGGCCGCCAATCCTGCCATGCGGGCAGGGTCGCTGGGTAGCATGTGTGTCTGTGCATCATCAAAATATTGCAGTGCATGCTCAACGCATCGCAAAAAGCAGTATGCCTCGGTCAGGCGCGTGCAGGTGCTGTCATCCATAATGCCCGCCCGGCGCTGCGCTTGCAGTGCATCAAGCAGTCCCCGCTGCTGCAGGCCAGGCATCCTGCCGCCACGGATCAGTTGCGACAGCTGCACCACGAACTCTATTTCCCGGATGCCGCCATCACCTAGTTTGATATTGTTGTGTGTATCCAGTCCGGGTCTTGCAAGTGCCCGACGCTGCCAATCTTGTCTGATGCGTTCGCGCAGGACACGCAGCGCCTGCAGGGCGTCAAAATCAAAGTATTTTCTGTATACGAACGGCAACCGCAAGCTCTCCACGTGTTGCAACGCAGCCTGTGAATCGCTGTCCACAAAGGCTCGTGCTGCAATCACTCTGGCTTTTAACCACGCATAGCGTTCCCACTCGCGACCCTGTGTGAACAGATATTGTTCAAAAGCTTCCAGACTCCAGGCAAGGGGTCCGGAGTCTCCATCGGGGCGTAATCTCAGATCTGTGCGAAATACCTGCCCGTCACCATCGGCTTCGGACAGAACCGGCATCATGCGCTGTGTCAGTTTTGCGTAGAATTCGTGATGACTGATTGGACGCGTACCGTCCGTTTCACCCTCTTCACCGTAAAGCATAATGAGATCTATATCGGAAGATACATTGAGCTCACGTCCCCCAAGCTTGCCCATGCCGACAATAATCATTTCCTGCGGTCTTCCGGTTGCAGGATCGCGGGGTGTGCCATGCACGGAAATCAGATCAGCGATGACAGTTCGATAGGCCTGTTCAATGCAGCGGTCAGCCAGTGCGGTCATCGCCCCGACAACCTCCTCCAATGGAGCAAGACCCGCCAGATCACGCACCATTGCCAGAAAAAACGTACGTTTTCTCAGTCGTCTCAGTACCTGTTTGCAATCCGTGATGCTCAGTACGCAATTGAGTGGGGATTGGCCAGCCAGTTCTTCAAACCATAGATCAATGCGCTCTGAGGTAATCGGAGTCGGGCAGGCGGTCTCGAGCCAGGCCCCGAATTCAGGGTTGCCCTGAAGCAGGCGCTGTAAAGTGCCGGACCATGCAAGTGCTGTGAATAGATGGTTTTTAGTCATTTGCGGCGGCAAACTCTAAGACAGGTGAACGGGATTAGGTTATAAGTTTAAACAGTACCCGGGACAATGTTTAATACGCTGAACATTACCTCATATTTCTGACATTTTTAAGATTACAACTGCTTTGCAATTCTTCAAAAAATCTCTGCGCCTGCTTTTGCTTGCTGCAATCATCTCTTACTTCGCAGCAGCCGCCACTATGCTGGCTGTGCGCTACATTGTTCTGCCTCAGATCAATGTCTGGCGACCCATGGTCGAGCATCACCTGACGCAAGCACTTGGGTCGCGTGCATTGGTGGGTGATATCTCCGCGAGCTGGTCTGGTCTGAATCCGACGTTGAGCATCGAAAACCTGCATGTCGAAAACTCCGAAGGGCAGACGCTTTTACGAATACCCAAAGCCTTTGCAATCGTTTCCTGGCGCAGCATCTTTGCACTGGATCTCAGACTCAAACTGCTGGAAGTCAATGGTGTGGACCTGTCCGTCGAGCGTCGCGCCGACGGCAGTTTGATGGTGGCTGGTTATCAGGTTGATCTTGATCGGGCAGAACCCTTTAGTTTGAATACAGACACGCTCGTGCTGGACTGGTTGCTTGGGCAGGGCAAAGTGTTGTTGCATGAGTCCACCGTGCGCTGGATCGATACCCAGCGTGGCGCGCCGGAACTTACGCTGACCAATGTTGATGTTGCCCTGATGAATGGTCTGTTTAGCCACGGATTTCTGTTGCGTGCTTCTCCGCCTGCCCATATCGCTAAAAAGATTGAGCTGATCATTCGCGCAGATCATATGCTCGGCCAACTCAGCGCCAGTGCAGGCAGACGCGCTGAAATTTATCTTGATGCCGGAGATGTCGAGCCCCAGGCACTCGCCCCATGGATAGATCTTCCCGTGGTGAATGGCCGTTTTGCCGCCCGCGCCTGGATCGATATGCAGCAGGGCATGCTGGGACATACCGTGCTCAAACTTGCAGGGGCCCAGGTTGGTATTCCTGTATCTGGACAGACAGCAGGCATGTTTGCAGATCATGCCCAGGTTCAGCTGTCAGGACTCCTGGGCGAGATGTTGCCCACGCTGCATTCACCCCTGTTTGCAACGGGTTCGACAGCAGAGGGGGTGACTCTCAAAGCCTCAGTCACAGGGGCCGCAGTTGACAGCACCATGTTCGAACCTTCTCTCATGGCACTCGGGAATGTCGATTTAAATGTACAACTGCATCATGCCGGAACAGAGGCATTGTCAGCGCATATTACAAGCCTCACAGTCAATCACCAGGATCTCAAGATGAGCCTGCAGGGTGACTGGCGTCGTTCAGCAACATCAGAGGCCGGGGCTGCAGATCTGAAGGGTATGATCGAATATCTGAGTGCTCCTCAACTTTATCGTTACCTGACCACGAAGACCGACAAAGAGGCCCGTGACTGGTTGCGTGATGCCCTCAGTCAGGGGCAGTTCAATCAGATTGCGGTGACCCTGAAAGGTGACTTGTCCCAGTTTCCTTTTAATGCTCCGGACGAAACAGGTGTTTTTCGTCTGGATGGCAAGTTTAAAAAATTAACCCTTGATTACGCACCCATTCGTCCTGGCGTCGCTGGATGGCCTGCACTTTCAGATGCAGACGGTGCGATTGTCATCGACAAGCTTTCCCTCGCCATGCAGTCAAAAGTCAGCGCGCTGCTTGGCGTCAATGGCGAGCGCATCAGCGTGAATAATCTGGATGTTGCTATTGCGGATATGCAACTTAAACCCACATTGTCAATTGATATGCTCCTGCAGGGAGATGCGAAGAACTTTCTTTCCATCATGCGAGAGTCTCCCGTCAATGAGCAGGCTGGGTTCATCTTTAATAGTCTGGATGCGACGAACTCCTTTGATGTGCCGGTGTCAATCCGGGCAGATCTGAATGATATGAAGTCACTTCAGGCAAAAGGTCAGATCAAATTTGCAGGAGGAGATATTTCCTGGGGAAAGGAAAAAGACGTACCAAAACTCGAAAATCTCCAGGGAAGTCTGGGTTTTATAAATGGTGCCCTGCGTTTTGATCAGGTCAGTGCAAAGTTACTGGGTGAACCCGTCCTCATTCAGGGTAGCCTTGGGGAGGCCGCTTCAAAAGGCATCACAGTTGAGGGTACGCTTGCAACGGCCTCCCTTGGCGCCTTATCCAAATCTCCTGCACTGCTTTCGCTCAGTGGTCGCACCAAGTACCGGGCACAGATCAGTCAGAATAACAAAGACGGTGTGGATCTCCAGGTGACATCAACACTTGAGGGCCTTGGGATCGCTCTGCCCGCGCCAGTCGGAAAAGAGGCTCCCCTAAAGTCGTCCTTTTCCCTTAAATGGTCAAGCTCCAGGCAGCGTAACGAGTATCGTCACTCGATGACGTTTAACCTCGGTGACGTCATCAATGGCAGGTTTGAGCGTCAGCCTGAAAAGCGCGCCGCATCGTTTTTTACCCAGGCGGCCGTGGGTATGGGAACCTCCAGCCTGGTACTTCCGGCATCGGGCATGACAGTTGATCTGGTGCTGGCCGAACTTGACTGGGCCGACTGGAAAACATTTTCTGACCGATTGACCGAGGATGCGCGCGCGCAAGCCAAAACCAGTCAGAAGGCTGTATTGCCGCAAATTCAGAGTGTCATGCTGCGTACACCTCGCCTGAAGTGGGATGATCTCATTTTTTCAGAATTGAGTCTGACGATTCAGCAAGTCGAAAAAGGGCAGTGGACAGCCAAGCTGGATTCGAAAGAAACAGCAGGAAATCTCTCCTGGCAGGAGTCCTCTGCAGGGATTTCCGGACGTGTCGTTGCCCAGTTTTCCAAACTCGAACTCGGGCGGGCGCCGGTCGACTCCGAGGCGCCACCTAAAATTGAGAGTATCGAAGAGACGCAATGGTCTGATATCCCTGCCGTTGATCTGCAGATCGACGACTTCACCCTGTTTGGCAGTCGGTTGGGTTCTCTGCGTTTAAGAGGTGCCAACGTTCAGAAAGGTGAGCGCTGGAATATTGAAAGCCTCGAGGTCAAAAATCCTTATTCGACACTCTCTGCCACAGGGGAGTGGCGTCTGAAAGGAGATACGCGTGGCGTGCGTCTCAATGCAGACCTGGCCATTGCCGACCTCGGAAAACTGACGACCTTCATGGGATATCCAGACAAGGTTCGTGAAGGCAGCGGCACAGTCAAGGCAGAAGTCGACTGGAAAAACTTTCCCTGGATGTTTACCTACGAAGGCATGTCCGGCACAGCGCGTGTGGATTTGAAAAATGGCGTATTCGAGCATGTCAATTCACGCAGTGCACGTTTGCTTGAGTTGCTCTCCCTACAATCTTTACAGCGGATATTGAGTTTTAATTTCCGGCCAAGCAATGAGTTTAAAGATGGCTTTCCATGGTTATCCATTGATGGTGACTTCCTGATTACCCAGGGAGTCGCTTCGACGAAAGATCTCACTATCGCCAGTCCAGTGGCGAGTATTCTGCTGTCTGGTAACTCAGATCTTGCCAGGAAGACATGGAATATGGATGCGGACGTCAAACCCAGATTCGATATGAGTGGGACGGCTGTTGCGACAGGGTTTGTCGTGAATCCGCTGGTAGGTCTGAGTGCATTGGTCACGCAGTTTTTGCTTCGCAACCCGATTGAGCAGGCGATGACGGCAAAATATCAGGTGAGAGGCCCCTGGGATGATCCGACGTTGATCCCTCTTGAGGCGCCAGTTCCAAAAGCAGGAGGCTTGACGCCTCCGCCTTCACCCGGCAACTAAGTTCCTGCCGGGCACTTCATGTGGCTGATGATTCAGCCACATGGATTACTTCTTCATCATGTCAAAGAATTCGGCATTGTTTTTAGTTGCACGCATCTTGTCGAGGATGAATTCCATGGACTGGACTTCGTCCATATCATGGATGAACTTGCGCAACACCCAGACTTTTTGCAGCAACTCTGGCTTGATCAGCAGTTCTTCGCGACGGGTGCCTGACTTGTTCAGGTTGATAGCAGGATAGACGCGTTTTTCAGCCAGGCGACGCTCGAGGTGAATCTCTGAGTTGCCAGTACCTTTGAATTCTTCGTAAATCACCTCATCCATACGACTGCCTGTTTCAATCAGGGCCGTACCGATAATGGTGAGTGATCCGCCTTCTTCAAGATTACGTGCAGCACCAAAGAAACGCTTTGGACGCTGCAAGGCATTCGCATCCACACCGCCCGTGAGCACTTTGCCAGAAGCAGGTACGACAGTGTTGTAGGCGCGTGCCAGACGTGTGATCGAGTCAAGCAGGATCACCACATCTTTTTTCATTTCTACCAGGCGCTTGGCCCGTTCAATCACCATTTCGGCGACTTGAACGTGACGGGTTGCGGGTTCATCAAAAGTGGATGCCACCACCTCACCACGCACGGTACGTTGCATTTCGGTGACTTCTTCAGGACGCTCATCGACCAGCATGACAATCATCACTGCATCAGGAAAGTTGGCTGTGATGGCGTGTGCGATATGCTGCATCATCACCGTTTTGCCTGATTTTGGACTAGCAACGATCAGGCCACGCTGACCTTTACCAATCGGAGCAAAGATATCAAGAATGCGGCCAGTGAGATTTTCTTCACTCTTAATGTCGCGTTCGAGCGGCATCACCTTATCTGGATGCAAAGGCGTCAGGTTTTCAAACATGATGCGATGTTTGATGGCCTCAGGCAGGAATCCGTTGACTTTGTCGACCTTGACCAGCGCAAAATAACGCTCGCCATCTTTAGGTGTACGGACTTCACCTTCGATCGAATCACCGGTATGTAAATTGAAGCGGCGAATCTGTGACGGCGAAATATAAATATCGTCCGTGCTGGCCAGATAAGACGTATCCGGGGAGCGAAGGAAGCCAAAGCCATCGGGCAGGACTTCAAGCACGCCATCACCAAAAATTTGCTCGCCTTGTTTGGCACGCTTTTTCATGATCGCAAACATCAGCTCTTGTTTGCGTAAGCGATTGGCGTTTTCAATTTCGAGGCCAGCGGCCATTTCGAGCAGCTGCGAAACGTGCTGCGCCTTCAGTTCATTAAGGTGCATTGATGTATCTGTGAAAAAGTGACTTCAAGGGAAGAGGAGGGATGTGATGTTCAAAGGGGTGTCATACAGCTTGCACTGAGCAGAGCCATTGGCGGGCCACGGACGGGCCCGCGCGTGGGGGCGATTTAGATCGCGCTGTTCAGGAATTCTGTCAGTTGGGATTTGGAAAGTGCGCCGACTTTGGTTGCTGCGACCTGACCATCTTTAAAAAGCATCAGGGTTGGAATGCCGCGGATACCGAATTTCGAAGCGGTTTCCTGATTTTCATCAACGTTTAATTTGGCAACGGTGATTTTGCCGGCATACTCAGCAGCAACTTCTTCGAGCATTGGGGCAATCATTCTGCATGGACCGCACCAGGCAGCCCAGTAGTCCACTAAAACAGGCTGGGACGATTTGAGTACGTCCGCGTCAAAGCTGACGTCGCTCACGTTTTTAATGTGTTCGCTCATGTGTGTATTCTCTTTAATTGTTGTGGTTCGACCCTTGGGCAGAACTACTTATGATGATTAAAGCATAACATCATTAGTTGCGGGATACTTTAAATGCTAATCCAGGCGTTTAATGCCAAGCCAGACGTTGTATTTTTTTCTACCTGTGCTCAAAATTTGAGCAATCCAGCTCGGCGCCATGCCGATATTGGTATTTTCCGTAAAATGGCGTGCCTTTTCCACAGCAGTTGGGGATAACTTGAGTAATCAGTCATATAACGAATCATCGATTCGCGTCCTCAAAGGACTCGAACCTGTCCGCCAGCGTCCTGGCATGTACACCCGAACAGAAAACCCATTGCATATTGTGCAAGAGGTGATAGATAACGCCGCAGATGAAGCGTTGGCCGGACATGGCAAACACATTCAGGTGATCTTGCATGTGGACGGCAGCGTGACCGTCGAGGACGATGGACGTGGAATTCCAGTCGGGATGCATCCCGAAGAAAAAGCGCCTGTTGCCGAACTGGTTTTCACAAGACTGCATGCGGGTGGCAAGTTTGATAAAAAAGGTGGAGGGGCGTATGCCTTCTCCGGCGGCTTGCACGGCGTAGGTGTATCGGTGACTAATGCCTTGTCAAAAAGACTTGAGCTCGTTGTCTGGCGCGAAGGCACGCATCGCATGGTGTTTGCTAATGGTGATGTGATTGAGGCTCTCGCACCGGCACCCGAACTGTCACGTAAAAAATCCGGTACACGTGTTCGCGTTTGGCCAGACACAGGGTTTTTTGACTCCCCGGTGATCCCTCTGAATGAGCTCACGCATTTGTTGCGCAGCAAGGCCGTGCTGATGGCGGGTGTCAAGGTCTCGCTCGTGAACGAAAAAACAGGCGATACACGTACTTGGCAATATCAGGAAGGTTTGTCCGGCTATTTATCCGAGGCCCTTCAAGGCGTCGAATTGAGAGTCCCTCTGTTTGAGGGTGAACAATTTGCCGGAAAAGATCACGACAGCTTCGCTGAAGGCGAGGGCGCACAGTGGGTGGTTGCCTGGGCCGACGAGGGCAATGTGGTCCGCGAATCCTATGTCAATTTGATTCCGACGCCAGCGGGTGGCACGCATGAGTCAGGCTTGCGTGAGGGATTATTTGCGGCAGTCAAAGGCTTTGCAGAGATGCATAGTCTGTTGCCCAAAGGCGTCAAACTCTTGCCTGAGGATGTCTTCGCGCGAACAAGTTTTGTCTTGTCCGCTAAAGTCCTCGACCCTCAGTTCCAGGGGCAGATCAAAGAGCGTCTGAATAGCCGCGATGCTGTGCGACTCGTCGGTGGGTTTGTTAAAACCTCACTTGATTTGTGGCTCAACTCACATGTCGAATACGGTAAAAAACTCGCCGAACTCGCGATTCGTCAGGCGCAGGCGCGAGCCCGCTCGGCCCAAAAAGTTGAAAAGCGCAAAAGCTCAGGTGTCGCGGTTCTACCAGGCAAACTCACTGACTGCGAGTCCACGGACATTACCCGCACCGAAGTTTTTCTGGTCGAGGGTGATTCGGCCGGCGGTTCTGCCAAAATGGGTCGAGACAAAGAGTTTCAGGCAATTTTGCCTTTGCGGGGCAAAGTGCTCAACGCATGGGAAGTCGATCGCGACCGTCTGTTTGCTAACAATGAAATCCATGATATTTCGGTTGCCATTGGCATTGATCCCCATGGTCCGAACGATGAGCCAGACCTATCAGGCCTGCGCTATGGCCGCATCTGCATCTTGTCTGATGCGGACGTTGACGGCTCGCACATCCAGGTCCTGCTGTTGACACTTTTTTACCGCCACTTTCCAAAACTGGTTGAGTCAGGGCGGATTTTTGTTGCGCGTCCGCCATTGTTCAGGGTCGATGTCCCCGCTCTGGGTAAACGACCCGCTCGCAAGATCTATTGCCTGGACGTCGGTGAGCTCGAGGCGGTACAGGATAAATTGCGCAAAGAAGGCGTTCGCGAAGGATCCTGGGATATCAGCCGTTTCAAAGGCTTGGGCGAAATGAGCCCTGTCCAGCTCTGGGAGACCACTATGAACCCCGATACGCGCCGCATGCTCCCTGTCGGCTATG
>CANCOC010000012.1 GCA_947379755.1 Alcaligenaceae bacterium | reverse complement strand
AGCGTCTTGTTGCATCCTGTCGCCGGTCCGATGCTGCTGGTTATTTTGCTGTTCGTGATTTTCCAGGCAATGTTCAGCTGGGCTGCCGTGCCGATGGAGTGGATCAAGGATCTGACTGTCTTACTGTCCGAGCAGGTGGTTCGGTTCTTGCCAGATAACTGGGTGCGCAGCCTGATTGTCGATGGAGTGATCGCAGGAGCAGGAGCTGTGGTTGTTTTTTTACCGCAAATTCTGATTCTGTTTGGTTTTATCTTGTTGCTCGAAGAATCAGGTTATCTGCCACGTGCCGCCTTTCTGCTCGATCGGTTGATGGGCTCTGTTGGCTTGTCTGGCCGATCATTTATTCCTTTGCTTTCAAGTTTTGCCTGTGCAATTCCAGGCATCATTGCGATTCGTACGATTCCCAATGCCCGCGACCGAACCGTCACGATGCTGATTGCACCGCTGATGACCTGTTCCGCCCGTTTGCCGGTGTATGCCTTGTTGATCGCGGCCTTTATCCCAAATCAGCTTGTTTGGGGCGTGCTTGAATTGCAGGGCGTGGTCATGTTTATTCTTTATCTCGCAGGAATTCTTGGTGCGATGGCCGTGGCCTGGGTGCTCAAGAAATTTACTGCTGCCGGGCGTCACGTGCGTCCCCTCATGATGGAGTTACCCACTTATCGTCTGCCTCAGGCGCGCAATATCGCAATTGGTTTGTGGCAGCGAGCCAAGCTTTTCATGGGGCGGGTCGGTGGTGTCATTATGGTGATGACGCTTGCGCTATGGTTTCTGGCCAGTTTTCCAGGTGCCCCTGAGGGCGCACTTGGGGCTCCGATTGAATACAGTTTTGCCGGGATGATAGGCAAAGCGCTGGCGGTAGTGCTGGGGCCGATTGGTTTTAACTGGCAAATATCCATTGCGCTTGTGCCTGGTATGGCTGCACGTGAAGTCGCTATCAGCGCACTGGGTACTGTCTATGCACTTTCTGCGACAGGCCCGGCCGCTGCCGATACCTTAGGTCCACTGCTTGCCCAGCAGTGGAGTTTGCCTACGGCGCTCTCCCTGCTTGCCTGGTACGTATTTGCACCTCAGTGTTTATCGACCCTCGCCACGATCAAGCGAGAAAGTGGCGGCTGGACGATCCCGCTCATTAGTGCGGGATATCTGTTTGCCCTGGCATACCTGGCTTCTTTTATAACGTATCGCTGCGCACTTGCGCTCATGTAGCTGTCATTTATGAAAGACGTCGTCGTTTTTATCCGCAGTATGCAGTTTTTAGGAACACAGATCGTTTCCTATCCTCTGCTCTATCAAATCAAACAATTCTGGCCCGACTGTCACCTGCGTGTAGTGGCTCAGGATAATGTGGGCAAACACTACCTGTCTCTGCCCTGGGTCGATGAATTTGTGCAGGCTGATCGTTTTGGCGAAGTGTATCGCGCCATGCATCATAGGGATGATCTGCTCATCGTGCTGCATTTTGCCAGCGATAAGTATGGTGCAGCGGCAATGCTCAAACGCCCCAAATATCGTCTCGGCTTCAAATATAAACGCATCACTGATTTTGTCTGGACGCATTCACACCGTAAAGATTTTGCTGAATACATGGGTCTTGGCAATATGCAGTTGTTGTCGACCTTTAAAAAATTTGATCCTGCTGTCGCAGCACGTCAGAGTATCGAGGTCATTGCCCGACAATCTCCACCGGTTGATGTTGCTGCTAACGTCGTATTAATGCCAGGTGGAGGAGCAGGGGACTTTAAACGTTGGCCGATTAACGACTTTGTACTTCTTGCTGATTTGCTCAAGCCTCATCTTGGATCAGCAACAAAATTTTGTTTTGTTCTTGGCCCAGATGAAGCAAAAGAATATGAATTTCTCAAGCATCTTGGGCGTGAAGACTTTACGTTTGTCATGACGCGCCCCTTGCCAGAGATTGCACAGGTCGTGCTCAAGGCCCAGTTGATTGTGGCCAATGACTGTGGACCTTCTCATCTGGCACAGTTTTCAGGCAAGCCTTATGTTGGCGTCTTTCACGAACGTAATCGGGAATGGTTCTGGGCCCGCGACAATACTGCAGATGTGCTGCCTGCTGATGGCTCAACCGAGATCAAACAGGTATTGGCCGAAGACGTTTTAGCAGCTTCTTTAAAGGTACTGGGTATTTCTTCTGATTGAACTTGTCAAAAATTGTGCATGAGTAAATAGAAATATTTATAAGCGCATTTACGAGGCAAGCAATGACACAATCATCCAGTCATCCCTCCTCATTCCTCGCCGCGCCTGTCCCGTCTTCTCTGGCTGGAATGCCATATCTCGATAACCATCGAAAATGGCTACGCCGGGATGGGAAGAGCGATCAAGACTGTTCATTCACACAGAAAATCCGGTTGATGGCAATGACTTAAAAAAGCTGCTATACTTTCGTTCTTCTCAGCGCCCGTAGCTCAGTTGGATAGAGTACTTGGCTACGAACCAAGGGGTCGTGGGTTCAATTCCTGCCGGGCGCACCAGCATTATCAAAGGGTTACAGACTTCGGTCTGTAGCCCTTTGTCATTTTCAATAGTCTCGGCGATCAGGGCGACAGACAGACGCACGAATGGATTGACAATGACGCGTTGAAGCCTTGCCGTGGTTCTCCCCAATATGTGGGGCTAAGCATGTGGATAACTTCAGGGATAAGTCTTAAGGACTTTGTCTTTGCTGGCTAGACGGATCGCTGCTTAAAAGTTGCGCAGTGTGCATCAGTCAGAGGCGTTGCCACAGACCGTGACAGAATATTTGATATATCTCAATGATTGATTAGATTTGTGATATTCTCAATTTTCAGTAATTAGTGAAATAACTGAAATTACAGGAAAATATGAATATCCCACCTCTTTCTCAGCAGTTTGTCTTGCACTTTGGTGAAATGGGTAGCCGGTGGGGGATCAACCGGACAGTCGGACAGATTTACGCATTGCTGTATGTTGCGATCAAACCGCTTAATGCGGAAGAAATTGGCGAAGCACTCAGTTTTTCACGCTCTAACGTCAGTATGGGCCTCAAAGAACTCCAGTCCTGGAGCCTGGTCAAGCTGATTCATTTGCCCAAGGATCGGCGTGAGTATTTTCAGGCGCCTGATGATATTTGGCAAATCTTTCGTACCCTTGCGGTCGAACGTCGCAAGCGCGAAATCGATCCGACCTTGTCGATGCTACGCAACGCACTATTAGAAAAGCCCAGCGGCGCCCAGGACATCCATGCGCAGGTCCGCATGCAGCAGATGCATGAGTTTATGGAAATGATGACTAAGTGGCTTGATGATATCCAGACGATGGATTCAGACACGCTGGTCTCGCTCATGCAAATGGGCTCAACAGTCAAAAAACTTGTCGACATGAAAAATCGTGTCAAGCAAGGCCTTAAATCCAAAGCATCCAGATCCCCGTCGCAAAAAATCGTCGATTAGTCAACCTCAGAGCACATCATGGAAGCCATTGATCCTGTCGTTCTTGCGCGCATTCAGTTTGCGGCAAACATTACCTTTCATATTCTTTTTCCAACAATCAGCATCGCGCTTGGCTGGTTCTTACTTATTTTCAAATTGCGCTTTGCTGCAACGGGTGCGCGCTACTGGATGGATGCGTACCAGTTCTGGATCAAGATTTTTGCCTTGACCTTTGTTCTGGGGGCTGTCAGTGGTATCACCATGAGCTTTCAGTTCGGCACAAACTGGCCGGGCTTCATGAATACGGTCGGTAATGTTGCAGGACCTCTGCTGGCCTATGAAGTATTGACGGCATTCTTTCTCGAGGCCACCATGCTGGGCGTCATGCTATTTGGTCGGGGACGGGTCAGTGAGCGGATGCATACCTTTGCCACCTTTCTGGTTGCCTTCGGTACAACGCTTTCAGCATTCTGGATTCTGGCATTGAATTCCTGGATGCACACGCCTGCTGGCTACGAAATGATTAACGGTCAGGCACATGTGACCAGTTGGTTTGAGGTGATTTTTAATCCGTCCTTTCCATATCGCCTGGCACATATGTTGCTGGCCTCAGGCTTGACTGTGGCATTCCTGCTAGCCGGAATCAGTGCCTATCGGTGGTTGCGCAATAGCCGCTCCGCTGACGTGATGGTGACGCTTAAAATGGGTGTTGCTGTTGCTGCATGTCTCATTCCACTGCAGATTGTGGTTGGCGACATGCACGGAGTGAATACTCTTGAACATGAGCCCGCCAAGATTGCCGCAATGGAAGGTATCTGGCAGACACAAACGGGTGCTGCGGCCGTGTTGTTTGGCATGCCTGATGCAGCCAGCGCTTCGAACCGCTATGAAGTATCCATCCCCAGGCTCGCTTCGTTTTATCTGACACATGACTGGAACGGTGAGGTCAAGGGGATTGACGCGTTTGGTGATGCGCATCCACCAGTCGCGCCAGTTTTCTTTGCTTTTAGAATTATGGTTGGAGTCGGAATGCTGATGCTGCTGGTGAGCTGGTTTGCAGCCTGGCGTATCTTCAAACGCAAGCAACTTGACGCTTTACTCGCAAAGCTGTTGATTGGTATGACATTTTCTGGGTGGATTGCGCTGGTGGCGGGCTGGTATGTGACCGAGATTGGCCGCCAGCCATGGCTGGTCTATGGTTTGCTGACAACCGCTCAAGCCGCCTCGGCCGTACCTGCGGTCAATATTGCGATGACGCTGATGTTGTATCTGACGTTGTACGTCGCACTTCTGATTGCTTACCTGGCTGCTATTTATCATCTCGCAAATAAATATAGTTCTGTTGATCCGCTCGATGCAAAGTATCCGCCAGATGTTGATTCCCTGGTGCATATCGCAGCGCCACAGGTGGCGATGCCGACTTTGCGCACGGCCCTTCAACCCTTAAAGGTCTGACATGAATGCACTGATCTTGAGTACGTCTGCTGAGGTCTGGCTGCCCGTTGTGTTTGCAATGGTCATGGCTGCTGCAATCCTCGCTTATGTCGTGCTGGATGGCTATGATTTAGGCGTCGGTGTACTGCTTGCCCAGGCCGCCAGTCTGAAAGATAAAGATGCGATGATTGCGAGCATTGGCCCTTTTTGGGATGCAAACGAAACCTGGCTGGTTCTGGGGGTGGGGGTCTTGCTGGTTGCTTTCCCTGCAGCGCACGGTGTGATTCTTGGTGCGCTGTATTTGCCGGTCGCCCTGATGCTGGTGGCCTTGACACTGCGTGGCGTGGCCTTTGACTTCAGGAGTAAAGCCAAGGCCTCCCAGCATGCTTTCTGGAATGGAGCTTTTTATGTTGGCTCGCTCGTGGCGTCGTGGTCACAGGGTTTTATGCTGGGTCAGCTGATCACCGGCTTTGATGGCACGACACCGGGACAGCTTTTTAGCGCTCTGATTGGTATCTGCCTAGTGTTCGGTTACCGGCTGCTTGGTGCTGGCTGGCTCATTCTTAAAACAGAAGGTGTGCTCCAGAGGCAGGCGATCGTTTGGGCGCGACAGAGCCTGCTGATGACTGCTGCAGGTGTTTTGTTTATTTCAATTGCTACCCCTTGGGTGAGTCCGCAAATTTTTGACAAGTGGTTCAGCTTTCCCAATGTTGTTTTGCTGTTCCCGATTCCCGTCATCACCATCGTACTGTTTGCCGTGATCAGACGCAGTCTCGATCGACTGCCTTATCGTCTGGAACAGGGCAATCAATACGGTTCGGGTGTTCCATTTTTTTGTACGATCGGGATTTTTTTACTGTCGTTCTACGGCCTGGCTTACAGCTTGTTTCCGTGGCTGGTGATGGATCGCCTGACGCTCTGGCAAGCTGCCAGTACACCTGAGGCTTTGCTGGTGATTTTTTATGGCGTCATCGTGGTGTTGCCGGTGATTGTTGTCTATACCGTTGTTACGTACAACGTGTTCAGCGGTAAATCAACACCGCTGGCTTATTGATTGTTTGTAAATTAATCACAGCCTGGCACATGGACACAATGCCCATGCCCCGGGATGTGATGCGTTACTTATGCCACCGCACGCAACGGCTCTGCATGCGCATTGAATTGCTCTTCTTCTGTTGAGCCTGTCAATGCTGTGACTGAGGATTTGCCACCCTGTATGACTTGTGTGACCGAGTCAAAATAGCCCGTACCAACTTCGCGCTGGTGTTTGGTGGCTGTATAACCAAAGCGTTCGGCAGCAAACTCTGCTTCCTGCAAGGGGGCGTAGGCGGCCATGCCTTCAGTTGCATAACGGCGTGCCAGATCGAACATGCCATAGTTGAGCGAATGAAAGCCTGCAAGTGTGATGAACTGGAACTTGTAGCCCATCGCACCTAACTCTCGCTGAAACTTTGCAATCGTGGCATCGTCGAGGTGACGTTTCCAGTTAAACGAGGGTGAGCAGTTATAGGCGAGTAATTTTTTGGGATAGACACGGTGAATGGCCTCAGCGAATTTACGTGCAAACTCAAGGTCAGGCGTACCTGTCTCACACCAGACCATATCTGCGTAGGCCGCATAAGCCAGTCCGCGTGAAATCGCCTGATCCAGTCCGTTGCGCACGCGATAAAAGCCTTCGCTTGAACGTTCGCCTGTCAGGAATGGTTTGTCGTTCTCGTCAATGTCACTGGTGACGAGCGTGGCGGACTCTGCATCGGTACGTGCCAGCAGGATGGTGGGTACACCCATGATGTCGGCAGCGAGTCGGGCAGCAGCGAGCTTTTGGACAGCTTCTTGTGTGGTTACCAGAACTTTTCCACCCATATGTCCACATTTTTTGACCGAAGACAGCTGGTCTTCGAAGTGCACGCCTGCCGCACCGGCCGTAATCATGGCTTTCATGAGTTCGTGGGCGTTCAATACCCCACCGAAACCCGATTCGGCATCTGCAACAATCGGTGCGTACCAGTCGATGGAGTGGTCACCTTCGGCATGATGCAGCTGGTCGGCGCGCATCAGGGCGTTGTTGATACGGCGTACGACACTCGGTACGCTTGAGGCTGCATACAAGGACTGGTCAGGATACATCTGGCCGGAGTCGTTGCCGTCGGCTGCAACCTGCCAGCCGGACAGGTAGATGGCTTCTAGTCCTGCCTTGACTTGCTGCATAGCCTGATTGCCTGTGAGTGCGCCCAGTGTGTTGACGAAAGGTCTGTCGTGTAGCAAACGCCAGAGTTTGTCTGCACCTTTCTGGGCGAGCGTGTGTTCGATCATGACTGAACCGCGCAGGCGAAACACGTCTTCTGCTGTGTAATCACGCTGAATGCCCTGCCAGCGAGTATTTTCGTTCCAGTCTTCCTGGATCGCTTCAATGGCTGCTGAATACTTTTTCATGATGTCAATCTCCGGTTGTTAAAAGTTGATGGATTGACAATAGTTGAAAATATTTGTGAATAATAGTTAATAGAATTTGACAGTGTAAATTTTACAAAATAATATGACTGACGATTTGGTTTTCAGTAAATCAACGTGTTTCATAGCGGGGTTGAGATGGATGCACTCAATAGAAATAATCATTTCCTCGGTGCAAAACTGCGTAATTTGCGCAAAGAGCATCGCATCACACTTGAGGACTTGTCTGCACGGTGTGCAGAGGTTGATCCGCAGCGTGCTCCTTCGACCTCTTATCTCAGCATGATTGAAAGTGGTCGTCGCAGTCCCTCTGCTGAGGTGCTTGCTGTGATTGCCAGGGTCTTTCAGCGCCAGGCCAGCTGGTTTCTTGATCACAACACGGAGTTTTCCCCCGTCACGTCAGAACGGGCGGCGGGGGGCGCTGCCAGGATTCCCTTTGATCCAGGCTTTCTTTTTTCAAAAAATATCCTGCAGGCTGCGATTCCCGAGCTGCTCTCGCAAACAGGCACGACAGGTCGGCAGTTTGCACATTTGCTCATTCGCTCGCACCAGGAAACATCCCGCAATGAATATCCTGATCTTGAACGCATGGCCGAGCAGGTCGGTAATCGAAAATTTCCACTGTCAGTTGATGATCTCATGGACATGTGCAGGCAGCATGGCCTGGAAATCCGGTGGTTTGAACATAAACCTGTGATTGCACGTGATAAAGATGCCGAAGTTCGAAGCGTCTTGCGCTCGTTTTATGAGCCTCCCTCAACGATCTATCTGAATAAAGTTTTAGAGTCTGATCCTGCACGTCTTAAATTTGATCTGGCTTCTTTGCTGGGACATAAAGTGTTGCATGGCGGTGACGGGTTGAGATCCGCGCATGCTTCGGGTGGTGAGTTTGGCGAAAGTCCGGATAGCGGTTCACCCATTCATGCAGGAATTGAAGCGAGTGATGTGCTGCTTGCATGGCGAGATTTCGAATGCAGTTTTTTTGCTGGTGCATTGTTGTGCCCAAAGATTCCATTTCGTCGTTTTCTCACCCGGGAGCAACACCGGGTCGAAGCAGGGCACAAAGTGGAACTGACACCTGCAGTCATGATGCGCAGAATGACCAAAGTATCTTCATATCCGTATTGGCATTTTTTTGATGCGACATCTTCCGGGCATTTTCGAGCAGTGTATCGGGGCAACGGCATCCCATTGCCCTGGGGCAATATGACGCAGGCGAAAGATCCTTGTCCAAATTGGGCAGTTTTTCGCATGACCGAAAAAAAGCAGAACACTTCGAGCTCGCAGCTTTCTGTGATTCGTGAAAATGATCAGTGGCAACTGTATTGCTGCCATACCTTGCATACCAAGGATATGGCAGGCGTCCCGCATGTGCTGTCCGTCGGTGTTGATTTGGCTGCGGCGTTATCCTCCAATGATGCACGCGCTGCTGACATCGTAAATAGTATTGGTGAGCGTTGCCTGGAGGAGGGTGGCGAGGCGATGCTCAATCGGGCGGAGACTGATGCGTTACGCGCCGTCGCACGAATTTTGAGCATCGGCTGGATTGAGGATGCCCTGACGCAGCCAGCTCGTGTGATTTGTCAACGTAGCTCTCGCTGTCCGAGAAAGGGACGCTGCAATACAACGGCCTCAAGACGCGTGCGTGATATCGCTGAAATTAAGAGAGAGATTCTGGATCAGCTGCAGGCGGCTTCTGATTGAGACTGATCTGGTCTCTTACACCTTTTGGAGTATAAAATATGCTTGTACCTTCATTAATGTCTATTAAGTTAAGATCAGGTTATGAATAACTCAAAGAATTCCATTGTCTACCTCAGGTTTTTAAACCTGATTCAGGCAATCCGGCAGATTCCGACATTTCCAGAGATGGATCCGGTGGAGGAGCGTTTGCTGAATCTGCTGGCTGCTGGCTGGCATGTGGGCAAAAATATCAGCGTGCTAGAAGCCATGGGTTTGTCCTCCGAAATTTCGGCAACAACGGCACATCGTCGTCTAAAGACCCTGGTGAAAAAAGGCATGATTGCCCTGGATATAGACAAGATTGACAGCCGGGTCAAATATGTTGTTCCAACCGAGTTAGCCACCAAATATTTCACTTCGATGGGGCAGGCTCTAGAGCGTGCGCAGCAATCCGAATGAATAACGGCCAGAGCCCTGACTAATGGCGTTCGTGACTGAAAATCCTCCAGCATCTCGTAAACTGAGCTGGGTATTTTCTTTGGGCTTTGTCTTGGCCGTTGCGATAGCCTGGATTGTGCTATTCAAACTCAACGAAGTCATTTTTACTTCGATGGGTGTCAGCAAATATATTTCCTGGGTGTTCTTGCCTGCGGCGATTCGCATGGCATCTGTGATGGTGTTTGAATGGCTGGGTGTGGCAGGCCTTTTTTTAGGTGCCCTGTATACAAGTGATCCGACCCAGTTTAATAACTTTTCAGAGGCCATCGTTCTTTCTGGAATGTCCGCCTTCGGGCCGATGCTTGCATTATTGATCTGCACGCATTTTTTCAACCTGCCCTCTAGTCTGAGTGGATTGAATCTGAAGCAGCTCACGATTTTTGGGTTGATTGGTGCGGTGTGTAACGTAATTCCGCACAACCTCTATTTTTATTTTTCAGACCGGATGGAAACACCCTTTGCGGGGGTGACACCCATGTTTATTGGTGATGTCTCAGGCACGCTCATCATGCTTTATCTGATCGCACTGATCTTGCGTGTAGCCCTGCCTAAGCGCTGATTTGCGGCTAAACCCAGCCGCGTAACCATGTTCCAGAGTCTTTGAGTGCACGCCACGGCATGTGTGTCGTATTGCCCGTCATGGCTGCCTCAAGAATAATTTCCTGGACAGGGTCTCCGGCAAGCGCAGGTTGTATGACCTCCACCACCAAAAAATGTTTTTCTTTGTTGACAGGGTTCACAGCTGTCCATTTGCTGAGCAGCAGTTTTTTTGGACTGACTGGATTGGGTTTGATACCAGTCACCTCCGCCGCCAGTTTATTCAAGGGTAATTTTTCCATCATCGATGACTTTTTTCCACATGGCTGTTTCTTCTTTCATTTTGTCAGAGAACGCTGTTGGAGTGCCACCTCCTGCATCAAATCCGAGCTTCGCTAATTGCTGCAAGACTGCAGGATTTTTCAGAGTCTGGTTCAGTGCCGTATTAAGCCTGGTCACGATTGGAGCAGGCAGGCCCGCTGGTCCGAACACACCAAACCATGTCAATGACTCGTAACCCGGAACCGTGTCGGACAGTGGGGGCAGGTCAGGTGCGACTGAGGTGCGCTGCGCAGTAGTGACGGCTAACGCACGGACCTTGCCTTCACGGATATGTGGCAACGAAACAGAAATGGAATCAAACATCATGTCTAACCGGCCAGCCATGAGATCAGGCATCGCGAGCGCAGTGCCTTTGTAGGGAACATGGGTCATTTTCAAGTCCGTCATCGCCAGAAAACGTTCGGTCGACAGATGTGGAATGCCACCCGTACCAGCGGAGCCAAAATTCAGTTTTCCTGGATTTTTGCGCGCGTAGTCTATGAGTTCCTGCATGGTTTTTGCAGGCGAGGTGAGGGGCACGATCACGACCTGGGGCGAGGAGGCCAGATAAATGATGGGCGTGAAATCCTTGGTCGCTGAATAGGGAATCTTGGGATTTAACAGCGGGCCGATGGTGTGCGTGCTAGAGGTTGTCAATACAAGGGTATATCCGTCGGGCGCCGCTCGGGCAGTGGCTTCTGCGCCGATGACGCCTGCCGCGCCTGCCCGGTTGTCGACCACGACACTCTGACCAAGCTCTGTGCTCAGTTGTTGTGCAACGACGCGCGACACGATGTCTGTTGCGCCGCCAGCAGGAAAGGGCACGATCAGCTTGATGGCTTTGGTTGGGTAGTCCTGTGCGACGGCGAGGCTGCTCACCAGTGACATTGCACAGATCGCAAGCATTGCGCGAAGAAGTTTGATTTTCATGTAAGACTCTGAAGTGTGGATTATTTTTTAGCCTGATTGGTGAGCGCAACGCCTGCAATCACAATGGCTCCACCCACTACCATGGAGATCAGGATGGGTTCTGACAGTACGAGATAGCCGAGCAGTAAACCAAAAACAGGCACCAGGTTGGTAAATACGACCGTACGTGCCGGGCCAATTTTTTTAACACCTTCGCTGAACCAGATGAATGCGAGCGCCGAACCAAAACTGCCCAGATAAAAAATCGCACCAGCATTTTTCCAGGTCAGCATGGCAGGTGTCAGTTCAGGCAATTCGAATGCTGCACCGACTGCAAGCACCGCAGCACCGAACATTGTCGCATACGTAGTTGCTGCGATCGGTGACAATCCTCTCAGGGCAAAGCGGCTGATCACCGTATAGGCGACCCAACTCACTACCGCTGTCATCATGAACAATTCACCCCAGCCAAATGCACTGATGATGCTGCGTGTGGCGTGCAGGATGTCACCTTGTGTCACGATGGTGATGACGCCGATAAATGCAAGGATCAACCCTCCCCAGCGGTAACCACCCAGACGCTCTTTGAGAATGATGGAGACAGTGATCGCCGTCAAAATTGGGCTCATTGAAACAAGCAAGGCCGTTTTACCAGCAGGCATGCGTTCGAGTGCGGCTAAAAAGAAAATGTTGTAGATGGCGATACCTGTTAATCCAAGCGCCAGTGTGGAAAAAAACTGTTGCCGGCTCAGCCTGGGTAGACCGCCCTCAAGGCGATACGCTACGACCAGCAGGAGAATTGTCGCCACAAAAAAGCGACCAAAGGCGATCGTCATGTGCGGCATGCTGCCAGCGATCATTCTGCCGGCGATAAAGGTGCCGCCCCAGAACAGCGAGCACAGCACCAGTTTTGCATAGGTCCAGTTCAATGATGTTGCGTGTGATGGCATCAGGGATCAGCTCACCACATTGATTGGTGCGCCTTGATGGAAGGCTTCAAGATTGTCCTGGATACCTTGCATCAACCGGGTAACGCCATCCTCGTTGGCCCAGGTGATGTGGGGCGTGATGATGAGGTTGGGATGCTGGCATTCAAGCAGCGGCGGGCGCAATGCCGGGGGTTCTGCAGACAGGACATCGAGCGCAGCACCGCCGAGGTGGCCGCTGATCAGGCCATCCAGAACGGCTTGTTCATTGATCAGTGGGCCGCGTGCAGTATTGATCAGCATCGTACCGGGTTTCATGTGTGAGATTTCGGCGTGCCCGATCATGCCGCGTGTGGCTTCGGTCAGGGGGCAATGCAGAGTGATGACATCACTCTGGGCGAGCAGTGTTTCAAAGCGTACATAACCAGGCCGGATTTCAGGACGATTGCGATGTTCACCAAAAAGCACCTTCATTCCAAGTGCCTGGGCGAGTACGGCGACTTCATTGCCAATTGCACCCCGACCAAAAATACCGAGTGTTGCGCCCCGGATGTTAAGTAGTGGCGTGCCATGCACGCAGAAATGCGGCGATTCAGGCCACAAGGCACGTGCTGTTGACTGATAATAGGGCAGTGCGCGGCGCAGCGAAAATATAAAGCCAATCACGCCTTCTGCCACACTTTGCCGTGAGTAGCCGGGTACGTTGGAGACGACCACGCCGTGTTCGCGACAGGCTTGCAAATCTACACAGTCATAACCGGTAGCCGCGACACATACAAACTTCAGGCGCGGCAGCTTTTGTAAAATCGAGGCAGTGAGTTTGACTTTGTTCGTGATGCAGATGTCTGCATGGGCCAGCGCCTGGATCACCCTTTCTGGATCGGGTTCTGTCGCAGGACGGTTGGTCCATTCGTCAGCCCATTCGGGTGTGGCGAGCAGGTTTGGAATGGTATCGCTGTCAAGAAAGACGATCTGCATGGTTAAACTTTGATCTGTAGAAAAGGGTAAGTACTGAAAGATATAGGTGAAATCACCTATATTGCCTCAGTTGGCATTAAATCATGCTGGCAAGCCTCGGGCGAGCATGACCTGTTTGTTTAATCAAGTTTGGAGCATTAAGTGACAGTCATTCCGGATGAATTTGCTCATCAGGCAGGAATTATTGCCTCTAAGGCCTACCGTCATGGCAAGGACGCCTATGACGTGCCGATCCATTCCATCGCAGCATCGATCATTGATCCCGATGATTTGCTCTGGATCGGTCTGAAGGATCCTGAAGACAGTCTCATTGATCGTGTCTCCGCGCAGCTAGGTCTTGAGCCGCACGTGCTTGAGGATCTGCAGGCGAGGCACCGTCTGCCAAAAGTCATGGACTATGACGCCGTGGTGCTTGTAGTCGCGATGACCGTAGAAATTCGGGCTGCCGATGGCTTGCCCGCCTTTGGTGAAACGCAGATGCTGATTGGCAAGAATTTCTTGCTGACGATTCGCCGGGGGGCGATGGCTCCTCATACCGAGCTGCGTCGCCGTCTTGAAAATAAACCTGATCGTCTTGCACGTGGCAGCGACTATATTGCCGCTGAGCTGATTGATCTGTTAATTGATCGTTACAACATCGCCTACGATTTGTTTGAGAAATCTGTGGAATCGATGGAACAGGCATTGATATTGCGGGGTTATGAAGGTCTGCGGATCAGACGGCTCTATCAGATGCGTCGCGATTTTCAGCGCATGCACGTTACGATTGCACCGCTCGGTGAAGTGTGCCGACGTCTTTCTCACATGGTGATGACTCCAATACGTGCGACGACGCAGTCCCATTTTGGAGACCTGGCCGATCGGGCGAGCCGCGTCGATAAATTGCTGGACAATCTGGGTGACGGCTTGGCCTTTGCATTTGAAGCGGGTATGTTGATCGAGCAGTCCAGACAGACTGACACCACCCGCCGATTGGCTGCATGGGCGGCCATTCTTGCAGTCCCGACGGCCATCGCCGGCATTTATGGAATGAACTTTGAGAACATTCCCGAACTCAAATGGAAATACGGCTTTCTGATTGCGGTCGGTTTGATGGGAAGTGTGTGCAGTTTTCTGTATTATCGTTTTCGCCAGGCAAAATGGCTCTAGTTTCTGCCTGTTAGGGCAAGTTCGGATTTAAATTCAAATGAATCAACGGGTTAAATGAAAAAACGTTTTTCAACTGCTGCCTTTTTCTTGCTTTGTTTGCTAGGTGGACTCGGTCTGTCTGCTGTATCGGGGATGCCCGCTGCAACGGCCGCAGGTCAATACACCCTGACTGGCCGTATTGTGCAGGTCTCTGATGGAGATACTGTCAATATTCTGGTGGCTCGCCAGACGCATCGCGTTCGGCTGGCGAGCATTGACGCCCCAGAAACCAGCCACGGCAGCTCGCGGCCCGGGCAGCCCTTTGGCGAGGCCTCGCGCAAGAATCTGGCCGAGCATGTGGCCGGTCAGACGCTCACCTTGATCTGCTTTGAAAAAGATCATTATGGCCGTGATGTGTGCGATATACCGGTCGGTGACACGACCGCCAATTTGCTGCAAGTCAAAAGCGGAATGGCCTGGGCCAATCAGCAAGGGCACGGAAAGTATTTGCGCGACCGTAGTCTCGTTGAACTTGAAAAACAAGCAAAAGCTGCGCGCACCGGACTCTGGTCTGAGTCCAGGCCTGTTGCACCCTGGGTCTGGCGCAATCAATGCTGGCAAAAACATCAATGCGAATAATATTCCGATCACTGTTGTGTCTTGTGCTGGCAGGTTGCGGACCACAGGGAATCGAGTCGCCGATCAATAGCCCCTATGCGCGCGGGGCAGAACAAAAGAATGTGTTGTATACGGCGTTCGCACAGCGCTCTCCCAAGTTTCTTGATCCTGCACGTTCTTACTCGACTGACGAAACGCCCTATACCTACAACATCTATGAGCCGCTCTATGGCTACCACTATCTCAAACGTCCGTATGAGCTGATTGCACGCACGGCCACAGCCGTAGTAGAGCCGCAGTTTGTTGATCAGCAAGGTGATCCGCTTGCTGCGGATGCAGATGTAGCGTTGATTGCAGAGAGTGTCTACGACATCCCTCTCAAGCCAGGCATTCTTTTTGCGCCACATCCTGTGTTTGCGCGCGAAGCGGATGGTCAGTTCAGTTACTGGCCAATCAGTCCCCAGGATTTGCGTGACAAGTTTGTGATCGGAGATTTTCAAAAAACAGGCACACGGGCGCTGACTGCCTACGATTATGTCTATGCGATTCGCAGGCTCGCGAGCCCACGGGTGGCTTCGCCGATTTTTTCTACACTTGCCGATCATATTGTCGGGATGCAGGCTTATGGCGATCGTCTGCGCGAAATTGATGCAGAGCTACGCAAAGCTGTTGCGCCCGGCACGCGCGATTTGCCCTGGCTGGACTTGCGGGACGTCGGGTTTTCAGGCGTCGAGGCGCTTGATGCACACACTTTGCGGATTCGTGTCAAAGGCTTGTATCCACAATTCAAATACTGGCTGGCCATGACCTTTGTCGCGCCCATTGCCTGGGAAGCGGACCGTTTTTATAGTCAGAGCGGGATGGCCCAGCAAAACCTGTCGCTCAATAACTGGCCGGTCGGCACGGGGCCTTTCATGCTGGGTGAGTCGATACAGAATCGCCGTCATGTGCTGGAACGCAATCCTAATTTTCGCGGTGAACCCTATCCCTGTGAGGGTGAGCCGGCAGATCGTGCTGCTGGTTTGCTGGCAGATTGCGGCAAGATGACACCATTTCTTGACCGTGTTGTTTTTAATATGGAAAAGGAAAGTATTCCCCTGCAGGGTAAGTTCATGCAGGGTTATTACGATATTCCACAAGCGGATCGTGGCGATACGGGTGTGGCCATGCTGGTAGCTGCAAGTGACTCGACAGAAAAAGCTGCGTTATATGCGCAGCACGGCATTCAGTTGCCGACTACGGTTGAGGCGCAAATGCAGTATTTTGGCTTTAACTGGAAAGATCCTGTTGTCGGGCAAGGCGACACGCCTGAGCAACAGGAGCGTAATCGCAAGTTGCGCCAGGCGCTGAGTATCGCGTTTAACTGGGAGGATTATGTCGCGATCTTTGAAAATGATCAGGCGCAGGTGGCATATGGGCCTGTTCCCCCTGGCGTTCTGGGGTATCAGGCGGGTCCTGAGGGAATCAACCGGGTGGTGTACGACGTCAAGGATGGCAAGGCCGTGCGCAAGTCTCTGGATGAGGCGCGACGCCTGCTCGCTGAGGCAGGCTATCCCGATGGGCGCGATGCGCAGTCAGGTGAACCACTGGTGCTGCATTTTGACGCCATGGGTGGCGCGGGTGGTTCGAGTCCAACGCTGGACTGGATGCGCAGGCAATTTGCGCAGATCGGTGTGCAAATGGATATTCGCGCAACGGACTACAACCGTTTTCAGGAAAAAATGGCACGCGGTGTCGCCCAGATGTACCTGTGGGGCTGGGTAGCAGACTATCCGGATGCAGAAAACTTTTTGTTTCTCTTGTATGGTCCGAACGTCAAGGCAGAGAAGGGAGGAGAGAACGCCTCGAACTACGTAAACCCTGCCTACGATGCACTGTTCGAAAAAATGCGTGACCTGCCCGATGGGCCTGAAAAAGAACAGGTGATTGCTGAGATGACGCATATCCTGCAGCAGGATGCACCCTGGATGTTCGGCATGTTTCCCAAATCAGGTGGCGCGTTCCAGCAGTGGGTGGGCAACGCCAAGCCGACACAGATGGTCCGCAATACGCTGCAATACCTGAAGGTCAACCCCGCTTTACGCTCTGAAAAAATTCAGCAATGGAATCCGCCGGTATGGTGGCCACTTGGGCTCTTGATTGCCTTGTTTGGGTTGGCCATCTGGCCGGCATGGCGTGCACTGCGCAGGCAGGACCGTCAGACTGCCTTTGGTGATGCTGCGTCGGGAGATTCGCAATGATTGGTTATGTGTTGCGTCGACTGCTCTATGGTGTCTGGATTCTGATAGGCGTCAATCTGTTTACGTTCATTTTGTTTTTTGCCGTCAATACACCTGATGATATGGCCAGGCTGGCGATCGGTGGTCAACGCGTGAGCGCGGATGCGATTGAAAAGTGGAAAGTTGAGCGGGGCTACGACAAGCCGCTGTTTCTGAATACCCAGGAAGCTGGTTCCAAAAAATATACTGACACGATTTTTTACCAGCGATCGGTTCCCTTGCTGACCTTTGATTTTGGTGCGTCGGATGGGGGGCGTGACATCGGTCGCGAAATCGGCGCACGCATGGGCCCGAGTCTGGCGTTGGCCTTACCAACGTTTGTCCTGGGACTCATGGCGAGCGTTGCCTTCTCGCTGATGCTGGTGTTCTTTCGCACGACACGGCTGGATTTCTGGGGCGTGGTGCTCTGCGTGGTGATGCTGTCGATCTCCAGTCTGTTTTACATTATTGCCGGGCAGTGGTTGTTTTCCAAGCTTCTCAGGCTGGTGCCGTACTCAGGCTTTGCGGGTGGCTGGGACATGATCAAGTTCCTCGCCTTGCCGATTGTGGTGGCTATTATTGGCCGGCTCGGCTCCGAAGCGCGTTTCTATCGCAGTTTGTTCCTTGAAGAAATCAGCAAGGATTATGTGCGTACGGCCCGGGCCAAAGGGCTCAGCGAGCGGCTCGTCCTTTTTAGGCATGTGCTGCGTAATGCCATGCTGCCGATCCTGACGGGGACCGTTTCTGCGCTGCCGCTGCTATTTATGGGCAGTCTGATTGCAGAATCGTTCTTCGGGATTCCCGGGCTTGGCAGCTACACCATTGATGCCATCAGCGGACAGGATTTTTCAGTGGTGCGCGCGATGGTGTTCCTGGGCTCCGCGCTCTATATCGTTGGCCTGATTCTGGCTGATATTTCCTACACACTCGCGGATCCGCGGGTGCGTTTTGAGTAGCCTCATGCCAAAGATCATTTTCCTCTGGACCGATATCGCGCTGTTTGCCCTACTGGCTTCGGTGATCGGTTATGCCTGGCATGTTGCGCATTCGCACGCATTGCGCGCCACATGGAATCGCGTTGCGCGCAGCGCACCTGCCATGTGCTCTGCGGTCGTGCTACTGGCCTTTGTTGTGATTGGTTTGCTCGACAGCATGCACTATCAGCCGCGGCTCGCACCCGCTGCAGGTGCCACGGCCAGCGCGGCGCCCATCTATGCCCCGAAAGTGGTTTCTGTGCTGGATGCCTTGCTTGAAGACACTGCTTTTGTACGTCCCGAAAAAACTTACTCATCGCCTCTCGCATGGTTGCAGTTCACCAAAGAGTCGGTTTTGCAGGAGGGCGGAGAGCCCACGCGAGACTTTCCGCGTCTGCGCTTTGGCGGCAGGCATCTTGAGCAGCCGCAGCAGCAATGGGGGCGTGATGTGCTCTCCCGTCTGGGTCTGGGTCTGCTCGCCGGATTGCTGGTGGGACTGGGGCTTGTCATTGTGACGTTTGGCATGATGGTGTGCAACCGCCGTGGGACTGACCAGCAAGCAAATCAATCTAGCCAGGTAGTCACTCGGGCGAACTTTAGCTGGAGCAGTCTCGCCGGTCAGATCTGGTTACGCGAGACAGACTTACCCTGGCGTGCGATCTTTTTCACCATAGTCCTGATGTCTCTGGTGCTGGGTGCAGTATTTGGAATGGCTTCGGGTTATCACGTGCTGGGTACGGACCGCACGGGTAATGATGTCTTGTGGCAGGCTCTTAAAAGCATCCGCACAGCCTGGGTGATCGGAAGTCTGACGACGGTCGCGATGTTGCCACCTGCCATGATTCTGGGTATTGCTGCAGGCTATTTCAAAGGCTGGATAGATGATGTGATCCAGTATTTCTATACGACACTCACCTCGATTCCAGGCGTGCTGCTGATTGCCGCCTGCGTATTGATGATGCAGGTGTACATTGATACAAATCCCGGTCTGTTTCCAACGGCGGCCCAGCGCGCGGATTTAAGACTCTTTCTCCTGTGCATGATCCTGGGGCTGACCGGCTGGGCGGGCTTATGCCGTCTGTTGCGCGCCGAGGCGCTTAAGTTACGCGAACTTGAATATGTGCAGGCCGCACGCGCCTTTGGGATTTCGCATTGGCGCATCATGGCGCGGCATCTGGTGCCCAATGTCATGCATATCGTGCTGATCACCGTCGTGCTTGAGTTTTCGGGACTGGTTCTATATGAAGCCGTCTTGTCATATCTCGGGATCGGCGTAGATCCAACGATGAACTCCTTTGGTTCCATGATTGAAAAGGCACGCTTCGAAATGTCGCGCGATCCGATGATCTGGTGGAATCTGCTGGCAGCGTTTGCGTTCATGCTAGCGCTCGTGCTGTCTGCGAATTTATTTTCTGATGCTGTGCGCGATGCTTTTGATCCTCGCAGCAGGATGTTCAGGCCTAAACGATTCAAATTCGGACGGCTGGACAGTGCTGACGTGCAGACTTCAGGAATGGCGCTCCATGCGCTGCCTGCATCTCCGGTGTTGCGTGTGACGGATCTGGATATTGCGATCGATGCGGATGATCAGATGCGCTATGCCGTCAAAGCACTGGCCTTGAGTGTGCAGCGCGGTGAAACCTTTGCACTGGTTGGCGAATCAGGCTCCGGCAAAAGCATGACGGCCATGGCGCTGATGCGTTTGCTGCCTGAAGCTTTGCGTGTCACACGCGGGCGGATCGACCTGGAAGGTATGGAGCTCAATCGGCTCTCTGAGTCCGCCATGCGTAAGGTGCGAGGCGGGCGCGCAGGAATGATTTTCCAGGAGCCGGCCACCAGCCTGAATCCCGTGATGCGTATTGGTGATCAGATTATCGAACCGATCCAGACGCACACGACCTTGCGCGGCAAGGCCGCCCGGGCACGCGCGATTGACTGGCTTGCACGGGTGGGGATTGAACAGCCCGCAGCACGGATGGATGACTATCCTTTCCAGTTCTCCGGTGGACAAAAGCAACGCATCATGATTGCCATCGCGCTTGCCGCCGAACCTGAATTGCTGATTGCTGATGAACCCACGACAGCGCTGGACGTGACCGTGCAGGCGCAGGTGCTTCGACTGCTTGCGCAGATCCAGCAAGAGCTTGGCATGGCGGTCTTGCTGATCACACATGATTTGGCCGTTGTGCGTGACGTGGCGGATACTGTGGCACTGATGCGCCATGGTGAAATTGTCGAACATGCTCCAGCAGATGATTTTTTTAATGCGCCCAGACACCCTTACGCGCGCGAATTGTTCGATGCCATTCCGACCTATGCCAAACGAGGTCGACCGCTTTCGCAAGCCGGACAATCGCGTGCAGCGTCCCTGGCGCAAGTCGCACCCCGGTCGGTTGGCGAAGTGGTGCTGTCGGTCAATCGGTTACAAGTGCATTACCCCATTCGAACAGGTTTTTTACGTCGGATTACAGGTTGGAACAAGGTGGTGCAGGGGGTGAGTTTTAGTCTGCGCGCCGGTGAAACCATGGCGTTGGTGGGTGCCTCGGGTTGCGGTAAAACGACTGTTGCCAAGGCCTTGCTCAGACTGATCGATCCAAGTGTGGCCGTGATGGGCACTGCTCGCATGGCGAGCATCAATGTCCTGAATGTCGCTGGCCGTGAACTGATGGCGATGCGTCGTCAGATTCAGATCGTTTTTCAGGATCCCTATGCATCGCTGGATCCCAGGATGCGAGTAGGCGCCATTTTGCAAGAAGGGATTGCCGCCCTGCGCCCAGAGTGGTCTGTTGTCGAGCAAAAGCGCCGCATTGCCTATCTGCTGGAACGCGTGGGGTTGCCTGAGAATGCTGCGGATCGATATCCTCATGAATTTTCGGGTGGGCAGCGTCAACGCATCGCCATTGCCCGTGCACTGGCTGTTGAACCGCAGGTGCTGATTCTGGATGAGCCGACTTCGGCGCTAGACGTCTCTGTGCAGGCTCAGATTCTTGATTTGTTGTCTGATCTCCAGCGCGAAACCGGAATGGCATATCTGTTCATTACACACAATTTTGGTGTGGTCGAATACCTTGCTGATCGTGTGGCAGTCATGAACGCAGGCAGGATTGTGGAGTTGGGCGATGCTGAGCAAGTGCTGCATGAACCCATCAGTCAAGTCACGCGTGAGCTGCTTGAAGCAGTCCCAAGACTGAGCTTTGGTCGATAGCGGCCTCCGGTATACTGGCTGGGACTTGAATTTTCAGTGTTTGTCCTCATTACTGGTTCTATGGGCTTAAAAGTATTCGATTTGCAGTGCAGTAACGACCATCTCTTTGAGGGGTGGTTCGGCTCGCACGATGATTATGATTCTCAGCAGGCACGCGGGTTGCTCACGTGTCCTATATGCCACAGTGATTCTATTACCAAGCGTCTGTCTGCTCCCCGGTTAAATGTTGGGCATTTCAATGCCTCGCACCAGGACGGGGAATCTGCTCAGCGAGAATCTACCGAAACGCGCGTGCAGCCTCATGACGCGCAAAGTGTTGTTGCGGCCTCGCCTGAGTTGGCTCAGATCCAGGCGGCTGTCATGATGCAGATGCGTGAATTCATTCGCAAGACTGAGAATGTTGGCGATCGTTTTGCCGACGAAGCACGCAAGATCCACGAAGGTGAGATCGAAGAGCGTCCGATCCGTGGGACCGCTACGCGCGAAGAGCGTGAGTCCCTGGCCGAGGACGGAATCGCGGTCGTGGCGCTGCCTGATTTTCTTGATACGGACCGGATGCAGTAATTGGTGACCTGTCGCCCGGATTGCGGTGCGTGCTGTACCGCGCCTTCCATTACGAGTCCTATACCTGGGATGCCACAGGGCAAGCCTGCTGGCGTGCGCTGCGTGCAATTATTGCCAGATCAGCGCTGTGCCATTTTTATGTCACCTGAACGTCCTGCTTTTTGTGCAGGCCTCAAGCCCGATGCAGAGATGTGCGGTCCTGATCGCGAATATGCATTGACCTGGCTCAGTGCTCTCGAAATTGCCACACGGGCAGTCATGAACTGATTCCGCTACGTCTTGAGTCTGACTCCGATAAAAAACCCTGGCCGATCATTTGAATCGGCCAGGGTTTTTTTATGGACTTGACTCTGAACGTGTGATGACTATCCCATTCAGGCGTCGCTGTCTTTACATCACGCGGCTGCGGTATTCGCCAGTACGTGTGTCGATTTCAATCTTGTCACCGATTGCGCAGAACAAAGGTACTGGCAATTCATGGCCAGTGTTGATCTTGGCAGGTTTCATGACCTTGCCTGAGGTATCACCACGTACAGCAGGTTCGGTGTAGATGATTTCACGAACGACCATGGTGGGCAATTCGATCGAGATCGCACGGCCATCATAAAAGACTGCCTCAACAGGCATGCCTTCTTCGAGGTAGTTCAGCGCATCGCCCATGCTGTCTGCTTCGATTTCGTACTGGTTAAAGTCTTGATCCATGAACACATACATTGGATCGCCAAAGTATGAGTAGGTGCATTCTTTACGGTCGAGTACGACGAGTTCGAATTTTTCGTCAGCTTTTGAAACTGTCTCTGCGCCGGATCCGGTCAGCAGGTTTTTAAACTTGAACTTGACGACTGAGGCGTTGCGGCCTGACTTGCTGTATTCAGCACGCTGAATGACCATCGGGTCTTTGCCGATCATGATCACGTTGCCGACGCGCAACTCTTGTGCGGTTTTCATTCGTATAAACTCCGGTAGCGATAGATCTCCGGGACTGAAATTGCCGGAGTTATGGATAGCCCGCTATTTTAGCCTTTCTGGGCTAATGTTGCTTTGAATGCAGCATTGGCCCTTTATTGAAGGTTTTGCTGACTCAGGCAGAACTGGTTCAAGGTCCTGGCGAGGTCTGGGAGCATGGCCTGTTCGCGACAAAAGCCTGCGGCCTGTTCTTGCCAGGCCTGAAAGTTCGTCGGCGTGAGGCAGGCACGCAGTGCGCTGGCAAAGGCATCATTGACGGGTAACGGGGGTTTGACCGTGGACTGGACCATCTTACGGCTGTCTGTCGGTTGCACCGCTCTGTCTGGCGTGCTCTCCTCTTGCGGACTGCCCTGGTTCCAGGCCTGAATGAGGGACTGTGCATGCGCAGGGAGTGCTGAGCGGCTGAGCCAGGCATTGAGTTTGATGAGGTGTGTGTCTTCTGTCTGCGGATAAATCTGCCAGACCAGTGGTTTGCCCGCCCACAGGGCACGAATAATGGAGTCTTCCCCCCTGACAAAATTTAAATCTGCCATCCATAGAACCTTGTCATATTCAGTCTGGGGCAAAAAGGGGATGCGTTCGACAAACAAATTGCCATATTGGCCTGGTACGAGTGTCGGACCGATCCCCTCAGGGATGAGCAACACGGTTTGATGGGTTTCAGTTGACAGGGTTTCAACCAGTGCGGGTATTGATATATCCGGATAACAAAATAACGAAATCAGCCTTGCGGGCACATCTTGCCTATTTGTTTTTGCATCAACGGGTCGGGCGCCGTGACCAGTCCATGCCGCGAGCGCCTCAGCCGATACGCCGAGGTGCTCCAGGAATGTGCGTTGCGCGGCAGGATCCGCCTGCCAGCGATCGCGCCTTGCAAGGAGGTCGGCCTCACGCAGGAGCCCCCCTGTCCTTTCTGTAAATCCCGGAAAGTAAAAGTGCGAGGCGAGACCGTCGCTGCGCAGCGCAGGCAGACCGTGACAGCCTTGCACCCAGTCTTCGGCGCTGAGATATTCAAGATTGATCCAGCGCGTCTGGCGTGCGCGCATGCGTTCAATATATGAACTGGGCAAATCACATGAAAACATTGCGATGGCGACTAAGGCCGGATCGTGCACGCTTGAATCAGACCAAAGCACGATTTCTATCCCTGCAACAGTCTGGTGATCCACGCATTGAACGCGCGGCTCAAGGTGCTGAAAGCTCAGCAGATCGTCGACCCATAATCGGATCGCCCAACCATATTCTGTCTGAAGTTGTCTGGCCAGGCGCCAGGTAACTCCGATATCACCAAAGTTATCAATGACCCGGCAGAAGATGTCCGCCCGCATGATTAATGAAAATGCGTAGGTGCCGTTTCAGCGTCTTCGGGTAACTCGGCATGCACCATTTCACCCGATGGATTGGGGAAGTAGGGTGCTCCGCAATCTTCACACACTTCGGGAGGCAGCACGCCAGGTAGGCGCCGTATATCGGTCAGACCGCATTCTTTGAGCAGTGCGGCGATTTCGTCCGGCGTCTCAAGAGGTGGCGCTTCGTGTTCGAGGGGTTCATGATCATCCTCTCGTCCATACATCGGCCAGAGACAGCCATAAATCACTTCAGTCTGATTCTTTTGGGTAAAGCCGATCCTGTATTCATCAACGCGTCGTTCGCCGCATCCGGCAATGATGGCACGCAGCTGGTTCGGCTCCAGAGTGAGCGCACTGCCCAGCCAGGACACTGCAGCCTTGACCGAGAGTGGGCGCACTCTGCGGTCAGCTTCGCGATTGCTGACGTAGTAGGCGTCAGGCACCAGAATTTCAAAGCCACAACCAGGGAGCAAAGCGGTAAATGTATCGTGCGTATGGGCAATCCACTTTGCCAGGCAGTCCAGGCGGGCCTCGCCAAGCTCACCTGGCTCTTGCTGCCAGTGAAAGATGCGCTTGCCCTCGGGGACAACAACGGCCGCAACGAGATAGCGTGTATCGGCGAGCATATTGAATGATTCTGGCTCAGCGTTGAGTGACGGAATATCCGTACCTGTTCCCAGCGCAATGCCACCCAGCTTTTGCAGCCAGTCCCACGTTTCACAAAACGTCCGTGGCATTTGATCCAGGCTCGCCAGATGTGGCAGGAGTGCAATCCTGGCACCCTTGGCAAGAATGTGCTCTTTAAGCTGATCACCCAGCGTCTGCAGGCTTGCTGCAGGAATGGTTGTAGCTGGAATGCTGTAACGGGTCCAGGCAACGAGTGGCGCTACCACCAGCAACACGTCAAAACGCTGGCCTTCAACTTCGAGTATGCAGGACTCAGACAAGGTTTCAGCCTGCTCGATCAGCACCTCATACGCCCCAAGGTGGGTTTCTGACATATGTTCAAGGGCAGCATCCAAGGCTGCATCGTTGCCTGTGCGCAGCAGTTTGGTGATGACTGCGCCAAGTTCGGCTTCCCAGTAACGATCCTCCACGCGGCTGCCTGAGCTATACAACGCGCGTGACAAGGCCACCAGACGTGAAGCTTCACGAGTCAGGCGGCTGGGTGGAGTCGAACTTGAACGAGCCATAAAAACAAAACCAATACGAGCGAAAAGAGGTCTAGTGTAACGAACAAAGAAATCAGGCCTGGAGTAGCTGCCTCAGGACAAAAGGCAGAATCCCGCCATGCTGGTAGTAATCCACCTCAATTGGGGTATCAATCCTGAGCAGCACCTTGACGCGTGAGACCGTACCATCAGCACGGTGTATCACCAGCTCGACGTCCTGCTGAGGTGTGATGCCATGCTCAATGCCTTCGATATCAAAGACTTCGAATCCTGTAATCCCGAGCGAGGCGACACTATCGTTGCCCTTGAACTGCAGGGGGAGTACGCCCATCCCGACCAGGTTGCTGCGGTGGATTCTTTCAAAGCTGCGCGTGATGACTGCCTTGACGCCCAGCAACTGGGTACCCTTGGCGGCCCAGTCGCGCGAGGAGCCCGACCCATATTCTTCACCACCAAACACCACAGTAGGAATGCCGGCACTGACATACTGCATGGCGGCATCGTAAATCGGCATTTGAACGCTGCCGGGCTGAAAGAGCGTTTCGCCGCCTTCAAAGCGAGAACCGTCGGCGCGTTCGGGAATCATGAGGTTTTTGATGCGCACATTGGCAAAGGTGCCGCGCATCATGATCTCGTGGTTGCCGCGACGTGAGCCATAGCTGTTGAAGTCTTCTTTCATGACGCCATGCGCCAGCAGCCATTGTCCAGCCGGAGACGTGTCTTTAATCGATCCCGCTGGTGAGATGTGGTCCGTGGTCACAGAGTCACCAAATATACCCAGTGCGCGTGCGCCGCGCACGGCGGGCATCGGCGAGGGCTGCATCGTGAAGTCATTGAAGAAGGGTGGCTCGGCAATGTAGGTCGACTCAGGCCAGTCATACAGATTGCCAGAGACTCCTTTTATCTGCTCCCAAAGCTTGCCAGGTTTGGTTTGAACCTGAGCGTAGTTTTTACGGAATACTTTAGGATCCAGGGCAAACGGCATGAGTGCCTGGACTTCTTTTGCGGTGGGCCAGATATCTCCGAGATACACGTCACCTTTTGTACCCGTACCGACCGGCTCAGTCATCAGGTCGCGTGTGATATTGCCCGCGATCGCATAGGCAACAACTAGGGGTGGCGAGGCGAGGAAGTTTGCTTTCAGGTTCGGGTGAATACGGGCTTCGAAGTTACGGTTACCCGACAGCACGGCGGCACAGATCAGGTCCTGTTCAATGATGGCCTGATTGAACTCGGGCGCAATATCGCCAGCATTCCCAATACAGGTGGTACAGCCATAGGCTGCGACATCAAAGCCGAGTTGTTCCAGATAGGGCAACAGGCCTGCGCGCTCGAGATATTCTGTCACCACGCGTGAGCCTGGCGCGAGAGAGGTCTTGACGTGCCGCGGCACTTTCAGTCCTGCTTTAACGGCTTTTTTGGCGAGTAATCCTGCCGCAAGCATGACACTTGGGTTGGATGTATTCGTGCAGGAGGTAATGCCTGCGATCAGGATGTCACCATTGTGCAGCGTGGAGCCTGCTGAGGTCACAAAATTTTTGTTGAGCTTGGCCGCTGGCTGGTTAAAACCATTATTTGTAATGGATGCTGAAAACAATTTTTTGAAAGTTTTCTTGACCTGTCCGATCTCGATCCGGTCCTGGGGCCGTTTGGGGCCGGCAAGAGACGGCACGACTGAGCCCAGATCCAGCTTGACGACTTGTGAGTAATTTATGTCAGCGGCATTGGGAATGCCAAACATTTCCTGTGCTTTGAAATAGGCCTCAAATGCTTTGATTTCGTCTTTGGTGCGGCCGGTGCCTTCAAAGTATTCGATCGTGCGCGCATCGACAGGAAAGAATCCCATGGTGGCGCCATATTCTGGTGCCATGTTGCCAATCGTTGCGCGATCAGTCGTAGAGAGGCTCGCAGTGCCGGCACCACAGAATTCCACGAATTTGCCAACCACTTTTTCGCGACGCAGCAATTCGGTGATCGTGAGTACGAGATCGGTTGCCGTCACTCCACCGCGTAATTTGCCGCTCAGTTCGACGCCAACGACGTCAGGCGTCAGGAAGTACACAGGCTGCCCTAGCATCCCTGCTTCGGCTTCAATGCCGCCTACACCCCAACCAACAACGCCGATGCCGTTGATCATGGTGGTGTGACTATCGGTGCCGACCAGCGTGTCAGGATAGTAGACATCTTCTTTTTTGTTGTAGTGCACACCCCTGGCCAGATACTCCAGGTTGACCTGGTGGACGATGCCAAAGCCGGGAGGAACCACACCAAACGTATCAAACGCTTGCATGCCCCACTTCATGAATTGATAGCGCTCTTTGTTACGCTGGAATTCGACCTTCATGTTGAGATCGAGTGCGTCCTTTGTGCCAAAGTAATCAATCATCACCGAGTGGTCGACAACCAGATCGACCGGCACGAGCGGTTCAATGGATTTAGGCTCTTTTCCCATTTTTTTAGCGACTGCGCGCATGGCAGCGATATCGGCCAGTAGTGGCACGCCGGTAAAGTCCTGCAGCACAACGCGCGCCACGACAAACGGGATTTCATTCTCGCGTTTGGTGTTGGGCTGCCAGCCGGCAAGCTCTCTGATGTGGGCTTCGGTGACTTTTTTTCCATCGCAGTTGCGCAAGACCGATTCGAGCACAATGCGGATCGACAGGGGCAGGCGAGCCATATCCACACCCAGTGATTTTCCGAGTGCCGGGAGAGAATAAAACTGCGATTCCTTCTTACCGATTTTGAATTTTTTTAATGTGTTCAGGGTATCGTGCGACATCTTGGGGCACTCCTTGGAAAGACAGCATGCGTAAGCTTCATGCTACACCTGTCTGAACGGTTTTGGGCATAAAAAAACCCGCTCATTTCGAGCGGGTCAGATCAGAAATATCAATATTCCGGATGATCAGGTTTCAATGCATCCGGAGATCGAGTTTTTCAGGCATCGACTGAATCTGCAATATCTTTGTAATCTGCGATTTTGTCAAAATTCAGGTACTGATAAATCTCGTGGCCATGAGCCGTGAGCACACCCATATCTGTCATATATTCCGCTTTGGTCGGGATTCTGCCGAGTTTCGAGCAGATCGCAGCCAATTCGGCCGATCCCAGATACACATTGGTGTTCTTGCCCAGACGGTTGGGGAAGTTACGTGTACTGGTTGACATGACAGTTGCGCCTTCGCGGACCTGTGCCTGGTTACCCATGCACAGCGAGCAGCCTGGTGTTTCAGTGCGAGCACCAGCCGAGCCAAAGACGCCGTAATGGCCTTCTTCCGTCAGTTGGGCAGCATCCATTTTGGTTGGTGGAGCAATCCAGAGTTTGACTGGCATGTCGCGCTTGCCTTCGAGCAGCTTTGAGGCTGCGCGGAAGTGGCCGATGTTGGTCATGCAGCTGCCGATAAAGACTTCGTCAATCTTGGTGCCAGCGACCTCTGACAGCATCTTGACATCATCAGGATCGTTCGGGCACGCCACGATTGGCTCGTGAATGTCTGCCAGATCAATCTCGATGATAGATGCATATTCTGCGTCCGCATCGGGGGCGAGCAACTCAGGGTTGGCCAGCCAGGATTCCATCGCATGGATACGACGCACCAGGCTACGTTCGTCTTCGTAGCCATTGGCGATCATCCACTTGAGCATCACGATGTTGCTGTTGATGTACTCAATGATAGGTTCTTTGTTCAGGCGGACTGTGCAGCCTGCAGCTGAACGCTCTGCTGATGCATCTGACAATTCAAATGCCTGCTCGACTTTAAGGTCTGGCAAGCCTTCGATTTCAAGAATACGGCCTGAGAATGCGTTGATCTTGCCCTGTTTTTCAACAGTCAGCAGACCTGCTTTGATTGCATACAAAGGAATCGCGCTGACCAGATCACGCAAGGTCACGCCAGGTTGCATTTTGCCCTTGAAACGAACCAGAATTGATTCAGGCATATCCAGCGGCATCACGCCTGTTGCTGCGGCAAAAGCCACCAGCCCAGAGCCAGCTGGAAAGCTGATACCAATCGGGAAGCGGGTATGTGAATCACCGCCTGTGCCAACTGTGTCGGGCAACAGCATGCGGTTGAGCCATGAGTGGATCACGCCATCGCCTGGACGCAACGAAATCCCGCCACGCGTGCTCATGAACTTGGGCAGTGTGTGATGCGTTTTAACGTCGACCGACTTAGGGTATGCAGAGGTGTGGCAGAACGACTGCATCACGAGGTCTGCCGAAAAGCCCAGACAGGCGAGGTCTTTGAGTTCGTCGCGTGTCATCGGGCCGGTGGTGTCCTGGCTGCCGACTGATGTCATCTTGGGTTCGCAGTACGAACCTGGACGCACGCCGGTGCCTTCTGGCAGACCGCAGGCGCGACCGACCATTTTCTGGGCGAGCGTGAAACCTTTGGTTGATGCTGCTGGATTATGCGGCAGACGGAACAAGGTCGAGGGTGGCAAACCCAGTGCTTCGCGTGCTTTACCTGTCAGGCCACGGCCGATGATCAGTGGAATACGACCGCCTGCACGGACTTCATCAAACAGCACTTCTGATTTCACTTCAAAAGTTGAAATCACTTTGCCGTCTTTCAGGGCTTTGCCTTCATATGGGCGCAGTTCAACCACATCGCCCATGTTCATGTTCTCAACATCCAGCTCGATTGGCAGCGCGCCTGCGTCTTCCATGGTGTTGTAGAAAATCGGAGCAATCTTGTTGCCCAGGCAGACACCACCAAAACGCTTGTTTGGAACGAAGGGAATATCCTGACCAGTAAACCAGAGCACCGAGTTGGTTGCTGATTTACGTGAGGAGCCGGTCCCGACCACATCACCAACATAAGCCACCAGATGGCCTTTGTTTTTCAGGTCATTGATGAAGTTGATAGGGCCGATTTTGCCTGATTCCTGTGGCTCGATACCGGGGCGTGGATTCTTGAGCATGGCCAGTGCATGCAGTGGAATATCAGGGCGACTCCATGCGTCAGGAGCGGGAGACAAATCATCCGTGTTGGTTTCGCCGGTGACTTTGAATACCGTGATGGTCAGGCTCTCGGGGACTTCAGGACGGCTGGTAAACCACTCGCCATCTGCCCAGCTCTTCATGACTGACTTTGCATTGGCATTGCCTTTTGCAGCTTTTTCCTTGACGTCATGGAAGGCGTCAAACATCAGTAGTGTCTTTTTCAGTGCATCAGCAGCGATCGTGCCAATTTCAGCGTCATCCAGCAGCTCAACCAGTGGGCCGATGTTATAGCCACCCAGCATCGTGCCGAGTAATTCAGTTGCTTTTATGCGTGAAATCAGAGGGCATTTTTCGTGACCCAGTGCGACTGCAGCCAGATAGGAGGCCTTGACCATTGCCGCATCATCCACGCCCGCGGGGACGCGGTGAGTAATGAGGTCCAGCAGTGCAGGACCTTCACCCTCAGGGGGGGCTTTGAGCAATTCAATCAGCTCGGCAGTCTGTTTGGCAGTAAGTGGCAGCGGCGGAATACCGAGGGCTGCGCGTTCAGCAACGTGTTGACGGTAGGCTTCAAGCATGGGAGCGCCTTTGAAAAGATTGGAGGAGGGCGCCATGAAAGCTGCCCGACAGTGAACAAAAAATACAGATAAAACCGAGACTCAAAATCTTGAGACGATTGTAAATCGAAGATGATATTGGAGCAAGTGTCTTATATCTTATATAAGACTTGAATTTAAAAAGCAATGCTTAGCTTTTTCGGTGCGATTTTTACTCAAGCAAGTCAGAAAACTCAGTATGTTTGCGCATATATGCTGCAGTGTACGTACACGCAGGGATGACCTTCCAGCCTGCCGTGCGTGCGGCCTGGAGGACGTGCTGGGTCATCACTGCCGCAATGCCCCTGCCGCCCACAGCGTCGGGTACGCCAGTGTGTGTCACTGTTATGACCTGGTTGTGCAGGACATAGTCGATGACGCAACGGTGACCGTCCACCACGGCTTCAAAGCAATGAGCTTGCGTATTGTGCGTGATGGGTAAGGTCATGACGAACGCTCCGGATATGTTGTATTTATTTTGCCATGCCACTCAGGATGATGGTCCACAACACCAGCATGGCGACCATTCCGATCAGACATCCGCTCCACAGGCCGACGATGGGCCATCTGATATTCCACGGCACTTTTTTTGGATCGACATGCGCGAGTAACTGATTGGCGTTGCCTGCGATCCAGATTTTGGATTTTGGGAACATCAGGCGCAAAAAGTAATCAAGCACGATTTCCATTTTGACCGCAAATTGATACTGACCAAAGTCTGTATCCATCAAATATGGATGTTTAAAGATCTGGTTGGCCTGTTTGATCTTGAACAAAAACAGATAAGCGCCAGATATGAAAAAAACGAATGCACAGGTTGTAAACAAGCTGAACGAAAAAACCAGAGCAATTGAAATGTAGTGAGCCATATTGAACCAGATAAAAAAGACGCCGCACAAAGGGGCGGCGTCTTTATGATGGAGCTAGTGTAGTTGAGATCAGAGACCTTTTACATCACCAGGTACACGGACCGAGCCCTCCATCAGGACGCGGGCGCTGCGGCTCATGATAGCTTTCGTGACTTTCCATTCGCCTGCGACCTCGCTGGCCTGTGCGCCAACGCGCAAAGTGCCTGACGGGTGACCGAACCTGACCGCATCCAGATTCCCCCCGCCAGCGGCGAGGTTGACCAGCGTGCCGGGAATGGCAGCGGCGGTACCAATCGCCACCGCCGCTGTGCCCATCATGGCGTGGTGCAGTTTGCCCATGGACATCGCCCGAACCAGCAGGTTGATCTCGCGCGCAGGCACGGCTTTGCCGCTGGATGATACGTAATCGGCAGGCCGTGCAACAAACGCGACTTTTGGTGTGTGCAGGCGTTTGGCCGCCTCATCGATATGTCCGATCAGGCCCATGCGTACCGCACCGTAAGCGCGAATCGTCTCGAACATCGTCAGTGCTTTTGCGTCGCCATTGATATCATCCTGAAGCTCGGTGCCGGTGTAGCCGATATCTGAGGCATTGACGAAAATTGTCGGGATTCCCGCATTAATCATGGTCGCTTTGAGGATGCCAACGCCAGGAACCTCAAGGTCGTCGACCAGGTTGCCCGTCGGGAACATCGAGCCGCCAGCACCGTCTTCGTCGGCTGCAGGATCCATGAATTCGAGCTGGACCTCAGCGGCAGGAAACGTGACGCCGTCGAGTTCAAAGTCGCCCGTTTCCTGCACAGCACCATTGGTCATCGGTACGTGCGCAATGATGGTCTTGCTGATATTCGCCTGCCAGATTCTTACGACGGCCATGCCGTTTTGCGGGATACGGTCTGGATCGACCAGCCCGTTGCTAATACCAAAGGGCCCCACAGCTGCAGACAAATTGCCGCAGTTGCCGCTCCAGTCGACAAAGGGTTTGTCAATGGAGACCTGACCAAACAGGTAGTCAATATCGTGATCTGGGCGGCTACTTTTGGAGAGGATGACGGTCTTGCTTGTACTGGAGGTCGCGGCACCCATACCGTCAATCTGCTTGCCGTAGGGGTCCGGGCTGCCAATGACGCGCATCAGCAGTGCATCGCGCGCTGCTCCAGGGACCTGCGCAGCCGCGGGCAAGTCTTGCAGGCGAAAAAATACACCTTTGCTTGTGCCGCCACGCATATAGGTGGCGGTCACTTTGATCTGGGGTGCATGAGTCATATGACGAAATCCTGAAAAAAGTGAATTGAATCAACTTGCTTTAAGCAGCGGAGGTCGACTCAAGAAAGTCCTGGGCAAAGCGCTGCAATACACCGCCCGCGTCGTAGATCGATACTTCTTCAGCCGTATCGAGGCGACAGGTGACCGGGACTTCGACTCGCTCTCCGTTCTTGCGTGTGATCACCAGTGTCAGTGTTGCAAGCGGCGTACGTTCACCGAGCACATCATAGGTTTCAGTGCCGTCAATATTGAGTGTTTTACGATTGACGCCAGGCTTGAATTCAAGCGGCACGACGCCCATGCCAACAAGGTTGGTGCGATGGATACGTTCGAAGCCTTCTGCGACGATGGCCTCTACGCCGGCCAGTCGTACACCTTTAGCTGCCCAGTCTCGCGAAGATCCCTGACCGTAATCGGCGCCTGCCACAATGATCAGTGGCTGCTTTCGATCCATGTATGTCTCGATGGCTTCCCACATACGGGTGACCTTGCCCTCAGGTTCGATGCGTGCCAGTGATCCTTGTTTGATCTGGCCATTTTCGAGCACCATTTCGTTGAGCAGTTTTGGGTTGGCAAACGTCGCACGCTGCGCAGTCAGATGGTCGCCACGATGGGTCGCGTAGGAGTTGAAGTCTTCTTCAGGCAATCCCATTTTTGCCAGATATTCACCCGCAGCGCTGTCGAGCATGATGGCGTTCGAAGGTGACAGGTGATCCGTGGTGATGTTGTCCCCCAGTACGGCAAGCGGGCGCATGCCCTTGAGCGTGCGTTCACCCGCCAGTGCGCCTTCCCAGTAAGGGGGGCGACGGATATAGGTGCTTTGTGCGCGCCAGTCGTACAGCGGGCTGAGCTTTTCGCCGGTTTCAACACTCGCGGCAAACATTGGTTCGTATACTTTACGGAACTGTTCGGGCTTGACGCTAGCCGCAACGATGGCATCGATTTCTGCATCGGATGGCCAGATGTCTTTGAGTGTGACGGGCAAGCCTGCCTGATCGATGCCCAGCACATCGCGTTCGATGTCAAAACGGATGGTGCCTGCAATCGCGTAGGCGACTACCAGCGGGGGCGAGGCCAGAAAGGCCTGTCTTGCGTAGGGGTGGATGCGTCCGTCAAAATTCCGGTTACCCGACAGGACCGCAGTGGCGTACAGGTCGCGGTCAATGATTTCTTGCTGAATAACGGGATCGAGCGCACCGCTCATGCCGTTACAGGTGGTGCAGGCAAAGCCCACAATGCCAAAACCCAGTTTTTCAAGTTCGGGCAGCAGTTTTGCGTCTTCGAGATACAGCTCTACAGTCTTGGATCCTGGTGCCAGCGAGCTTTTGACCCAGGGCTTGCGTGTCAGGCCACGTGCGTTGGCGTTGCGAGCCAGCAGCCCCGCTGCAATGACGTTGCGCGGATTACTGGTGTTGGTGCAGCTGGTAATGGCGGCAATGATGACCGCGCCGTCGGGCATCAGACCGGGTTCATTCTCAACGATGCCAGAAATGCCTCGTGTGGCCAATTCAGAGGTTGGCACCCGGCGGTGTGGGTTGGACGGTCCTGCAATATTGCGCACGACCGAAGACAGGTCGAATCGGATGACCCGCTCGTACTCGGCGTGCTTGAGGCTGTCTGCCCAGAGACCAGCCTGCTTTGCGTAGATTTCTACCAGTTTGACCTGCTCGGCATCGCGTCCGGTCAGGGTAAGGTAATCGATAGTTTGCTGGTCGATGTAGAACATCGCGGCCGTGGCGCCATATTCAGGCGTCATGTTGGAGATGGTTGCGCGATCACCCAGTGTCAGGTGGGCAGCGCCTTCGCCATAGAACTCCAGGAAAGATGACACCACTTTTTGATTACGCAGGAATTCCGTAAGTGCCAGCACCATGTCAGTCGCAGTAATGCCCGGCTGAAGTTTGCCGGTCAGTTCCACGCCAATGATGTCGGGCAGGCGCATCCAGGAAGCGCGGCCCAGCATCACGCTTTCGGCTTCCAGGCCGCCAACTCCGATCGCAATGACACCCAGTGCATCAACGTGCGGGGTATGGCTGTCCGTGCCCACCAGTGTGTCCGGGAAGGCGACACCGTCAAGAGCATGCACCACCGGCGACATACGTTCCAGATTGATCTGGTGCATGATGCCATTGCCGGGCGGAATCACTTCGACATTCTTGAATGTCTTTTTGGTCCAGTTGATGAAGTGAAAACGATCTTCGTTTCTGCGGTCTTCGATCGCACGGTTCTTTTCAAAGGCGTCCGGATCGAATCCACCGGCTTCGACTGCCAGTGAGTGGTCGACAATCAGTTGTGTCTGTACGACAGGGTTAACCAGTGCGGGGTCACCGCCCTGCGCAGCGATTGCGTCCCGCAGACCCGCCAGGTCGACTAATGCAGTCTGACCCAGAATGTCGTGACAAACTACCCGTGCAGGAAACCATGGAAAGTCCAGGTCTCGCTTGCGTTCAATGATCTGCGCGAGCGATGCGGCGAGCGATGCAGGATCGCAGCGGCGCACCAGGTTTTCGGCAAATACACGCGACGTGTATGGCAGCGTGTCATAGGCGCCGGGCTTGATGGATTCAACAGCAGCACGTGTGTCGAAGTAGTCCAGTTTGGTCCCGGGCAGGGGCTTGCGGTTCGCTGTGTTCATATTATTTGCGCTTTGCGAGAGGCACGAATTTTTGATCATCGGGGCCGGTGTAGTTGGCGGCGGGACGAATGATCTTGTTGTCGATGCGCTGTTCGATAATGTGGGCTGACCAGCCTGCGGTGCGTGCGATCACAAACAATGGCGTGAACATGGCAGTCGGCACCCCCATCATGTGATAAGACACTGCGGAAAACCAGTCCAGGTTTGCAAACATCTTCTTGGCATCCCACATCGTGGCTTCGATACGGTCGGCGATGTCGTACATTTTGGTAGTGCCTTCTTTTTTGGACAGGCGCAGCGCAACTTCTTTGATGACCTTGTTGCGTGGATCGGCAATCGTGTAGACAGGGTGTCCAAAGCCAATCACAACTTCTTTGTTTTCGATACGGGCACGGATGTCAGCCTCTGCCTCAGCGGGGTTTTCGTAGCGCTTCTGTACTTCGAAAGCGACTTCGTTTGCACCGCCATGCTTGGGTCCGCGCAGTGCGCCAATACCACCCGAAATTGCTGAGTACATGTCTGAACCAGTACCTGCGATCACGCGGCAGGTAAAGGTCGACGCATTGAACTCGTGCTCTGCATACAGAATCAAGGATGTGTGCATCGCACGCACCCAGTCGGCGTTGGGTTTGGTTCCGTGCAGCAGATGCAGGAAGTGGCCACCGATCGTGTCATCATCGGTTTGTACATCAATGATGCGACCGTTGTGGCTAAAGTGATACCAGTAAAGCAGGGCTGAACCCAGGTTTGCCATCAGGCGGTCGGCGATGTCGCGTGCGCCAGGAACGTTATGATCTTCTTTTTCGGGCAGCATGCATCCCAGAGCCGAGGCGGCTGTCCGCATGACATCCATCGGGTGGCTGGCTGCGGGCAGGGATTCGAGCACGGTCTGCAATTGGGCGGGCAGGCCGCGCAAGGCGCGCAGTTTTGCTTTGTAAGCAGCCAGTTCGGCTTTGTTGGGCAGCTTGCCATGAATCAGCAGATGGGCCACTTCCTCGAATTCGCTGACATCGGCGAGGTCCAGAATGTCATAGCCGCGATAGTTCAGGTCGTTGCCGCTGCGACCCACTGTACACAGTGCGGTATTGCCTGCGGTCACGCCTGAAAGTGCAACGGATTTTTTAGGTTTGAAAACGGGTGCAACTGCTTCTGCAGCAGGTGCGACTTTAGCGGTGACGACTTTGGCGGGTGCAGTTTTTTTTGCTGCAACTTTTTTACTTGTGGCCATGTTGATTTTCCTTGATTCAGATTCGGTGTGTTGCAATGATTACTTGGACTTGTTCTCAGCAAACAACTTGTCGAGTGCGCCTTCAAAGGCGTGGTAATTGATACGGTCGTAGAGTTCTTCGCGGGTCTGCATCATATCGACGACATTTTTCTGGTGACCGTCGCGACGAATGGCCTGATAGACCGTTTCGGCGGCTTTGTTCATCGCACGGAATGCAGACAGGGGATAGAGCACCATGCCCACGCCAACTGAGCGTAACTCTTCAACCGTAAATAACGGTGTCTGTCCGAACTCGGTAATGTTGGCAAGCAAAGGCACGCTGATGGCTTTGGCAAATTTGTCAAAAGTGGCCAGGTCGTAGGCGGCTTCGGCAAAGATTGCATCGGCACCTGCTTCTACACATGCCAGTGCACGCTCAATGGCTGCATCAACGCCCTGGGCGGCAATCGCATCGGTACGCGCGATGATGTAGAAGCTGTCATCTGTACGCGCATCGGTTGCTGCTTTGACGCGGTCGCGCATTTCTTCTGTGGTGACAATTTCCTTGCCAGGGCGGTGGCCGCAACGCTTGGCGCCAACCTGATCTTCAATATGGCATCCAGCCGCGCCAAATTTTGTCAGACTTTTGATGGTGCGAGCAATGTTGAAGGCTGAGGGACCAAAGCCGGTGTCGATGTCGACAATCAGTGGTGTGTCGCAGACGTCGGTAATGCGGCGTACGTCTGTCAGCACGTCGTCCAGCGTATTGATGCCCAGGTCTGGCAAACCCAGTGAACCTGCAGCGACTCCGCCGCCAGACAGATAGATGGCATGAAAGCCGGCACGCTTGGCAAGCAGCGCATGGTTGGCGTTGATCGCGCCAATAATTTGTAGAGGTTTTTCTGCGGCAAGTGCAGCGCGAAAACGTTGGCCAGCGGTAGCTTGGTTAGACATGCATGACTCCAGTGCTTAATTATTATTAAAAAAATGGGCCCATCAGTGGGCCCATTCGTTTAGTGCGTTAGTTCAACAGATGGGCAACGCCATCACGCTCTTCGAGTAACTCTTTCAGAGTGAGGTCCATGCGCTCGCGCGAGAACCCGTCAATTTCCAGACCTGTGATGCGGTGATATTCACCACCTTCGCAGGTGACTGGCACGCCATACATGATGCCTTCAGGAATGCCATAGGTGCCATCGGATGGCACACCCATGGTGACCCACTTGCCGTTGGTGCCCAGGACCCAGTCACGAATGTGATCAATCGCTGCGTTTGCGGCCGAAGCGGCTGAAGACAGGCCGCGTGCTTCGATAATGGCTGCGCCACGTTTGCCAACAGTTGGCAGGAATGTGTCACGATTCCATGCGTCGTCATTGATCAGTTTTGAAACGCTCTGGCCACCGATCGTGGCAAAGCGGTAGTCTGCATACATCGAAGGTGAGTGATTGCCCCACACTGCGAGTTTCTGGATGTCGGCGACTGGCTTGTTCAGTTTGGTGGCAAGCTGCGACAGTGCGCGGTTATGGTCCAGGCGCAACATGGCGGTGAAGTTTTTAGCTGGCAGGCTGGGTGCCGATTTCATCGCGATATATGCATTGGTATTAGCAGGGTTGCCAACCACCAGGACTTTTACATTGCGGCTGGCAACGTCATTGAGCGCTTTGCCCTGGGCGGTAAAGATTTGGCCATTGACAGCCAGCAACTCGGCACGCTCCATGCCAGGGCCGCGTGGACGCGAGCCAACCAGCAGTGCGACGTCGACATCTTTAAAGGCTTCGCGTGGGTCGCTGTGTGCGCTCATCGACTGCAGCAATGGGAAGGCGCAGTCGTCGAGTTCCATCATGACGCCTTTGAGCGCCTTTTGCGCTTTTTCGTCAGGGATCTCAAGCAGCTGCAAAATCACTGGCTGGTCTTTGCCGAGCATTTCACCCGAGGCAATACGAAACAGCAGGGCGTAACCGATCTGGCCTGCTGCACCGGTGACCGCAACACGCATGGCGGGTTTTGACATAACAATCTCCGAAATGACTAATGTAAAAGTTCAAAGCTAAGTTTAACGTTTTTAACGCGTCTGGCTGACGGTTCGATCTCAACCAGGCGGTCTGGATTCTGCACAGGATGCTAGTGTAAATTGCCGGGCGCGTCAACCAATCTTATATCTTATATAAGACACAAGAGTCGTGGACTTGCGGCCATGTCTGTGTAACAATGAGCCTATGTATTCAATTGCCCTTCAACATGTCTGATTTAACCGTACGCAGCTCTGCGCCAGCCGAGCGTGGGACAGCTCCCGCAACCGGTTCCGCAGCCTTTAGCCCGCTGTATCAGCAAATTAAAGCCTTGCTCGTGCAGTCGCTCGACCGTGGTGAGTGGAAGCCCGGCGAGGCGATTCCAAGCGAAATCGAACTGGCGGCGCGTTTTCAGGTCAGTCAGGGCACCGTGCGCAAGGCCGTTGACGAGCTGGCTGCAGAGCATCTGCTCATGCGCAGGCAGGGCAAAGGCACGTTTGTCTCTACCCACCACGAAGCCCGCGTGCGGTTCAGGTTTTTGCGACTCGCACCAAACGAAGGTGAACCCCAGCCTGCCGAAAGCCGCATTCTTGATTGCCGTCGCATCAGGGCCAACGCCGAAATGGCGCGTAGCCTCGAGCTTAAGGCAGGGGATCCTGTTGTGGCGATCCGCCGCTTGCTGTCATTTTCCGGTGTACCCACGGTTGTGGATGATATTTATTTGCCGAGCGCCTTGTTCAAAGGCTTGACGGCAGAATCACTAGCCGGCTATGTCGGGCCACTTTATGGCTTTTTTGAAACCCAGTTTGGCGTCAGCATGGTCCGTGCAGAAGAAAAACTGCGTGCAGTGCCCGCCGATGCTGACGTTGCAGGCCTGTTAAAAGTGAATTTGGCAACACCTTTGCTGCGAGTGGACAGAATTTCTTACACTTATGCAGATCGTCCGGTAGAATTACGGAGTGGTCATTATGTGACTGATCAGTATTATTATCGCAATAGCTTGAATTAGTTCAGTAATTTAGCTGATTTGAATGAAAGACTCATATCGGCGAAAATGTAGTGTTTATCCCATCCCATCGCTCTCTTTTCGAGGTCGTTATGTCTGACTCAGCTCCAAAGCCGCGTCCTCAGTTTCGCAACATCAGTCCCGTTGACTTGATGAATTACCGTCTGCCCATGGCCGGTAAGGTGTCCATTTTGCATCGCGTAAGCGGCGCCTTGTTATTTCTCTGTCTGCCCTTGCTGATCGCGCTGTTTGCGATGAGCTTTGTGTCAGAAGCTGGCTTTGCCTCCATGTCTGCTGTGGTTGGCAATCCAATTGTCAAACTTATCCTGCTGGTTCTGATCTGGGGTTACCTGCATCATTTCTGTGCCGGTATCCGCTATCTCGTGCTCGACCTCCATATCGGCATGGACAAAGAATCAGCGGCTAAAAGCGCAAGTCTTGTTCTGGGCGTGAGTCTGGCACTGACAGCTGTTTTTGGTCTTAAATTGTTCGGAGTGTGGTGATGACCCCTATTGAAAACATCGGTCCAAAACGCCTGGTAGTCGGTGCCCATTACGGTACGTTTGGCTTCATTGTCCAGCGCGTCACCGCCATTATTATGGCGATCTACACACTGGTTTTGCTCGCTGGAATTCTGACGATGTCAGGGTTCACATATCAGGGTTGGAAAAATCTGTTCACTTTCACCTGTCTGATGGTGCCTGTTGGCCAGATCCTGGCGTCGCTCGCCATGATCTCGCTTACATGGCATGCCTGGATTGGTATTCGTGACATCTGGATGGATTACATCAAACCCGTTGGTCTGCGTTTATTTTTAATGGTTCTAACCATCTTGTGGCTGGTTGGTTCGGTCGTGTATTTCGTACACATCCTCTGGAGAGCTTAAGCCATGACTTCAGTCAAATCATCATTGCCACGTCGTAAATTTGACGTGGTTGTCGTAGGTGCCGGCGGTGCTGGCATGCGTTGTTCATTACAGCTTGCGAACGCAGGTCTCAATGTTGCGGTGTTGTCCAAAGTATTTCCTACGCGTTCGCACACAGTTGCTGCGCAGGGCGGTATCGGTGCTTCACTGGGCAACATGAGTGAAGACAACTGGTACTGGCACATGTATGACACCGTCAAGGGGTCAGACTGGCTGGGTGATCAGGACGCAATTGAATTCATGTGCCGCGAGGCACCCAATGCGGTGTACGAGCTTGAGCATTTCGGTATGCCTTTTGACCGCAATGCTGATGGCACCATCTATCAGCGTCCGTTCGGTGGGCATACTGCCAACTTTGGCGAAAAACCCGTGCAGCGCGCCTGTGCCGCAGCTGATCGCACGGGCCATGCCATGTTGCATACCCTGTATCAGCGCAACGTTGCTTCACGCACGCAATTTTTTGTTGAATGGATGGCGCTGGACCTGATTCGTGACGAGGCGGGTGATGTCGTGGGCGTGACCGCCCTCGAGATGGAAACCGGCGAAATGTATATTTTCGAAGCCAAGACGACCGTGCTAGCGACTGGCGGTGCGGGCCGTATCTGGGCTGCCTCGACCAATGCCTTTATTAACACGGGCGACGGCATGGGTATGGCTTCGCGCGCGGGCATCCCGATGCAGGACATGGAATTCTGGCAGTTTCACCCAACCGGGGTTGCCGGAGCAGGTGTGCTGATTACTGAAGGTGTGCGCGGTGAGGGCGGTATTCTGCTCAACAAAGACGGCGAACGCTTCATGGAACGCTATGCACCGACCCTGAAAGATCTTGCGCCACGTGATTTTATTTCACGCTGCATGGACCAGGAAATCAAGGAAGGCCGAGGCTGTGGTCCTGATGGCGCCTACGTTCACCTGAAGCTCGATCATCTCGGTGCCGATGTCATCAGCAAGCGTTTACCATCGATTCTTGAAATTGGTCATAAGTTTGCCAACGTTGATGCCACCAAAGAACCAATCCCTGTTGTTCCGACCATTCACTACCAGATGGGCGGTATCCCGGCCAACTATAACGGTCAGGTTGTGACATGGGATGGTACGCAGAATCAGGTCGTGAATGGTTTGTACGCAATCGGTGAGTGTTCAGCAGTTTCGGTCCACGGTGCAAATCGCCTGGGTACGAACTCGTTGCTCGACTTGATTGTGTTCGGACGTGCTTCAGGCAATCATATCGTTGCCGCACACGCTGCAGGGAAACTCACGCACAAGCCACTTCCTCAGGCTTCGGTCGATTACTCAATCGATCGCGTCAATAAAATTGAGTCACGCACGACGGGTGAAAAAACTCAGGAAGTTGGTAACGACATCCGCAACGCGATGCAACAGCATTGTGGTGTATTCCGTACACTCGCAACACTGAAAGAAGGCGTTGCCAAAATTGACGCCCTCGCTGCAAGAGTCGACAACATTGCGTTCAATGACAAGTCCAAGGTGTTTAACACCGCACGGATCGAAGCCCTCGAATTGAGCAACATGATTGAAGTTGCCCGCTCGACGATTCACTCTGCCGCTGCACGTACAGAGAGTCGTGGTGCGCATGCGCTCGATGACCATCCAACGCGCGATGATGAGAACTGGATCAAGCACACCTTGTGGTACTCGGCAGACAACCGCCTGGATTACAAGCCTGTGCAACTGCAGCCGCTCACAGTCGAAAGCTTTCCGCCCAAGTCGCGGACCTTCTAAGTCAGGATTTCTGGATACCCATCATGAGCACAAAACGCATCGTGAAGTTTGAAATTTATCGCTACGATCCTGACAAGGACGAGCGCCCTTACATGCAAAAACTCGAAGTCGAGTTGCAGCCAACTGACAAGATGTTGCTTGATGCGTTGATTCGCATCAAGATGGACGTTGATGACAGTCTTTCGTTGCGCCGCTCATGTCGTGAAGGCGTCTGTGGTTCGGACGCCATGAACATCAACGGCAAAAACGGTCTGGCATGTACGACCAATATGCTGGAGCTCAAAGAGCCGGTCGTATTGCGTCCTTTGCCAGGCCTGCCAGTGATTCGTGACCTGATCGTCGATATGACACAGTTCTTTAACCAGTACCATTCGATCAAGCCTTACCTGATCAATGATACGCAGCCACCAGAGAAAGAGCGTTTGCAGACACCTGCTGCGCGCGAAGAGCTCGATGGTCTGTATGAGTGCATTCTGTGTGCATGCTGTTCGACTTCCTGCCCTTCATTCTGGTGGAATCCTGACAAGTTTGTCGGTCCTGCCGGTTTGTTGCAGGCATATCGCTTTATTGCTGATACGCGTGATCATGCGACAGAAGAGCGTCTGGATAACCTCGAAGATCCATATCGTTTGTTCCGTTGCCACACAATCATGAACTGTGTGGACGTGTGTCCCAAAGGCCTGAATCCTTCCAAGGCCATTGGCAAGATTAAAGAAATGCTGGTTCGCAGGTCGGTATAACAATGGGAAAGCTATCAGATCAGGATCGGGTCAGGCTTCGCTGGCGAGCCCGCCGTGGCTTGCTTGAAAATGATCTGATGCTCACGCGTTATCTCGATGCATTTGAAACTGAGTTGACTGATGTCGAAGTTGGAGCACTCACTCAATTATTTGAGTTGGGTGACAATGAACTGATGGATTTGTTGTTGGCCCGTACAGAGCCTGATGGCGCCCTTGACCGACCTGCTGTGCGAGATGTTCTGTTCCAGATCCGCGCGCTTTGAATTTAACTGAAGGAATGATCGATGAAACTATCCGATAAAAAAGCCACGCTATCGTTTTCAGACGGAAGCCCCTCTGTTGACTTTCCTGTATACGACGGTACTGTCGGCCCACAGGTCATCGACATTCGTAAGCTCTATGGTCAGACAGGTATGTTTACCTTTGATCCGGGCTTTATGTCCACAGCAGCGTGCTCATCAAGCATTACATACATTGACGGTGACAAGGGTGAACTGCTTTATCGCGGATACCCAATCGAACAACTCGCTGTCAATTGCGATTTCATGGATATTTGCTATCTGATCCTGAATGGCGAACTGCCAGACAGCACGCAGAAGTCAGATTTTGACGATCTCGTGACCCACCACACAATGGTCAACGAGCAGATGCAGTTTTTCCTGCGCGGTTTTCGTCGTGATGCGCACCCAATGGCTGTCCTGACTGGTCTGGTCGGTGCTTTGTCTGCTTTTTATCATGACTCCAATGACATCACCAATCCACATCATCGCCATGTTTCAGCGATCCGCCTGATTGCAAAAATGCCGACACTTGTGGCGATGGCTTATAAATATTCACAGGGTCAGCCTTACGTCTATCCGCAAAACAATTTGTCCTACACGGGCAACTTCCTGCGCATGATGTTTGCTACGCCTTGCGAAGAGTACGTCGTCAATCCTGTAGTTGAACGTGCACTGGATCGTATATTTATCCTGCATGCCGATCACGAGCAGAATGCTTCGACTTCAACCGTGCGTTTGTGTGGTTCGTCAGGTACCAACCCGTTTGCGGCAATTGCTGCAGGTGTGGCGTGCCTGTGGGGCCCTGCTCACGGCGGTGCGAACGAAGCTTGTCTGCAGATGCTCGAAGAATTACAGGCCAAAGGCGGCATGTCAGTCGTGGCTGAGTTCATGGAACAAGTTAAAGACAAGAACTCTGGCGTGCGCCTGATGGGCTTTGGTCACCGTGTCTACAAGAACTACGATCCTCGTGCCAAACTGATGCAACAGACGTGTAAAGAGGTCCTGGCAGCTTTAGGCCTCGAAAACGATCCGTTATTCAAACTTGCAATGGAAGTCGAACGCATTGCACTCGAAGATCCATATTTTGTCGAGCGTAAACTGTATCCGAACGTTGACTTCTACTCAGGTATTGTTCAGCGCGCGATTGGCGTACCGACCGCACTCTTTACTGCGATCTTTGCGCTTGCCCGCACCGTGGGCTGGATTGCACAATGGAACGAAATGATCTCTGATGCCGACTATAAAATTGGTCGTCCCCGTCAGTTATTCGAGGGTTCTGTTGCGCGTGATATTCCTGCGAACAAACTGAAGAAGTAACTCTCAGCAAGGGGTGCATTCAGGTGCATCCCTTTACATCTGTTTTTGTTGTCTACAAACGGGTGAAAAAAAAGACAGCCTAGGCTGTCTTTTTTTTGTCAGCTTACATTATCGGTTTTCTGACTCCATCTGGGCATTGACTACAGCAAGTGCCGTCATGTTCACGACACGTCTGACGGTCGCGCTTGTTGTGAGGATATGCACAGGGCGCGCAGCACCCAGGAGTACAGGGCCCATTGCCACACCGTTGCTGCCTGTCATCTTGAGTAAGTTGTACGTGACATTGCCGGTATCGAGGTTGGGTGTGATCAACAAGTTCGCGCTACCCTTGAGTGTGCTGTCAGGGTAGCTCGCCATACGAATGCTTTCGGATAGCGCTGAGTCTGCATGCATCTCACCATCGACCTCCAGGCTCGGAGCCCGCTCGCCAATGAGTTTGCGTGCCAGCGCCATCTTGCGTGAGGACTCTGTCGGGCGACTGCCAAAGTTTGAATGCGAAAGCAGGGCAATCTTGGGTACCAGACCAAACCGGCGCACTTCCTGCGCAGCCTGGACGGTCATGTCTGCAACCTGTTCTGCCGTAGGATCAATGTTGACATGTGTATCGCAGATAAACAATGTCTGATCCGGCAACATCAGGACATTCATCGCAGCAAACGTTGAGACACCAGGCTTGAGGCCAATCACATCGGCAACATACTTCAGCTGGTTGTCAAAGCTGCTGCTCATGCCGCACAGCAAGGCATCCGCATCGCCGCGTTTGAGCAACAGCACACCAATCAGCGTGTTGTGCTTGCGCACCATTGCCTTGGCAATCGTGGGTGTCACGCCTTCGCGTCCCTTGAGGTTGTAATACTCGGTCCACGCTTCGGTGAATCTGGCATCATCTTCTGGGTCGACAATTTCGAAATTCTTGCCGGCTTCCAGGCGCAGCCCCATTTTCTTGATCCGCATATTGATGACCGAAGGACGGCCAATCAGGATAGGGTGTGCAATTTTTTCGTCCGAGACGGTCTGCGCTGCGCGCAATACCCGTTCGTCTTCACCATCTGCATAGATGACACGCTTGGGCGCACGTTTTGCCTGGCTAAACAGGGGACTCATCAGCTGGCCGGAGTGATAGACCATCGCCTGCAGTTTTTCGCGGTAGGCATCCATGTCCTTGATCGGACGACGTGCCACACCAGAGTCTGCGGCAGCTTGTGCGACAGCCGGTGCGATCATCATGATCAGCCGAGGATCAAACGGTTTGGGGATGATGTATTCAGGACCGAAGGTGAGGTCTTGCCCCGCATAGGCCTGCGCGACTTCGTCGCTTTGCTCGGCCTCTGTGAGTTCGGCAATGGCCTTGACGCAGGCGAGCTTCATTTCTTCGGTAATGCGGCTTGCACCGCAGTCGAGTGCCCCACGGAAAATGAACGGAAAACACAAGACGTTGTTGACCTGATTGGGATAATCCGAGCGACCTGTCGCAATGATGCAGTCCGGACGTGCGGCCTTGGCGATTTCGGGACGGATTTCAGGCTCCGGGTTTGCCAGCGCCAGAATGAGAGGCGTCACCGCCATGCTCTTGACCATCTCGGCATTGACGACGCCTGCTGCAGAACATCCCAGGAATACATCCGCGCCTTGCATGGCCTCAGTCAGTGTGCGCAAAGTGGTTTGTTGCGCATAGCGCAACTTGTTCGGTTCCATTTCGGCATCACGGCCTTCGTAAATGACACCGCGTGAGTCACAGACAAAGATGTTCTTTTTTGCGATGCCCAGATGAACCAGCAGATCCAGGCACGCAATGGCAGCGGCACCTGCGCCCGATACGACCAGTTTGACCTGATCCATACGTTTGCCGACAACCTTCAGGCCATTGAGAATTGCAGCCGAAGAAATGATGGCGGTACCGTGCTGATCGTCATGAAAGACCGGGATCTTCATGCGCTCTTTGAGTTTTTTCTCAATATAGAAGCACTCGGGCGCCTTGATGTCCTCAAGGTTGATGCCTCCCAGTGTGGGTTCGAGCGCGGCAATGATTTCAACCAGCTTTTCAGGATCGGTTTCGTCGAGCTCGATATCAAAGACGTCAATGCCGGCAAATTTCTTGAACAGGCATCCTTTACCTTCCATCACGGGCTTGGAGGCCAATGGTCCGATATTGCCCAGGCCCAGCACTGCCGTACCGTTTGTGATGACACCTACCAGGTTGGAGCGCGAAGTGTATTTGGCTGCAGCTTCGTCACCCTCATGAAAAATCGCCATGCAGGCATGTGCGACACCTGGCGAATAGGCCAGGGACAGGTCATCCTGGTTGGCGAGCGGTTTGGTAGGAGTGACCGAAATCTTTCCCGGAGTCGGGTAAGCGTGGTAGTCGAGGGCCAGTTTTGCGAGGTTTTCGTCCATGGGCAACTTTATCTAAACATGATGGAAAGGTTTGCGTAAGCTTACAGGCAAGTACTGCTGTTGACAGCATGTCCGTGAATCTTTCGATTTTGCGTTGCAGCATAGAAAAACCAACAAAATCAGCAGGTTCAGGCTTAAAGTCCGCAGGCAAGCCAAGAAAAACCAAGCGGTTAACGAGGTGAGGGGTTATAATTTATGGCCGGTACTTTAGGCTTTTCAAAACTGCCTTCTGCCCCGCTATCCGCAAACCGGTTAGGCCGAACAAGCGGAAGGTTTTCCTGCATCGCAACGGGTGAAGCACTCGACAAGGTGAAGCGTCAAAATGTCATCAGAACTTGAATCACTAGCTAATTCATACCTCTTTGGGGGCAATGCGCCCTACGTAGAAGAACTCTACGAGTCATATCTGGATAATCCTGGCTCCGTGCCGGATAACTGGCGAAACTATTTCGATCAGCTCCAGAATATGCCTGCCTCAGATGGTCAGGAAGCCACACGCGATCAGGCCCATGCGCCGATTGTTGAATCTTTTGCTCAGCGCGCCAAAGCCAACGCTTTTGTGCAGCGCGGACAAGAGCCCGATCTCGCTGTTGCCATGAAGCAGGTTCATGTCCAGTCACTGATTGCTTCTTACCGTTCACTTGGCGCACGTTGGGCGGATCTCGACCCCCTCAAGCGTCAGGATCGCCCGGCCATTCCAGAGCTTGATCCCGCGTTCTATGGCTTGACTGAGGCCGACCTGGATCAGGTGTTTTCGGCTTCCAATACTTATTTTTCCAAAGCGACGACGATGTCGCTGCGCGACATCCTGAAGGCTTTGCGTGATACGTATTGCCGGTCAGTGGGTGCCGAATACATGCACATCTCGGACCCGGCCATCAAGCGCTGGATTCAGGAGCGTCTCGAAACCACGTTCAGTGCCCCGGCTGTCACGCCTGAGCGCAAACGTCACCTGTTGCAGCAGCTGACCGAGGCCGAAGGCCTTGAACGCTTTTTGCACACAAAGTACGTCGGTCAAAAACGCTTCTCCCTGGAAGGCGGAGACAGCTTTATCGCTTCGATGGACGAGCTGGTCAACCATGCCGGCGAGTCAGGCGTCCAGGAAATCATTGTGGGCATGGCCCACCGTGGTCGCCTGAATATGCTGGTCAACATCATGGGCAAGATGCCCGGTGATCTGTTCGCAGAGTTCGAAGGCCATCATGCTGAAGGCCTGACCGATGGCGATGTCAAATATCACAACGGTTTTTCAAGTGATCTGTCGACCCGCGGTGGTCCGGTGCACCTGTCGCTGGCCTTTAACCCTTCACACCTTGAGATCGTCAACCCTGTCGTCGAAGGCAGTGTGCGCGCACGTCAGGAACGACGTGGTGCCGAAGGCTATAAACAGGTCTTGCCAGTCTTGGTGCACGGTGATGCTGCTTTCGCTGGACAGGGCGTCGTCATGGAAACCCTCAACCTTGCCGAAACACGTGGCTACGGCACGGGCGGCACCATTCATCTGGTGATTAACAACCAGATCGGTTTTACCACTTCTGATCCGCGCGATACACGTTCGACCATCTACTGTACCGACGTGTCAAAGATGATCGAAGCTCCCGTATTTCACGTCAATGGCGATGATCCCGAAGCTGTCGTGTTTGCGACCCGTCTGGCACTTGATTTCCGCATGCAGTTTGGTCGCGATGTCGTCGTCGATATCGTCTGTTTCCGCAAGCTTGGTCACAACGAGCAGGACACACCTGCACTGACCCAGCCGTTGATGTACAAGCGTATTGGCGTGCACCCTGGTACGCGCAAGCTCTACGCTGACAAACTCACCGCTCAAGGTGTGCTCAACGAGGGTGATGGCGACCAGCTGGTCAAAGACTATCGCCAGTATATGGAAGATGGTCGTCGTACGATCGAGCCCGTACTGACTAATTACAAGAGCAAGTACGCCATTGACTGGTCACCTTATCTGGGTGCCAAGTGGACGGACCAGGCCGATACCGCCGTACCACTGGCTGAACTCAAGCGATTGGGTGAGCGCCTGACTCAGGTGCCAGAAGGTTTTACACCGCACATGCTGGTGAACAAACTTTTGAAAGACCGCAGCGCCATGGCGCGTGGTGACCAGAATCTGGACTGGGGAATGGGCGAGCACCTTGCTTTCGCGTCTCTCGTTGCATCGGGCTATGCCCTGCGTATCACGGGCCAGGATTCCGGCCGCGGTACCTTTGTGCATCGTCATGCCGTGCTGCATGATCAGAATCGTGAACGCTGGAATGATGGTACATACATCCCCCTGCAAAATGTGGCCGAAGGTCAGGCCCCATTTGTAGTGATTGATTCTGTCCTCTCCGAAGAAGCTGTGCTCGGTTTTGAATATGGTTATTCATGCGCCGATCCTAATACGCTGACCATCTGGGAAGCGCAGTTTGGTGACTTCGTCAATGGTGCACAGGTCGTGATCGATCAGTTCATCGTGTCGGGCGAAGCCAAATGGGGTCGCCAGTCTGGTCTGACCATGATGCTGCCACACGGCTACGAAGGTCAGGGTCCTGAGCACTCTTCGGCCCGTATTGAACGCTTTTTGCAGCTCTGTGCCGATAATAATATCCAGGTGGTGCAGCCAACCAGTGCTGCGCAGATTTTCCACCTGTTGCGTCGTCAGATGATTCGTCAGTTCCGCAAGCCACTGGTCATCCTCACTCCCAAATCCCTGTTGCGTAACAAGGATGCCGGCTCGCCACTCACAGATTTGTCAGGCGGTCGTTTCCGTCCGATCATTGGCGAGGTCGATGAAGCGATCAATCCCGCGACAGTCAAACGGGTGCTGGCATGTTCAGGCAAGGTCTACTACGACCTGATCAACGGTCGTCGTGAGCGTGAGCTGGATAACGTTGCAATCATTCGTGTTGAACAGCTCTATCCGTTCGCACACAAGACCTTCGAAACAGAGCTGCGCAAATACCCCAAGGCGACTGAAGTTGTCTGGGTACAGGACGAACCACAAAATCAGGGCCCCTGGTTTTATGTGGAACATCACCTGTACGAGAACATGTCGTCGGGACAAAAACTGGGTTATGCCGGGCGTGCGGCTTCTGCCTCACCAGCGGTGGGCTATCTGGCCAAGCATCAGGAACAGCAGAAAGCGCTGGTTGAACAAGCTTTTGGCAAATTCAAATCCTTTGTACTGACCAAATAACCACATCCAATCAATCAGAAAGACGCATCTCATTCATTACGGAAAAAATAATGGCTATCACCGATGTTGTAGTGCCTCAGTTGTCAGAGTCAGTGTCCGAAGCAACCTTGCTCACCTGGAAAAAGAAGCCGGGCGAAATGGTTCAGGCAGACGAAATTCTGATCGAAGTCGAAACTGACAAAGTCGTGCTTGAAGTCCCTGCACCTGCGTCTGGTGTGTTCAAAGAAATCGTCAAGGCTGACGGCAGTCTGGTCGTTTCTGGCGAAGTGATTGCGCGTATTGATACTGCTGCAACTGCAGCCGCCTCACCTGCTGCGGCAGCCCCTGTCGCAGCCGCCACACCTGTTGCTGCAGCGCCTGCAGCGAAGGCCGCCGCTGGTGCGATTGCGTCGCCTGCTGCCACAAAGATTCTTGCCGAAAAAGGCGTTTCAGCAGATGGCGTCGCGGGTTCAGGCCGTGATGGTCGTGTAACCAAAGGTGATGCAATGGGTGCGTCTGCTGCACCCGCAGCAGCGCCCGCCAAGCCAGCAGCACCTGCTGTGCCCATGACGCAGTCCCTGGATGGTCGTCCAGAGCAGCGTGTTCCCATGAGCCGCCTGCGTGCGCGTGTGGCTGAGCGCCTGTTGCAATCGCAGCAAGACAACGCCATTCTGACCACGTTTAACGAAGTCAATATGCAGGCTGTAATCGACTTGCGTAACCTGTACAAGGACAAGTTCGAAAAAGAGCATGGCGTCAAGCTCGGCTTCATGTCTTTCTTTGTCAAGGCGGCTGTCGCAGCACTCAAACGCTACCCCCTGCTGAATGCTTCAGTGGATGGTAAAGACATCATTTATCACGGCTATTTTGATATTGGCATCGCCGTTGGCAGCCCGCGCGGTCTGGTCGTACCCATCCTGCGTAATGCTGACCAAATGTCGATTGCAGAGATCGAAAAAACCATCGCTGATTTTGGTAAACGCGCAGGCGAAGGCAAGCTCGGAATTGAAGAAATGACTGGCGGTACATTCTCGATCTCTAACGGCGGCGTCTTTGGCTCGATGCTGTCGACACCGATTATCAACCCACCTCAGTCAGCCATTCTGGGCGTGCATGCCACCAAAGAACGTGCAGTGGTTGAAAAAGGCCAGATTGTGATCCGTCCGATCAACTATCTCGCGATGTCCTATGATCACCGCATTATTGATGGCCGCGAAGCCGTCCTTGGTCTGGTTGCCATGAAAGAAGCGCTCGAAGACCCACAGCGCCTGTTGCTCGAAATCTAAGCCGGAAATATCCATGTCTAATCAATTTGATGTAGTTGTTATTGGCGCAGGCCCAGGCGGGTATATTGCCGCCATTCGTGCGGCCCAGCTCGGCAAAACCGTCGCTTGTATCGATGCCTGGCAAAATGGCCAGGGTGGTCCGGCACCAGGTGGTACTTGCACAAACGTTGGTTGTATTCCTTCCAAGGCCATGCTGCAGTCGTCTGAGCACTACGATCAGGTCAATCACCACTTTGCCGAACATGGCATTGAGGTCAAGGGCGTCACACTCAAGCTTGATAAGCTGATCGGTCGTAAAAACACTGTTGTTAAACAAAATAACGACGGCATCCTGTATCTGTTCAAAAAGAACAAGATCACATTTTTCCACGGCAAAGGCGCTTTTGCAGGTCCCGTCGAAGGTGGCTATGCGATCAAGGTGACAGGTAGCACCACTGCTGAGCTGGTCGGCAAACACATTGTGATTGCAACGGGCTCATCGGCCCGCGAATTGCCAGGTCTGCCTTTTGATGAACAGCAGGTCCTTTCAAACGACGGTGCTCTCAATATCGCTGCCGTGCCAAAGAAACTTGGTGTGATCGGTGCTGGTGTGATTGGTCTGGAAATGGGAAGCGTCTGGCGTCGTCTTGGTGCTGAAGTGACTGTTCTCGAAGCCATGCCTGAGTTTCTGGCTGCTGTTGATAACCAGGTTGCCAAAGAAGCGCAAAAGATTTTCACCAAGCAGGGCCTGTCGATCCAGATGGGTGTCAAGATTGGTGAGATCAAGGCAACCGCCAAACAAGTGACCGTTCCCTATACCGATGCAGCAGGTGCTGAGCACAAACTGGTTGTGGACAAGCTGATTGTCTCAATTGGCCGTGTGCCTTACACCGGTGGATTGAATACTGAATCGGTCGGTCTCCAGCTCGACGAACGCGGCTTTGTCGTAGTCGATGGCGACTGCAAAACCAATCTGCCAAACGTCTGGGCTGTTGGTGATGTGGTGCGCGGTCCGATGCTTGCACACAAAGCTGAAGAAGAAGGCGTTGCAGTTGCCGAGCGGATTGCTGGCCAGCATGGTCACGTCAATTTCAATACCATTCCCTGGGTGATTTACACCTCGCCTGAGATTGCATGGGTGGGTCAGACCGAACAGCAGCTTAAAGCCTCTGGCCATGCCTACAAGTCCGGCAGCTTTCCTTTCCTTGCCAATGGACGTGCACGCGCTCTGGGTGATACCACTGGCTTTGTCAAAATCCTTGCAGATGCAACAACCGACGAAGTTTTAGGCGTTCATATCATCGGCCCCCAGGCCTCCGAGCTGATCGCTGAAGCCGTCACCATCATGGAATTCCGTGGTGCAGCTGAAGACATCGCACGGATCTGTCATGCACATCCTACTTTGTCAGAGTCGATGAAAGAAGCTGCGTTGGCTGTTGATAAGCGCGCGCTGAATTTCTGATTCTGCTTTGAAGCCTGTTAAATGGTCTGAACAATCCCTGATCTGTTCAGACCATTTTTTTATCTGTTACTGATGAGTGGCATGTGATGAATGTTCTTCAGTACTACGAGAAAACATTAGCCGACCGGGGCTATCAACCTGATGCGTCACAGCGCATTGCGATCGAGCGTCTCCAACGTTATTTCGACGAATGGATTGCCTTTAAAGGCAAGCGTTCCAATGCGGTCAAACGCCTGCTCAAACGGCCTGCTGTGCCTAAAGGCGTCTATCTGTGGGGTGGTGTGGGGCGTGGTAAAAGCTTTCTGATGGATGCTTTTTTTGCAACCGTTCCCGTCACACGCAAGACACGCCTGCACTTTCATGAATTCATGCGCAGCGTGCATCGACAGCTCGAAGAAGTCAAAGGCATGCAGGATCCGCTTGACGAAGTCGCCAGGCGTATTGCCAGACGGTATCGCCTGATCTGCTTTGATGAGTTCCACGTGTCGGATGTTGCCGATGCCATGATCTTGTATCGTTTACTGCTCAAACTTTTTGAGCATGGCACCTCGTTTGTCATGACATCAAACTACAAACCATCCTTACTGTACCCTGATGGTTTGCATCGTGACCGGATTTTGCCCGCGATTGCGCTCATCGAGGCGCAGATGGATGTATTGAATGTCGATACCGGTGTGGACTACCGTCGTCGTGCACTTGAGCAGGTGAAGTGTTATCACAGCCCCTTGAATGCTGAAACAGAGCAGGCTTTGCAGCATGCCTTTGAGCAGCTCTCGGATACGCCACCGATGGAGCCAGTCTTGCTGATCGAACATCGCGAGTTGCGCGCCAGAAAACGGGCGGGGAGTGTGGTCTGGTTTGATTTTGCTACGCTGTGTGGTGGGCCACGATCGCAAAACGATTACCTTGAACTCGCCAGCAGATTTCACGCGGTGATTTTGTCCGAGGTGCCCGAGATGGGGCCGCGTCAAGCTTCCGAGGCCAGACGCTTTACCTGGTTGATTGATGTTTTTTATGATCATAAGGTCAAGCTGATCATGTCGGCAGCGTGTGAAGCAGAGCAGCTCTACACCACCGGACCGATGTCGGGTGAATTTCACCGCACGGTATCCCGTATTCTTGAGATGCAGTCCAAAGAGTATCTCGACTCTGAAAGACGTGATACGGTTGATTTGTAACGTCGCTTATCCTTTGTGCTTTTTAATTTAATTTCCTGGCCTCCACATGAATACCCGTGTCCTGACTGGCATTACAACCTCTGGCACCCCGCATCTGGGGAATTACGTTGGAGCGATTCGTCCCGCCATCGAGGCCAGTCAGAGCCGTGATGTAGATGCATTCTTTTTTCTTGCCGACTATCACGCACTGATCAAATGTGAAGATCCAGATCGGATTGCACGTTCGAGACTTGAGATTGCCGCCACCTGGCTGGCTGCGGGACTGGATCCTGCTCGGGTAACGTTTTATCGCCAGTCTGATGTGCCTGAGATTCCAGAGCTTTCCTGGATGCTGACCTGCGTCACCGGCAAGGGGTTGATGAACCGCGCGCATGCATACAAAGCCTCTGTAGATCAAAATGTCGCCAAAGGCCTTGAGGAAGATGATGGCATCAATATGGGATTGTTTTCCTATCCCATTCTGATGGCTGCGGATATCCTGATGTTCAATGCGCACAAGGTCCCTGTGGGGCGTGATCAGACCCAGCATCTTGAAATGGCGCGCGATATCGCCCAGCGATTTAATCATTTGTTTGGTCGGGGGCATGATTTTTTTGTCATGCCAGAGGCTGTAATTGCTGAAGACGTTGCCACGCTGCCTGGCCTTGATGGGCGCAAAATGTCCAAGAGCTACAACAACACGGTGCCGCTGTTTGAGGGGGGCGCCAAAGCGCTCAAATCAGCGGTCGCAAAGATCGTGACTGATTCACGCGGCCCGGGCGAATCCAAGGATGCAGACGCCTCACATCTTTATCTGATTTACAAGGCCTTTGCCCAGCCTAGAGAGGCAGCAATATTTCGTGATGAACTGATTGCTGGCCTGGGATGGGGCGATGCCAAGCAGCGCCTGTGCGAGCGTATTGAGCAGGAGATGGGACCGTTGCGTGCTCACTACCAGGATCTGATGGCACATCCTGAGCGCATCGAAGAGATCTTGCAGGAAGGTGCGCGTAAAGCGCGTGCGATTGCCACACCTTTTATGCATGAGTTGCGCCAGGCAGTTGGTTTGCGTGCACTCGTGACAACTTCTTCAGAACAAACAGGCAAGGCAGCCAGGGCGGTAAGTAAAGGCGCAAGATATGTGAGCTTTCGTGATGAGGACGGTCAGTTCCGTTTTCGTCTGATGGGTGCAGATGGTGCCGAGCTTTTTTGTTCTGTGCCCTTTA
>CANCOC010000011.1 GCA_947379755.1 Alcaligenaceae bacterium | reverse complement strand
ATTTAGCTCGACTATGTTTCATGCCGGCAAATTCTTGCCTGTTACCGACGCTGACCTGAAGGGTAAATGGTCCGTTGTGTTTTTCTACCCAGCAGATTTCACATTTGTTTGCCCAACCGAACTTGGTGACCTGGCTGACAATTACGCTGAATTCAAGAAGCTCGGCGTTGAAATCTACTCTGTGTCGACTGACACGCATTTCACGCACAAAGCCTGGCACGATACGTCAGATACCATCGGTAAAATCCAATACCCAATGATCGGTGATCCAACAGGCATCATCTGCCGTAACTTTGGCGTCATGATCGAAGCGGCTGGTTTGGCTGACCGCGGTACATTCGTAATCGATCCAGCTGGCAAAATCCAGATTATTGAAGTCAACGCTGGTGGTATCGGTCGCGACGCATCCGAGTTGCTGCGCAAAGTTAAAGCTGCTCAGTATGTGGCATCGCATCCTGGTGAAGTTTGCCCAGCCAAGTGGAATGAAGGCGACGCAACCTTGTCACCTTCGCTCGATCTGGTAGGCAAGATCTAAATCCAGGCATCACCAATCACGGCAATGCATCCGGGTACATCTCGGATGCATCACCGGATTGCAATAGAAAGGCACCTTAGCGACTTTGTTTTCGGTCGCTTTTTTATTGTGATTCGTATCCGATGTGCAGACATCATATTTAAAGATCAACGGTAGAAAAACCATGTTAGAAGCAGCCATCAAAACACAGCTTAAAGCTTATCTCGAAAAACTCGTGACTCCGATTGAATTGGTCGCATCCCTGGATGACAGCCCGAAAGCCGCTGAAATGCGCGGATTGCTGTACGATATTGCCGAGCTTTCAGACAAAGTGAGTGTGCGCGAAGACGGCAACAATGCACGCCGCCCGTCTTTTGGTATCGCACGCGTCGGTCAGGCCCCACGTATTCAGTTCGCAGGCATCCCGATGGGGCATGAGTTCACGTCCCTGATCCTGGCGCTGCTCCAGACCGGCGGACATCCGCCAAAGCTCGAAGCCGATGTCATCGCGCAGATCCAGGCGCTGGATGGCAAATTTCACTTTGAAACCTTCATCTCCCTGTCTTGCCATAATTGTCCGGACGTCGTTCAGGCTCTGAACACAATGTCTGTACTGAATCCTGCTTTTGAAAGCGTGATGATTGATGGCGGGATGTTCCAGAAAGAAGTCGAAGAACGCCAGATCATGGGCGTACCTGCCATCTATCTGAACGGTGAGCTCTTTGGCCAGGGGCGCATGGGCCTGGAAGAAATCCTTGCTAAGCTCGACACTGGTGCCATCGCTCGCGAAGCCGAAAAACTCAATGAACGCGAAACTTTTGACGTGCTGATTGTGGGCGGTGGCCCAGCTGGTGCTGCGGCCGCAATTTATGCTGCTCGAAAAGGCATTCGTACGGGTATCGTGGCCGAGCGCTTTGGCGGGCAGGTGCTGGACACACTGGGCATTGAGAACTTTATTTCTGTTCAGGAAACTGAAGGCCCAAAACTGGTCATGGCTCTTGAGCAGCACGTCAGATCCTACGAGGTCGACATCATGAACTTGCAGCGTGCCGAGGCACTGGTGCCGGGTGTCGACGGTCAACCTATTGAAATTCGTCTGGCAAGTGGTGCTGTGCTGAAGTCGAGGTCAGTTATTTTGTCCACAGGCGCGCGCTGGCGCGAGATGGGTGTTCCCGGGGAAGCACAGTACCGCACCAAGGGTGTGGCGTATTGCCCACATTGCGATGGTCCTTTGTTCAAGGGCAAACGGGTTTCTGTCGTTGGTGGGGGGAACTCAGGTGTTGAAGCAGCGATTGATCTGGCAGGCCTGGTTGCGCACGTGACACTGCTTGAGTTTGATCATGAGTTGCGTGCAGACGCCATTTTGCAAAAGAAACTGTACAGCCTGCCTAATGTAACGGTCATCAAGAGTGCGCTGACAACAGAGGTCACGGGCGACGGACAAAAAGTGAATGGCCTCGTCTATAAGGACCGCATCAGTCATGAAATGCATCAGATCGAACTTGAAGGCATTTTTGTCCAGATTGGATTGTTGCCAAATACCGACTGGATAAAAGGTACGGTCGCCTTGTCACCGCGTGGTGAAGTTGAGGTCGATGCCAAAGGTCAGACGTCTGTGACTGGGGTATTCGCTGCAGGTGATTGCACAACAGTTCCGTACAAACAAATTATTATCGCGATGGGTGAGGGCGCCAAGGCAAGTCTGAGCGCGTTTGATCATTTAATTCGAAGCTCGGTTTAAGAAATACATGCATCACTCGAGATCTTATAACTTTTGTTATACCGAATTTAAAGTTTTATTTCTCGAGTGAGGCAATGATTATTTGCTTGCCTCTTTCATTGACCGCAAACACGTGAAGATCATAAAGTTGTTCAATCAATAATCTTGGAAGCTGCACAGTTTTTGTATTAAATTTGCCTTAAGATGTGCCGACGACTCAAACAATTAAATGGCACAGGGGCACAATGCCAACACCGCGCAAAGTTCATCTCCGCACAATCCTTTTCAGGTTGATTGCAATACCTTTATGCGCATTACTTTTTGCTTTAACTTATGGCACGTATCGTCAGTACGAAGACGGTGTAGCTGATGCCTATCGAACGGCTTCAATTATCCGCAGCATGTACGTTGAGCAGACCGAGCAGTTTCTTGCACGTGCCAAATTTATCCTTTTTAAACTTTCTCAACGTCCTCAGGTTCAGTTACTGGATCCATCGCATTGCGATCCGGTTCTGAAAGAATTAAAAGCGCTAGAACCCAACTACGCGAACGTATTCACACTTGATACCGATGGGCAACTGGTCTGCAGTGCAACTGAGGTTCGGCCAGGAGCGCCTGTTGGGCCAGACCCTAGGCATTATTTTGCAGAACTCAAGCGGTCAGGTCAATTTACGGTCGGTCAGCCCGCTCACGGTTTTTTATCCGGGCGTTTGGTTTCTACTTTATCTTATCCAATTCGTGACGAAACGGGCGCGCTTTCAGGTGTAGCTGCCATTGCAGTCGACCTGCTGAAATACCAGCCGATTATTCCTCAGGAAGGTTTTCCTCCAGAGACTGTGATCGGAATTATTAATAGCGAGGGCATCCTGATTGCACGGTCTGAGAACGCAGACCTACAGGCAGGGATGACGGTCAAGCCGGAGCTAATTCGGACGCTCAGAAGCGAGCGCGAAGGAACCGTTGAGCTGACTGATTCCCGTGGTCGTTCAAGGTTTTACGCCTTTGGACCAATCGTGGATTCAGACTGGTTTGTGGTTGCTTCGATTGACAATCGATCCGTGATCAGTCCGATTATTAGTTTGGTATGGCGGCGCCTCGTTTTTATTTTAGTGCTGGTATTGCTATTGCTTTACATCACGATTCGATCTGTGCGGCGTATTGCTAATTCAGTTGAACAAATTTCCAGCACCATGGCACGAGTCGAGGCAGGAGCCGTTCACGAGAGAGCCATCTTGTCAGGCCCTCTGGAGCTGCATCAGATTGCCGCACAAATGAATTCCATGCTTGACGCCAGGATGAGTGCTGAGGTGACGGTGCGCCAGAGCGAGGAGCGTTTTCGCACTGCATTTAATACAAGTCCAGATGCAATTGCCATTATCCGTTTGGAGGATTGGCAATTTCTGGAGGTAAACGATCACTACACGAGTATGACGGGTTGGGATCGTGAAGAGGTGATTGGAAAGACAGCGAAAGATCTGCGCATTTGGCGTGACTGGGAAGATCGAAAAAAAATGATCTTGCCCTTGCAGCATAACGGTGCCTGCATCAATCTTGAAGCCGATTTTGTCAGTAAAGATGGACACATCTGGAATGGTGAAGTTTCTGCACATCTGATGACACTTGACGGTGTGCCTTGCTTTCTGGTGAGCATACGTGATGTCACTGATCGCAACGCAGCCAGACAGAAGATTCACAACCTGTCATTTTCAGACTCTCTGACTGGTCTTCCCAACCGACAGCTCTTCCTTGATCGATTGGTGCAGGCGATTGGTTCAAGTGCACGCAACCAGCGCCAGGGTGGATTGATTTTTGTTGATCTGGATGACTTCAGGTCGATTAATGAAACATTGGGGCATGATCAGGGTGACTTACTCCTCATTGAAGTTGCCCGACGCCTCAGGGCTTGCATGCGAGGAGGTGACACCGTTGCCCGCCTGGGGGCTGACGAGTTTGTCGTGTTGATGAAAGAGTTGAGTGCAAATCCCAGGGACGCTGCGACCGAAGCTGAAGCCTTGTGCGAAAAGGTTCTGTCTGTGATACGGCAACCCTATTTATTGGCAGGCAGGATGCATCACCGTACCTGTAGTGTTGGCATCAGTATATTTGGCAAACAGGACGATGATGCTATCCAGTTATTGGAATGGGCACAGCTTGCGATGAATCAGGTGAAAAATTCTGGTCGCAACGCATTGCAATTTTTCGATCCCCAGATGCAGGCTGCAGTGACTGCTCGCGCAGAGATGGAGCGAGGGCTGCGTGAGGCGATTGGTAATCATGAAATCCAGTTGCATTATCAGCCTCAAGTCACGAACGAGGGGCATGTTATAGGTGTTGAAGCGTTGGTACGCTGGGAGGACCCCCGTGTAGGTATGATTTCTCCCGCTGAATTTATTCCCTTGGCGGAATCATCAAACTTGATATTCCTTCTGGGCCAACGAGTATTAGAGATCGCCTGTCAGCAACTCGCCTTGTGGTCACGGCAACCAGAGATGGCGCATCTGAGCATTGCGGTAAACGTCAGTACAAGTCAGTTCCATCAAAAGGATTTTGTTCATCAGGTGCTTTCTGTGCTCAAGCGCACGGGAGCTAATCCATTGCGACTCAAATTGGAAATAACGGAAAGCATGCTGGTGGCCAATGTTCAAGAGGTGATCACCAAGATGAATATACTCAAGGATATCGGAATTGAATTCTCACTTGATGACTTTGGTACAGGTTATGCGTCGTTGGCCTATCTCAAACGCTTGCCGCTGATGCAGCTCAAAATCGATCAGAGTTTTGTGAGAGATATTCTGATTGATCCGAATGATGTAGCGATCGCGAGGATGATCATTACATTGTCTGCGAGCATGGGATTACTGGTGATTGCAGAGGGCGTAGAGACGCAGGCTCAACACGACAAATTGTCTGAATTGGGGTGTATGCTTTATCAGGGATATTTTTTTAGTCGACCGTTGCGAGCGCAAGCTGTAGAGGGTTTTGTCAAAAAAGGTGGTCCGTCACCCTGGTAGTGTCGTGCCGCCCCTGACTCGTAGCAGTCGGACATGCGGAAACATTCTTCATGAATAACAAGGGATCCACATCTGTGTTGCGACAGATTCCTTCAGGAGTCTGGGTCCTTGGTTTTGTCAGTATGTTGATGGACATTTCTTCAGAAATGATTCACAGTTTGTTACCCATGTTTATGGTGACTGTTCTGGGAACCAGCGCACTGACTGTCGGCTTGATTGAAGGTCTGGCTGAGTCCACCGCGTTGATCGTCAAGGTCTTTTCGGGAGCGATCAGTGATTATCTTGGCAAGCGTAAAGGGTTGGCTGTCTTTGGTTACGTACTCGGTGCGCTGACTAAGCCGCTGTTTGCCATTGCATCAGGGATCGGCATTGTCGTGACTGCCCGTCTGCTCGATCGGATCGGCAAGGGGATTCGTGAGGCACCACGAGACGCACTTGTGGCTGATATCACTCCGCAAGAGGTTCGCGGCGCAGCCTTTGGACTCAGACAGTCTCTCGATACTGTGGGGGCCTTCATCGGGCCGTTGCTTGCAGTAGGATTGATGTTGCTGTGGTCCAGTGATTTTCGCACCGTATTCTGGGTCGCGGTCCTGCCCGGTGCACTTGCGGTCGTGCTTCTGCTGTTTGGTGTACATGAGACGCATCGGCAAGTTTCGCAACATCCGCTCAATCCGATTCTGCGAGAGAATCTGAGACGTCTCGGACGCTCTTATTGGTGGGTCGTGCTTATTGGTGCTGTGTTCAGCCTTGCTCGGTTCAGCGAGGCGTTCCTGATACTGAGGGCCCAGCAAAGTGGTGTCCCTGTCGCACTTGTTCCTCTGGTGATGGTCGCGATGAATGTTGTCTATGCTGCAACAGCCTATCCTTTCGGCACGCTCGCTGATCGGATGTCTCATTCAACTCTCTTGGCTCTTGGTCTGATTGTCCTGATTGTCGCTGACGTTGTGCTGGCGGTTGGCAATCATTGGACGATGCTGTTGTCGGGCGTCGCACTATGGGGCATTCATATGGGTATGACCCAAGGTCTGATAGCCACGATGGTCGCCGACACTGCGCCAGCCGATTTGCGTGGGACTGCCTATGGATTCTTTAACCTTATGAGTGGGCTGGCGATGCTGATCGCCAGCGGTCTGGCGGGCTGGCTCTGGGACAGTCATGGTGCTGCGGCTACTTTCCTGGGAGGGGCCCTTTTTGCGTCTATTGCTTTGCTTGGATTATTCGTGTGGCGTAAGTTCTGAAATGACTCGGGTATACCTGCGCATTTTCAGAAAATTCAATCATTTCTGACACAGACGATACTTCTCCGGTATATGCTTGAGTGGAAATCATCAATATTTAACTTTCGGACTAAATTGAACGCTATGTCTAACGTCTACGTCATTGATCATCCCCTGGTGCAGCATAAGCTCACATTAATGCGTAAAAAGACAGCAAGTACCAGTAGTTTTCGCCGCTTGCTCAACGAGCTTGCAGCCTTGATGACCTACGAAATTACCCGCGATATGCCTATGCAGGAGGTTGAAATCGAAACACCTCTTGAAACCATGAAGGCCAAGGTCATCGATGGTAAAAAGCTGGTCTTTGCTTCGATACTGAGAGCCGGGACCGGTATTCTTGACGGGATGCTTGATGTGGTGCCTGGTGCGCGAGTCGGCCATATCGGGCTCTATCGCGATCCCAAGACGCTGGAGGCGGTCGAGTACTACTTCAAAATGCCGCAAGACATGCAGGATCGTGACGTGATCGTTGTGGATCCGATGCTGGCAACAGGTAATTCGGCTATTGCTGCAATTGATCGCATAAAAAAACTCAATCCAAAATCTATCAAATTTGTGTGTCTGCTGACCTGCCCGGAGGGCGTAGCCGCCCTGCAGGCGGCGCATCCGGATGTGTCAATATTTACGGCCTCTATTGACCGCGAGCTCAATGCACACAGCTATATTTTGCCTGGATTAGGTGATGCCGGGGATCGTATTTTTGGTACAAAGTAGACGTTTGGAAGATCCTGTCCGTTTTCACTCACTTCACCAGGGAATCATATGAAATTATTGATGCAAGGTCGTCGCGCAGTTCTGGCTTCAGCCATGGCGGTTGCTGCGCTAGCAACCATACCGTCCGTGACATTTGCGCAGGACAAGCTCAAAGTTGCTGCAATTTATACGGTGCCTTTCGAGCAGCAATGGGTCAGCCGAATTCATCAGGCGCTCAAAGCCGCGGAGGCGAGAGGTGAGATCCAATATTCTGCAACTGAAAACGTCACAAACGCTGATTACGAACGCGTGATGCGCGAATACGCAAACGCTGGCAATCAGCTGATCGTGGGAGAGGCGTTTGCAGTGGAGTCTGCTGCCAGACGCGTAGCAAAAGATTTCCCCAAAACGTCTTTTTTACTGGGATCTTCAGGCAAACCACAGGAACCTAATTTCAGTATCTTTGACAACTTCATCCAGGAGCCTGCATACCTGTCTGGCATGGTCGCTGGGGGAATGACTAAAACCAACAAGATCGGTCTGGTCGGAGGCTTTCCTATTCCTGAAGTCAATCGTCTGATGCATGCGTTCATGGCTGGCGTCAAGGAGGTCAACCCAAAGGCAGAGTTTACGGTCACCTTCATCAATAGCTGGTTTGATCCGCCAAAGGCCAAGGAAGCTGCGATGGCCATGATTGATCGAGGTGCGGATATTCTGTATGCAGAACGTTTTGGTGTGAGTGATGCAGCCAAAGAGCGCAAAGTATTCGCAATTGGCAATGTCATCAATACACAAGAACAGTATCCTGATACTGTCATCTCTTCAGCGCTCTGGAATATGCAACCCACTATTGATCGGGCGATTGGTCTGGTCAGGCAGGGACAGTTCAAGCCTGAAGATTATGGCCAGTATTCCATGATGAAATTCAAAGGTTCTTCACTTGCACCGCTTGGTACCTTTGAAGGAAAAATTCCGGCTGAGCTTGTCGCTAAAGTCCGTGCCCGCGAAACTGAAATTCTTGATGGTAAGTTTGTGGTTAAGGTTGATGACTCGCAGCCTAAATCCAGCACAAAGTAAGCCTGATGTCGTCCAGCGTCCTGTCTATCAAGGGGATTACCAAGCGATTCGGTTCACTCGTTGCGAACAGCAATATCTCTGTTGAACTGAAGGCAGGTGAAATCCTTGGGCTGCTGGGGGAGAATGGCGCTGGAAAATCAACGTTGATGTCGATCCTTTTTGGCCATTACATGGCCGATGAGGGATGCATTGAGGTGATGGGCAAACCGCTGGCGCCTGGTCGTCCTAGTGATGCGTTAAAAGCAGGCGTGGGGATGGTGCACCAGCACTTCACGCTTGCCGATAATCTCACCGTGCTTGAAAACGTCATGTTAGGTACGGAGTCCTTCTGGAAACCCTGGAGTAGCTGGCGAACTGCACAAAAACGTGTGCTGGCGGTGGCTCGTCAGTTTGGCCTGGAAATTGATCCCCAGGCGCGCATTAGCAGCTTGTCGGTAGGTGAACGTCAACGCGTAGAGATTATCAAAGCCCTTTACCGGGGGGCAAAGATTTTGATCCTTGATGAACCCACCTCGGTTCTGACCCCTCAAGAAAGTGAAAATCTCTTCAAAGCGCTTGATCACTGGGTCACCCAGGGCTTGTCCGTGATTTTCATCAGTCATAAACTTGGTGAAGTGTTGCGTGTCTGCGATCGTGTAGCCGTCTTGCGCTCTGGCGCGCTGGTTGCTGAATCGACAACAGACGGACTGACACAGTCACAGCTGGCGCAATGGATGGTGGGACACGCCGTAGCAGAGCCGCGGCGTCAACCGGCTTGCGGGCGAGTGGGTCAAACTGTCTGTCTCATGGATGGCGTCACAACAGCGATCGATCAAGGGGCAGCACGCGAGGCGCTGCGTGGTGTCAGCCTGGATATCAAAAGTGGAGAAATGGTTGCGATTGCCGGAGTGTCCGGTAATGGCCAGAGCACACTCTGTAATATATTATTTGGCACGGCATCGATTCTTGCTGGCCGCGTCCTGCTTGCGGGTCAGGCACTGCCTGGCAATCCGTCTGCCTTGGTCGCGATGGGGGTCGCGCGTATTCCAGAGGACAGGCAGGCAATTGGACTAGTGGGAGATTTGCCCGTATGGCAAAACATCATCTCTGAGAGACTGCGCAGTCAGCCCTTTTCAAAACATGGATGGATTGATCAGGCCGCTGCCATGGTGTATGCCAGCGATGTGATTCAGACCTTTGACATCCGTGGTGCCCGCCTTGATACGCCTGCGCGCAACCTGTCTGGCGGGAATATGCAAAAGCTGATTCTTGGACGGGCGTTGATGTCACCTGCCCGAAACAATCAGGTCCCTTTGCTCATCGTTGCCCATCAGCCGACCTGGGGTCTTGATGTCGGAGCTATCAGCTTTGTTCATCAACAGCTGCTCGCAGCACGCGACAAAGGTGCCGCTGTTTTACTGATTTCGGATGATCTGGACGAAGTCATGACGCTTGGTGATCGAATTGCGGTCATGTTTCATGGCCAACTCACAGCAGCGGTGCCGGCAAGTCAATGGGATCGCCCCGCGATCGGAATGGCAATGGCAGGTCTGAACTGGGATACGCGCGCGATATGAGACTTGAAAAACGCACCAGTATCACGCCGCTCACTTACCTGATGACTGCAGGTGTTGCGATTGCATGTGTGCTGTGTGTCAGCACGTTGCTCGTGTTGTGGGCGGGTGCACCTGTCGGGCAGACTTATCTCTTACTTGTCCAGGGTGCCTTTGGCTCAGTCTTCGCCTGGACAGAGACACTCACACGTGCCATTCCTCTGATTTTTACAGGACTTGCGGCAACTGTTGCATTTAAGGCGCGCTTGTTCAATATCGGTGCTGAAGGCCAGCTCTATGGCGGCGCGTTGGCCGCAGTTGCCGTGGGTGGTATGGGAGGACTCGGCGAAAATTTACCTTCAGGTCTTTTGTTTGGCCTGATGCTGTTGGCCGCTGCACTTGCCGGCGCTTTGCTATTGCTGGGACCCGCTTTGCTCAAGACCAGGCTAGGCGTTGATGAAGTGGTTACGACATTGTTGATGAATTTTATTGTATTGCTGGGGGTGTCGGCGATGCTCGACGGTCCTATGAAAGACCCTATGGCCATGGGCTGGCCGCAAAGTGTTGGATTGCTGGCTGAGTTGGAACTCACTCGTCTGGTGCCTCAGACACGGTTGCATACAGGTTTGTTGTGGGCGACGGCTTCGGCCTGTGCAATCTGGGTCGTATTCAAATATAGCGTGCTGGGTTTCGATATTCGGGCGACAGGTGCCAACGCTCGGGCGGCTGCTTTCGCAGGCGTGAACATCACTCGAACAATGGTGTTGGTCGCCATGCTGTCAGGCGCACTGGCAGGCCTGGGTGGTGCGATCGAAGTAGCGGGACGCACAGGCTATGTGACGCTGGACATGTCTCCTGGCTATGGTTATGCGGGCATTGTGATTGCCATGTTGGCAGGTTTGAATCCGGTTGCCGTGGTGGCAGCAAGTGTAATGGTTGCTGGTGTACTTGTTGGTGCAGACAGTATGAGCCGGGCGGTGGGCGTGCCAACCTATCTTTCAGACGTGATGGTTGCAACCTCACTCATTGCTGCTTTGGTTGCGCATTGCCTCACGCAGTACAGGTTAAAAAGGTAGACCCCAAGATGAATCGTCTTTGCAGGCTCGAAACAGCATGAGTGATCTGATGGACCTGATCGGTGGCGCAGCCTTCTGGGTTGCTGTGCTCAGGATGGCAACGCCCTTCATTTTTGGTGTGCTGGGGGTGTTGTTATGTGAACGTGCGGGGGTACTCAATCTTGGCATTGAGGGCATCATGGTGGCTGGTGCCTTTAGTGGCTGGATCGCTGTCTATGCCGGTGCTTCGCTCTGGACGGGTGTGCTGATCGCCGCATTGGTCGGTGCGCTGTTCGGTCTGCTGCATGCGTTTCTGACAGTGACAATGGCGCTTTCGCAGCATGTTTCAGGCCTGGGCATCACAATGCTGGCGACAGCCTTGAGTTATTTTGGTTATCGCGTCTCTTTTCCAAAAATCAGCACTCCGCCCACCATCACAACCTTTTCCGAAATGTCACAGCTAGGCATTCCTATTTTGAATCAGCAAACACCACTGACGTTATTGGCTTTGGTATTGGTACCGCTGATGATGTGGGTGCTGTATCGCACCCCCGTTGGCCTGGCGATCCGAATGGCCGGCGAAAATCCGCACGCAGCTGAGGGTCAGGGGATTTCTGTTGCGCTGACGCGAACATCTGCAATTGTCGTTGGATCTGCGCTGATGGGGGTCGCTGGTGCATTTTTAACGTTGTCAGCTTTTAATGCATTCTTTTTCAATATGATTAACGGTCGTGGCTGGATCTGCGTCGCGCTCGTCGTATTTGCCTCCTGGCGACCCGGAAAGGCGCTGTTGGGCGCTCTGTTGTTTGCCTTTTTTGATGCCTTGCAATTGCGCCTGCAGACGACACCTGGAGCAGATATTGTGCCATATCAGATTTATCTGATGTTGCCGTACGTGCTGTCCATTATTGCGCTGATCGTAGTTGCCCGAAAAGCTTCTTATCCGCAGGCACTGATGAAACCGTATCGCAAAGGCGAAAGATAACCCGATTGTGTTGAGTCTGATTTTTTGCGGCTTGCCATACCAATAAAACCAAGAGGACCCACATGTTTGATTTATTGCTTGTCAATGCCCGTCTGCCAGACGGCAGATGCGGGGTGAGTGTTTGCGTCAAGGATGGACTGATTCATGAGGTGTCTACAGATCCTGCACTGCGTCATGCCGCCGCAGCTGAAATCATCGATGCGCAGGATCAGCTATTAACGCCTCCCTTTGTTGATCCGCACTTTCATATGGATTCGACTCTGAGCTATGGCCAGCCAAGAGTCAATCAGAGTGGAACCTTACTCGAGGGAATCGCTCTCTGGGGTGAGCTCAAGCCTTTGCTCAAACAGCAAGACCTGATCGAGCGGGCAATGACCTACTGTGACTGGGCCGTGGCCAATGGATTGCTGGCCATCCGCAGTCATGTAGATGTGAGCGATCCCCGCCTGCTGGCCGTTGAGGCGCTGCTTGAGGTTCAGGCCAGGGTCAAACCCTATCTGGATTTACAGCTGGTTGCCTTTCCCCAAGACGGATTGTTGCGATCATCAGGTGCCTTTGTTAATCTGAAGCGCGCATTGGACATGGGCGTAGATGTGGTGGGCGGAATCCCGCATTTTGAGCGCACCATGGTCGATGGCTCAACCAGTATCAGGATGTTATGCGAGCTGGCTGCTGAACAAGGACGAATGGTCGACATGCACTGTGATGAGAGCGATGACCCGAACTCCCGTCACGTTGAGGTGCTGGCTGAGCAGACACACAGGCTGGGTTTACATGGGCGCGTGACGGGTTCGCACTTGACGTCCATGCACAGCATGGACAATTATTATGTCAGCAAGCTGATGCCCCTGATGGCAGAAGCACGCTTGCATGTCGTCGCAAATCCTTTGATTAATATTACGCTGCAGGGGCGCCACGATACCTATCCCAAGCGACGTGGTATGACCCGGGTGCCTGAGTTAATGCATGCAGGCCTGAATGTCGCGTTTGGGCAGGACTGTGTCATGGACCCCTGGTACAGTCTGGGCTCTGGTGACATGCTTGAAGTCGCACATATGGGTTTGCATGTTGCGCAAATGACTAGCCAGGTTGGTATGCAGCAGTGCTTTGATGCTGTAACGGTCAATGCAGCAAAAGTGCTCGGGTTGGATGGATATGGCATAGCACCAGGCTGTCGGGCCGATTTTGTTTTGTTGCAAGCTGGTAGCGCTGCCGAGGCGATCCGTCTGCGCGCTACCCGACTGATGGTATTTAAGGCAGGACGTCTGATTGCCTCGACGGTACCCCGCACCGCACACTTGTCCATGGCAGGCCGCGACGCGCGGGTGGACTGGCGTGTCTAGTATCCGTCACCCCAGCGATACTGCCATGCAATGCCGACGGCGTTAAAATCGGCACCTGTGCGTGAGGAGGTGCCCGTGCTGGCGTAGAGTTTGACGGATTGATTGCGGTCGATTGGTAAAACAAGGGTCAGCCCAATACGCGTGTTTGCCTGCATATTGTCACTGGGCAGACCGTCGACGCTTGTGCGGTTGCCGAGAAAATAATTGCCGTTCAGCGCGAGCCATACACCTGAATGAAAACTGTAAATGACGTGTGCCTGTAGCTGATATTCTGGCGCCTGGGAAAATCTGTGGCCGTTGTTGAAATCTGTGTTATCGGTATAAACAGTGACGCTTGGCATGAGTTCAAATGTCCACTGGCCCAACGCTTTTGAAATGCCCAGTTCAGTTTTCACCGACCAGCGGTTATAGCCCAGATTGATCAGTTTGCTGTCGTCGTATTGTCCAAGCGGAGCAGCTACCTGCACACTCGCACCGACGATCAGATCTTGTTTGTAATGCGGATACTCCTTGAGTGAAAGCGCTGGCGCCCCAAAGAAGTTAATCGATATTCGAAACAGTGGGTCGCCGAACCCGGACATTTCCCGTTGTGCAGGCTGACCGTTGAGCACGCCATTCCCATAAAACGAAGAGTAGGGCAAAACCACGTCAAACTTTGCAGAATTCCCCCACGCGCTGAACGAGCGTGCGTAGGCAAGGATTTCGGTATTACTGCGAAACTCCGAGTCGGCAAGCGATAAGGATGGATCAAACGCTAATTTACCTTCTGAATACGCATAACCTGCGATCAGGAAGTTCAGACCGGTTGGCGTATTCGTGTACGAGCGCGGTTCAAGGGTCTGCGCATGCACAACACATGGCACCATACCGGCAATGATCATTGCGGCAAGGGTTGAACATCGTTGCATCCTGAACTCATCGCTTGAATGGCCCGAAGCCTGATCAGTCAACCTGACCGACAGCCTACTTCGTGGCTACGAATGCCAAGCTTAAAGAGGATGCTTTAAATATAAAATATACCTTTCGATGTATGCGCCGATGCATACAACCTCAACTGACAGATTTCAATGAAACATTTTCTTGTTGCTTACCTGATGTTCTTATCCCTGGTGATGCCTCCCGCAGCCCAGGCCGAGGAAGCGCTGACGCTCTACGGTATCTTGGACGCAGGGCTTCAGTACACGCAGAGTCAGCAACATATAGTCGGTCAGAGTGACCGGGGTTCCTCTCTGGGTATCGCCACTGGCGTGCAGAGTGGTTCAAGATTCGGTTTGCGTGGCGCCAATGAACTCGGTGGCGGCACATACCTGCGCTTTGTGCTCGAAAGCGGTTTCAACCTTGCGAATGGGACCAAGGAGCAGGGCGGCAGAATGTTTGGGCGCCAGTCAACGCTAGGACTGACCAATGTCGATCTTGGTGTGATCGATTTTGGTCGCCAGATCAATCTGGCCAGTCATTATTTCCTGCCGATCGATCCATTTGGCGAAGGCTTCGGTCAGGCCAATATCGGTGCGTCCTTTGGTTCAGCAAATACCCTGCGCTATTCAAATATGACGTTGTTACAAAGCAGATCGATGGGAGGGCTCACAATTGGAGCGGGGTATTCTTTCTCAACGGGACTTTCGGGCATTTATGCCGATAATGGTTCATGCCTGATTTCTGGCTGTATCTCGACAGACAGCATCTATCAATACGAAGCGTCAAACAACATGCGGGCCTTGACGCTGGGCATGAAGTTCGAACACGGGCCATTATTGCTGTCTGCCGCCTATGATCAGTTGCGTGGTTCTGCAGACGTTCCCAATGGACCAGCGTCCCCCAATCCTGCAAGCTGGATGCTGGGTGGATTGTATGATTTTGACTGGATCAAGCTATCAGCAGCCTATGGTCAGACACGCAATGGCAGCTTTGCCGGTCAGGCATCAGGCACCGGCGCAACCGGTGGTGCATTGCTTGTCAGTAGCACCCTGGGTGCCGAGGCACTGTTCGCGTCTGGTATCGCAAATGACTCATACATGCTGGGACTCAATGTGCCAATTGGCGCAGCCAATTTCATCGCCTCCTGGCAAATGATGCAGCCAGCGGGCAGCTACAAAAATGATGGGTCGGCCAGTCAGTCCATCTACAGTGCGGGATATCTCTATAACTTTTCCAAACGGACCAATCTCTATACCTATGTCTCTTTTGCGAATAATTTTGCAATGGTCGATACGGCACGAAGCGCGATGGCAGGAGTCGGTCTCAGGCACCAGTTTTAAGCGCAGGATATCGGGAGATCAGTTCGTAGCGCCTGTCCGCGTCTCCTGTCGAAACTGCGAGGGCATAACTTGAGACGGACCAGTTAATTGATGCGCAGGTGGTGGGAACCTCCATGTCTTTACAGCTACGCGCCAGGGTGATGTGTGGTGAAAATTCGCGTTGACTCACTGGCAGGCTCAGACGTTCAAGTGCATGGCCAAGCATGGTGTGCAAGCGGACCAGTCCATTGGGCACGATGGCTGGACACAACACCATCAGTCCACCTGACCATTGTCGCGGTGTGTCCAGCGTTAACGTGAATGGCTCGAATTGCACTGCAAGGTGCTCACAAATATCCTGCAGCCGCTCCTCGGCTACCGGACCGATGAAATGCATCGTCAGATGCAGATCCTCTAATGCATAACGTCTGCACGAAGGCGACCAGACCCAGGGCCTGACACACGTGTCAATGTGCGTAGCGATTTCCCTGCTTGGCCAGAGTGTCAAAAAGATGCGTTTCATGTCAAAACAACAAGTTATCCTTACGTTCAATTCAGGCGTTTTACTTAACTTTAAACAATTATCTTGCAGAACATCGCTACGTGATCTTGTTTGTTGCGACGTATTTTTTTGTGACGGACAGTGAAAATGTACACTCGTCAAAACACATAACATCGGAGACTGTGATGAATTTCAGAATCAAGAGCAACGTCGATCGTTTAATGCCTGCCATCTATCTGTCCTGTATGGCAATCGCTGGAGTGCTGGGTCTCTCTGGATGCTCATCCCTGACCTCCTCAGCTTCAACGAACTGCACATCATTGGCTGATGCTTCAATCCCCGCGACTTCGATCGGCTTGCCCACCACAGGTGCGCGTGTGACAGCCAGCGAACTGATTGCTTCGAGCGGTAGCGGTCAGGCCCTGATTGGTGCGTATTGCAAAGTCAGTGTGGATATCCATCCTGTCGATCCCCTCGCACCGAACATCAAACTGATTGTGAATCTTCCTGAGCGCTGGAACCACAAAGGGCTGATGTTTGGAGGGGGTGGATATGACGGCACGATTCCAGCTTCGAACGGCAATATCCCGGCAGGTCCCATTGGTGTGTCCGTGCCATTAGCCCAGGGCTACGCCACATTCTCAAGTGATTCTGGACATCAGGCGAATGCGCTGCTGAGCCAGGATGGCGCATTCGGTGCAAACGATGAAGCTGTAGCCAATTTTTCTGGCAATGCGCTCAAGAAAACACATGATGTAGCGCTGTCGCTGATTAATCGTTATTACAAGGTTGAAAAACCTGACCGTATGTACTTTGTGGGAGGCTCAACAGGCGGACGTGAAGCCCTGGCTGTTGCGCAGCGCTGGCCGGCAGACTGGGATGGTGTGATCGCACTGTATCCCGCCTGGAATGCAGCCAGTCTGGATTTGCAGTTTGGTCGCATCACGCGTGCGCTGGCTGCACCCGGCGCGTATCCGAATCAGGCTAAACGCAAGCTGCTGTTTGATGCCGCCATGCAAGTTTGCGACAAGCTTGATGGTGTGAAGGATGGCCTGATCAGCAACATGCAGGCCTGCCATGCCGCGTTCAATCCGAGCACTGCGCGTCTGAATGGTCGTGCCTTGCGCTGTCCAAATGGTAGCGATGCAGGTGATCACTGCCTGTCTGATCCGCAGATTAAGGCGCTTAAAGTATTCGATACCGCGATTACCTTCAATTACCCGCTTCAAAGCGGTGAGACACAATACCCGGGCTTTAATGTGTGGGGATCCGATCTGGGTATGATCACCACTCAGCCTTTACAATCCCGCGTCACTTTTCTTGCGTTGGGGACCGTGCAGCCTGCTACACCGATGCCAGCTGCAGCACCTTACTTCAGTGTGTTCTGGGATCAGTGGGTACGTTTTTTTGTGACCCGCGATCCAGGATTCAATGCCTTGACCCTGGATCCGCAGCAGCCAGGCCCATGGCAAGGTCGCATCAGTGCCTTGACGGGAATACAAGACGTCAACAAGACTGATTTGTCCGCATTTAATGCTCGGGGTGGCAAGTTGCTGATGGCACACGGCATGGCCGATGTACTGGTGAGTACCCGCGCAACCGAACAGTATTACGAGCGTCTGCAGGGCACGATGGGTAAAGAGAATGTCGACAAGTTCGTGCGGTACTACGAGATTCCCGGCTATGGCCATGCTTTAAGTACCGTTTTTAACGCAGCCTGGGACTCCCTTGAGACATTAGAACAATGGGTAGAAAAAGACCAGGCACCTCGTAACCAGATCGTTGCAGACTCTGTTGGTGTACCTGGACGAACGCGACCTTTGTGTGATTTTCCCTCTTGGCCTCGCTACCGTGGAGCAGGTGATGTGAATGTCGCGGCAAGCTTTGAATGCGCCAAATAGCGTGTTTACTCCGCCCGGATGTCAGCCTCTTTGATGACTTTGCCATAACGAGCCAGGTCTGAAGCAATTTCGCTGCTAAATTGCTCCGGTGTGCCTGGTGTCGCTGTAATGCCGAGGGTTTCGAGTTTGGCTTTGACCTCTGGCGTGGACAATACCGCATTCAATTCTTTATTTAAATAGTCGACCACAGGGCGAGGCGTTTTTGCTGGAGCAAAAATTCCAACCCAGCCACTTGCTACAAAATTAGGTACACCGCTTTCCATGAACGTGGGTACATCGGGCAGTGAGGGGGCACGTTCCTTGCTGGAAACCGCCACTGCGTTCAGGCGGCCCGACTTGATATATGGATAGGCTCCCGCAACTGCGGTGTAAACGAGCGGAATGACGCCTGCCTGCACATCAATCATGGCCTGGCCGCCGCCCTTGTAAGGGACGTGAACAAGTTTGGATCCTGTTTGCTGGTTGAGCAGTTCAACGGCAATATGTTGCGGACTGGCTATGCCTGAAGAGCCGAAATTAACGGTTTTACCCGGCTGCATGGAAAGGGCGATGATCTCTTTCAATGTTTGCGCTTCAAACTTTGGATAGGCCACCAGAATCAGAACGGTATCGCCAATCTTGCCAATTGGTGCAAAGTCCTTGATCGTATCAAAAGGGATATTTGAAAAAATATGAGGATTGATGACCATAGTGCCATCAAACCCAAGGGCGAGGGTGTAGCCATCAGGCTCTGAGTTTGCAACCATGGCGGAGCCAATGTTGCCTGAAGCGCCTGGCTTGTTTTCTACGATAATCTGCTGACCGATACGCCTGGATAACTGGTCGGCAATCAGACGGCCACTCGTGTCGGTCACGCCGCCTGGGGTAAAAGGAACGATCAGCCGGATAGGTTTGTTCGGGAAGTTGTTTTGCGCCAGAGCAGGTGCCGAAATCCCAGCTGATACTGCAGCAAGCGAAATCAATATAGTTGATGAGAGCTTGCGTTGCATTTTTATAAATGTTTTTTTAAACATGTTGTCTTCTCCTTGAATGACGTGGGTCCCTGGCCGCTGTCTTGATGCAGCCGGACTAGAGTATTGTTTTATTTAACTGGTCCCTGACAAAGCTCACAAGCCCACCAGAGTCTATGATCCCTTGCACATAGGGCGGAAATGGTCTTGCCTGATAACGTATACCTCTGACCTCAAATATACCGAGATACATATCAGCGATGACATGATCGCCATCGTTGATCGCATAGACCAATTCAGGGCACTCAAAGACCGGTAGCCCAATATTGATGGAGTTGCGATAAAAAATGCGAGCATAGCTTTCTGCAATGATGCAACTGATCCCGACAGATTTGATTGCGATAGGCGCATGTTCACGCGAGGAACCTGTGCCAAAGTTTTTACCTGCAACAATGACATCACCCGCACAGACACGTTGTGAAAAGGTCGGATCAAGCCCCTCCATGCAGTGAGGACCAAGATCGCCTGGCGTGTGCAGATTCAGATATTGCCCCGGCAAGATGACGTCTGTGTCAATGTGATCGCCATATTTATGAATGATTCCGTTATGTTTCATCAGGCACACTCCCTGCCAGCCGTCGTTGCAATTGCGGCTGGATCAATAATTTTTCCGGTGATGGCTGCTGCGGCTGCCACCCAGGCGTTGGCCAGATATACCTTCGAATCGGCATGTCCCATCCGGCCTCTGAAGTTTCTGTTGGTGGTTGATATTGCAGTTTCTCCAGCAGCCAATATTCCCATATGTCCCCCAAAGCATGCACCGCATGTTGGAAGTGATACGCCAGCGCCTGCTGCAGCAAATATTTCGAGCAGACCCTCGCGAGCAGCCTGCTGGTAAATGGCGCTGGTTGCAGGCACAACAATGACTCTGACCTCAGGCGAGATTGTCTGTCCCTTCAATATTTGTGCTGCCTGACGTAAGTCGGTCATGGTCCCGTTTGCACAGTTCCCGATATAGACTTGATGCACAGTGACATCCGTGACACTTGAAAGAGGTGTGCCATTGGCGGGAGAGGGCGGGACGGCTACCAGAGGCTGGAGTCGGTCTAGGTCGATCTCGCGTCGTTCAAGATAGACTGCATCGTGATCTGGAGTGACTGGGTCTCTGAGGGACCAGCCTGTTTGTGCGACGTAACTCAAGACCTGCTCGTCACATTCAAAGACACAAGTGTCAGCGCCTGCCTCAACAGCCATGTTCGCGATGGCCATCCTCTCATCCACGTTCAGATTGGCAAGTCCTGGACCACCGAACTCCAGCGCTGCATTCAATGCACCATCCACACCGATCTGAGCAATCAGTGAGAGGATGATGTCCTTGCCCGTCACAAAGCGTCCAGGTTTTCCAATCATATCGACTCTGATCGAGGCTGGCACCTTGACCCACAGTTCACCTGTTGCAATGACTCCCGCCAGGTCCGTTGAGCCAAAGCCAACCCCGCAGGCATTCAGGGCACCTGCAGTACAGGTGTGGGAGTCTGCACCAAAGATCAGGCCGCCAGGACCCACCTTGCCCAGCTCGGGTAAGAGCGCATGTTCAATTCCATAACGCCCTGACTCATAAAAATTTTTGATGCCGTATTTCTTTCCAAAGCCTCTTAACAGGCCAATCGACTCGGCACTTGTCACATCCTTGGGTGGTGAAAAATGATCTGCCACCAGTACAACTTTCTCTGAATCATATAGTTCCTGCACTCCCATCTGATTTAACTGGCCGACTGTAATCGAACCACTGGTATCGTTCAGGAGCACGACATCCGGGGTAAGTATGACAATCTCACCTGCCTGTGCATTCCCCGATTTCGAGTGGGACGCATATATCTTTTCGGTCATTGTGAAACCCATGGCTTCTCCCTCAGCTTTTAATGGCCTGAATTTTTTAAGTGGTGAATGTTGTTGAGCGCAGGAGAACTCAGTATCTGTTGCGAAGAGTGCAGCAGATGCGTTTGCATGGCCAGATAGGCAGCCTCTGGTGAGCCCGAGAGGATGCCTTGCGCAATCCGCTCATGCTCATCCAGTGCGTTGGCAATGACCTGATCGGTGCCAATGATCTGCCTGAGCTGGATCATGAAGACTGGTTGCTGATACTTATCGATCAGCTTGCCAAGTTCCGGGTTGCCACAGATGTGCACGATCGCCTGATGGAAGTCGCGATTATCCGTAATGAATGCCGAAAAAATCGGATTGGTCCGGTGTCTCCTGCCTCGCTCGAGTACCGCAGTCAGGTAAGCACGGTGATCTGACTCGTTGATTTTTTCGGCAGCCAGTCGGGCAGCAAAGCCCTCTAATGCCATCCTGATCTGATAGAGCTCTTTGACCTCAACCACGTCCAGTCTTCTGACAATGGCGCCGCGATTGGGCGCCACATCAATTAAACGCTCTGCGTCGAGCTGTCTGAAGGCCTCTCGCAGAGGACCGCGACTTACGCCGAACTGTTCAACCAGATCACTCGAAATCAATCTCTGACCAGGGGCCAGGCGTCCGTCCAGGATTTGTTCTTTAAGCATTTGGACGATTTTTCTGACAGTTTCCCCACTTCGGGCGACCGATTGTTTGGTCGGAATGTTTGGAGGCAGTGCAGCGGTTGACGATTCGGGCATAAGGCGCAGGCAGGCGAAGTGTAGAGAACGGTTGACAGCTTAAGTAAAGATGAGTTTATACTATCCTACAAATTTTGCATACAAAAGTGTAGGACAATATGAGCGCAGCATTAACTTTACGTAAACGGCTCGAGCAGCCAGGGATTGTTGTCATTCCTGGAGGCGGGTCTCCGCTTGAGCTCAGGCAGATCGAACAGGCCGGGTTTGATGCCGGGTACGTCAGCGGCTACGCCACGGCTGCCACACGGTATGGTGAGCCCGACATTGGCCTGGTTGCATACGCTGACATTGAGGACGCGGTGCTTGCGATCCGCCGTGTCACGACCATTCCCCTGATTGTTGACTGTGACACGGGCTATGGTGATATTGCGAATGTGGTTCGCACTGTCAGGGGCATGGAGTTACTGGGCGTTGCGGCTATTCAACTTGAAGATCAGGCGTGGCCAAAGCGATGCGGCCATATGGACAACAAAATTGTTGAAACCCGGGAGGTCGCCGTCCGTAAAATAAAGGCTGCTGTCGCAGCGCGCAGCAATCCCGAAACACTGATTGTCGCGCGCACAGATTCGCGTGGTCCGATGGGTTTGCAAGAAGCCCTGGATCGTTGCATGCTCTTTAAACAGGCAGGCGCAGACGTACTGTTTGTCGATGGCCCACAGTCTCTTGAGGAGCTGGAGCGTATTGGTCGTGAGTTGCCAGGCCCTTTGCTTGCCAATATGTCTGAAACAGGCCTGACCCCCTTGCGCTCAGCGCGCGAACTACAGGACATGGGCTATGCCATTGCATTATTTCCTAGCAGCACTGTCAGGCTCACCATCAAAGTAGTGGGCGATTTTTTAAGCGATCTTAAAAAGACGGGTGACTCGCGCAGCTGGGTCGACAGGATGGCCTCGCTGGAACAGACCAACAATGCTCTTGGATTGGATCACATCCGCGAATTTGAAAAAAAATTACTTTCACAAGAATAACTACTCCCTGTTCTCCACACAGTACGCCACGGTCTACTGACGAATCATTCACATTACAAAAGAGGCATTTGTATGACCCCCAAAAAGACAGATCTCAGGACGCTGTTTGCGCAGAAAAAACTAGTTGTGTCGCCTGGCATCTTTGACATGATTTCCCTGAAGGTTGCAGACAAGCTTGGCTTTGAGTGTTTGTACATGACGGGCTATGGCACGGTTGCTTCATACCTGGGATTGCCTGATGCCGGGCTTGCAACCTATACGGACATGGTCAATCGTGTGGCCGCCTTTTGTGGCGCAACGTCAACGCCTGTCATTTGTGATGGTGATACCGGTTATGGCGGTTTACTGAATGTGTCGCACACTGTTGATGGCTACATCCGGGCGGGTGCTGCCGGTATCCAGCTCGAAGACCAGGAGTTCCCCAAAAAATGTGGTCACACTAAAGGACGTCGCGTTATCCCCGCTCTGGACATGGTCGACAAGATCAAAGTTGCCGTTGAAGCGCGCGGTGACCGTAAAGACTTTCTGATCATTGCCCGCACAGATGCGCGCACAACACTGGGGCTGGATGAGGCGCTGCGCCGCGCTGACCAGTACTTGCATGCAGGTGCGGACGTATTGTTTGTCGAGTCCCCAGAATCGAAAGATGAGCTTGCCGTGATTGGCAAGACCTTTAATGTGCCACTGGTCGCAAATATTGTGGAGGGTGGCCGTACTCCGCAGCCGACCAGTCAGGAACTTGAAGACATGGGCTTTTCTCTGGCCATCCATCCCGGACTGGGTTTTCTCGCGATGGGACATGCCCTTGAAAAGGCTTACTCAAACTTAAAAAATACGGGTGATTCAATCGGGTATGACGAAATTTCTGATTTTCAGGCATTTAGTCTCTTGATTGGTTTTCAGAAAGTCTGGGATTTCGATGAAAAGCATCGGCAACCAGAATCAAGATAATTCAACCCGATCACCAGGATATAAAAAATATGCGTTGTCTTAAATTCAGTTTGTCTGCTGTTGCATTTTCCCTGTTTGCCGCGTCGCCTGTTACGCATGCCGCCAATGAGGTGACGTGGCCGACCAAGCCTGTTACCTTGATGGTTCCCTATGCGCCGGGCGGAGGAACCGACATTATCGCCAGACTGGTCGGCAGCAAGCTATCTGAAGTCTGGGGACAAACTGTGATTGTCGAAAATAAGGCAGGCGCAAATGGTGCAATCGGTTCTGCTGATATCGCCAAATCATCACCTGATGGCTACAAGATCATGCTGGTGGTCGGCTCGCACATTATCAATCCGATCCTGACCAAGAGTGTTCCTTACGATACCGACAAGGACTTCACTCCAATCACTCTGATTGCAGCATCTCCTTCCGTACTAGTGGTGCAAAAGGATGGCAAGTTTCCAAACCTTGAAGCGTTTATCGCCGCAGGCAAGAAGAGCGATGTCAGTGTTGGCTATTCCGAAGGCCAGACTCAGTTAACTGGTGAGCTCATCAAGCAGAAAGCAGGCATTAATCTGGTGGCTGTTCCGTATAAGGGTGGCTCACCATTGATGGTCGATATCATTGGCGGGCACGTTGAGGCGGGTGTAACCAGTGTATTGACTGCGTTGCCTCATGTGAAGTCGGGCAAGCTCATGGTCATTGGTATTGCTGATGAAAAAAAACTACCCGTCTTTCCCGAGGCTATCACTTTTAAGCAGGCAGGTTATCCTGAAGTTCAATCCTTGAGCTGGTATGGCTTGTTTGGGCCAAAGGGCATGCCTGTTGAGATCGTGAATAAAATCAAAGAGGGATTGGTCAACGCTACTCAGGATCCTGCTATTGCCAAACAGCTCGATGAGCAGGGTGCGACGGTCATTTTGAATAGTCAGGCCGAGTTCAAGTCATTTCTTGAGAATGAAAAGGTCAAATGGGCAGAGGTCGCCCGCAAAGGAAATATTCAGGCTCAATAAAAAACAGGCTCGCCTGGCCTGGCTCATCGACCATGTGTCGTCAGGCTTGTCGATCCTGTATGAACGTTGGCCCACCCATGCCCATCGCATGAGTGGGCCTTTTGCCGCCTGTCTCAATTACAACTTTCCAGCTTATCGATGTCTTTTTTGCATCATCCAGAGTGAGGTGCTCAGAGAGACTATGATTCTGCCTGTACGCTTGGAGCCAGACCACAGCTATACGGTTTGTGAGTTCCTTGCTGTTTTCTCTGATCAGACATTAAAAAGATATAAACATGGATTTACTGATAGTGCTGCTGGCGTTGTTTTTTCTGATTTTCGTTGCATACAGAGGGTATAGCGTCATCCTGTTTGCACCGGTTGCTGCCATGGGGGCGGTGCTCCTCACCGATCCATCACTTGTGCCGCCTATGTTTACCGGCCTCTTCATGGACAAGATGGTTGGATTTGTCAAACTCTACTTTCCCGTTTTTCTGTTAGGTGCCATTTTTGGCAAGGTGATCGAGTTATCTGGTTTTTCAAAGTCGATTGTTTCGTCTGTGATCCGTATGATTGGCCGTGAGCGTTCGATTTTCTCTATTGTCGCCGTCTGTGCGGTGTTGACTTATGGGGGGGTCAGCCTGTTTGTGGTGGTCTTTGCCGTTTATCCATTTGCCGCAGAAATATTCAAACAAAGCAACATTCCCAAAAGGCTGATTCCGGGAACGATTGCACTAGGTGCTTTTGCGTTCACGATGGATGCTCTGCCTGGTACACCACAAATCCAGAATATCATTCCAACAACTTTCTTTAACACCACAATATATGCGGCGCCTTGGCTGGGAATGATTGGTGCAGTGTTTATTGTTGTTTCTGGCCTGACTTATCTGGAGTGGCGCAGGCGCCAGGCGGCAGCCAAAGGTGAAGGTTACGGAACAAATCTTGTTAACGAACCTGAGTCTGTCGAGAACGAAAAACTGGTGAACCCACTGATTGCCATTTTGCCCCTAGTCCTGGTGGGTGTCATGAACAAGGTATTCACCGCCTTGATCCCATCTTTTTATGGCGAATCTGTATCCTTTGTACCCGCTGTTGTAGGCAAGCTAGCCCCCGTTCTTGTGAACGTTCAGGGTCTCGCCGCGATCTGGGCAGTTGAAGGTGCACTTCTCATCGGTATCCTGTCTGTTTTTGCCATGGCAGGCAAAAAGGTTGCTGGTCGCTTCGCAGAAGGCTCAAAGTCTGCCATTGGCGGAGCGCTCCTTGCCTCAATGAATACTGCCTCAGAGTACGGTTTTGGGGCAGTCATCGCAGCCTTGCCCGGTTTTCTGGCAGTTGCCAACTTCATGTCCGCCATTCCGAATCCATTGGTCAATGAGGCTGTCACCGTCTCGGCCCTGGCGGGAATAACTGGTTCGGCCTCAGGCGGGATGAGTATTGCCCTGGCTGCGATGGCCAGTACGTTCATTGAGCATGCCCAGGCGGCCGGCATTCCGCTTGAGGTATTGCATCGTGTTGCCTCCATGGCCAGCGGTGGCATGGATACCTTGCCTCACAACGGAGCAGTCATCACGTTGCTTGCAGTAACGGGTCTCACACATCGTGTGTCATACGGCGATATTTTTGCAATCACAATCATCAAGACTGTGGCTGTATTTGTAGTGATTGCTGCGTACTATCTGACAGGAATTGTGTAATCCTGCAGATTATTAAAAGTGCGGCATTTCATACTTTGCGCACATGATGTTCCCAGAATGGCTGGCGCAATTTGCGTTTGACAATCTTCCCGCTGTCATCACGGGGAAGATCCATCTGGAATCTAAATTCGCGTGGAATTTTATAGCCTGCCATCCTGGGTTTGAGCCATTGCCTAAGCGCGTCGCCCGACAGTTCCGCATCTCTGAACGGTTGTACAAAGGCTAGAAGTCTTTCCCCATATTCTTCGTCCGGGATGCCAACGATCGCGCAGTCCGCGATGTCTGGATGTGAAATGAGCTCGCTTTCAATTTCAGCGGGATAAATATTCACTCCGCCCGAAATCACCATATCCGATTCGCGGTCGCAGACAAATAAAAATCCGTCTTCATCCAGATAGCCGATATCACCAAGTGTGATTAATCCATCCCGTTCAATTTTCTTTCTTGCCTCTGGATTATCTCTGTACGTGAAGTCTGCATAGGCAGGCTGATGGACATATATTTTGCCAGGGACGTTTGGATCACAGACTTGTCCGTTTTGATCGTAAATCCTGATAATGCCGCGACCAATCGGTTTACCTGCGCTGCCTGGCTTACGCAAGGCATCGACCGAGCCGATACCCGTAATCATGCCAGCTTCGCTTGAGGCATAGGTTTCGTAGATGATCTCTCCAAACCATTCAATCATCTGACGCTTGATCTCAGGCGGGCAGGGGGATCCAGTCGACGCCACGAAATTCAGAGATGACAGATCATATTTTTTTCGGACGGATTCTGGAAGTTTTAGCATCCTGACATACATGATCGGTACGAGGTAAACAACGTTGATACGATACAGTTCAATCAGACGCAATACCTCTTGCGGATCAAAACGCTCCATGACAATGAACGTATCACATACTCTGAGAGACATTTGGGTGAAAATGCTTGGGCCACTATGGTAGATAGGTGCTGGCAGCAATGCCCTGCAGCCAGCACGCAAACCCAGTGCATTGACAACTACTTCCTGCATGAAAACTTGCTGAGCTTCAAGCTGCTCGATTGCAACAGGAAATCTGACGACCCCCTTGGGGCGTCCGGTCGTCCCGGATGTATAAGCCATGTGACCACGAGGCGATACTGCTTGACCGATGAAGGGTGTATGGGCATTGCGCCAGACATCAAAGTCCTGCACCCGCGGACTCATAATATTGACCAGAGTGTCTGGTGCTGATAATTCATTTTTATTCGATTGAGTACTGATCAGTCTCAATTCATGCGGTAAAGCTTCAAGCACCGCGTCAATCAGTGCTGATTCAGTAAACAGGATTTTTGTGCCGCTGTCCGAGATAATGAATGCGACTTCCTCAGCGGTAAAGTGCCAGTTGATTGGACAGTAATAAATGCCCAGCCTCTTGCAGGCTTGAATGATTTGAAGATATGCCATGCTGTTGCGCATATACACCGCGATCACGTCTCCTTCTTTGACGCCCATATTTGCAATGCCCGAGGCGACTTGATCACTCAACGTATTGAATACGTCATAAGTCAGTGCTTCGCTGCCAGCCCGGATGGTTCTGTCTTTCATGTTTTGTCTCTGTCTGTATTGTTGTATTGTTGTTTTGGATGAATGTATCAGGTTATATGCAAACAGTAAGCGGCTGATTCTGGATAAGTGTAAGCTCACGCAAACAGGAGGAGACTTAAAATGACGCCATTGAGCTCAGCAGTTCTGCCAGCAGGAATTCGATCACGAATGATTCATGAAGTGAATGGCATCTCGATGCATATCCTGGAAGCAGGCTATGAGACGCCAGGTCGCCAGGCTGTGCTCATGCTGCATGGCTTTCCTGAACTTGCCTACAGCTGGCGCAAGGTGATGCTGCCTTTGGCTGCGGCGGGTTACCACGTGATCGCCCCGGACGTCAGAGGCTATGGTCGAAGTGGTGGAACTGAGGTGACTTTCCAGGATGACTTGCGTCCCTTTGGCACGCTCAATAAAATTCTGGATATGCTGGCACTCGTATCCGCACTGGGCTACCACTCAGTTGCGGCCGTCATTGGACATGATCAAGGTTCGCCGCTCGCCGGATGGTGTGCATTAACCCGTCCAGATGTATTTCGTTCTGTGGTGATGATGAGTTCTCCCTTTCGCGGAGCACCTGAGTCGCTACCTTTTAATACAGCCAACGTTCCGATGCCGTCCAAACCAGCAAATCGGATCCACGAGGAGTTGGCACAACTCGATCCACCCAGAAAATATTATCAGCGCTATTACGCCACCGAGGTTGCAAACAAAAATATGTGGGAGGCCAGACAAGGGCTGCATGCTTTTTTGCGGGCGTATTACCACATGAAAAGTGCGGATTGGCCGCAAAACAAACCCTTTGCCTTAAGTGCATTGATAGCCAGTGAATGGGAAAAACTCCCCCGGTACTACGTCATGGATCAAGATGCAGGCATGGCCGAATCTGTGGCTTCAGAAATGCCTTCGCATGAGAATATCGCTGCATGTCAGTGGTTGCCAGATCATGAGTTGGAAGTCTACAGCCAAGAGTATGGTCGCAACGGATTTCAGGGCGGCTTGCAAGGTTATCGGACGAGTCGCACTGACAGAGACCTTGATATCTTTGCCGGACGAAAAATAGATGTACCTTCATTGTTCGTCGCAGGTAAGAGCGACTGGGGTGTTTTTCAGACGCCGGGAGGGCTCCAGTCTCTCCAGGAAACATTCACGACACAGCTTCGCGGCACGATTCTGGTTGAGGGAGCGGGTCACTGGATTCAGCAGGAGCAGCCACTGATTCTGAGCGAGATTCTGATTGATTTTGTCAGAAATCAATAAATATTTATAGCCATACAGGACCAACAGTTTTTACATGACGAATCAACCTGACACAGAAGTTGGTGCGATCTCTGCCATGCTCTCTGTGTGCGTTTGGTCTCTTATACGCGTTTCTTATATTGTGCATCGTTGGCGTGAGCCTGAGGCGCATGATCAATCTGTGTTTAAGATGTCTTTGGGCAATTTCATGCTGCATGAAAAATACCGGATGATGATTCACTTCGAGTCACCGGCATGACAACCTTCTGGTTGCCAGGCCGATGATTCCTGTTTTATCAAAAGGGCTTAATCCCCGGTAGTAAAGTTGATGGTCCGCGTCGCGCCTCCGGGAGGACCTTCAGCACTCAATTGTGTATTTGACTGTGTAACCCTCTTGGAAGGGTAGCGATCTGGATACAACTCATTCATTTTTTTTCCGCTTTCATCTGCAACGATCTCTCCTGTTCGTCTTGCCTCAGCCAGTTCCGATTGAATCTGTTCAGTTGTCTTTGGCGTTGGAGGGCCTGGATCGGCTAATGCCTGCCCAGCAAGTATTGTCGCAATAGAAAAGCCTGCGGCAGCAATGAGATTAGTTTTCATTTTTAACTCCTTTGGATCGGTTAGGCGCGTCAGTCAGCGCGAACCTGTCAGCGTGAGGGCGATACTGTCACATGAGTTGTGACGATTGTGGAGATGTTCAGACCAGTGGGTTGCTCTCGCACAAGTCGTTGTATCGTCGGTCACATGAATCCGGTGTTGGAATCCCAAACCGTATTTGGAATCATCGTGGTTTAGGTCACTGCTGACAATATATCTATGGATATATCTACATATTTCAAAATTCCATACCAAGGAATATTGCACCTTCAATCGGATTGAATACATAAGGCTCAACCGGCATAAAGCCAATAGATGCATAAAGACTGATTGCAGCAGTCATCGTGGGAAGTGTATCGAGGAAAATTCTCTGATAGCCGGCCTCACGGGCCTCAGTGCAAATTCTTTGTGCAAGCTGGCGTCCCAATTGCAGCGCTCGGACTTCAGGCCTGACGTAGAGCCGCTTGAGTTCACAGGTGCTGTCATTGATTCGACGTAACGCTACGCAGCCGACTGCCTGTGATCCTCTCCACGCAAGAATCAGTCTGCCTGAAGGGTTTGCATACTTACCAGGGAGCAAAGCGAGCTCTGCCTCAAAGTCCTGAAAGTACAGATCGATAGCAAGGCTTTGGGCATACTCGCAAAATAGTTGTCTCACAACCGGCACGTCCTCGGGTACTCGCGCGGGCTGGATATTGATCACGTCGGACATAAATTTGATGTGTAGAGTTCAATTGTTCAAAGATACCGCAGATACAAGTAAAAAAATATTTATTCATACTGTGTTCAGCTAGACAGGACTACTGTCTCATCAGAGCTTGCAAGTTTGCACGCTCGAAATCAAAGGAAATGGTTATGAAAATCAAACAGTCAGTTTTTCTTACCGTTGTCTCAGCTGCTGCTGGTCTGGCTATTTATGCCCCAAGCTATGCTCAGTACACCGGTCCTGGTGCGAATCATGTTCCCATGACTGTTGCTGCAATTTTGAAAGCGCCAATCGAAGATCAGGATGTCGTGCTGACTGGCGTTCTGCTCAAGAAGGTGAGTAAAGAGAAATATATTTTCTCGGATGGTAGTGGTCAAATTCGCGTTGAAATCGACAATAAATACATGGCTGACTTGGTCATTGATGAAAAAACGCGGGTTGAAATTCGCGGTGAGGTCGAAAAGGATTATCTTGAAAGTCCTGAAATTGACGTAAAAATAATCAAGGTAGTCAAGTAGGTATCCAAGTGCCATTCACCACCATCGGGGCAATTGCCGCTGCGATGATATAGAAGATCGTTTTGATTATGTTCTTGCTGGTGGTGAATGAGTCGATATTGTGCGAGATGCTCGTCAGGGGTAACCACTCATGTGCTAAGGTTAACGACAGCTGGCGACAGTGATGCTGTTAAGGTGAATTGACTTCGAATTCTATTGAATTTCGCATGAGTACCATCATGGTAAGGCAGGGCGAATATTTCTCAGGAGATAACGATGAACACGATCTTAAATGTTATTTACAGACTTGCTCGTGTGGGAGAAGTCAAGCCCAGCAAGCTGATGACAATGAAAGCTTCGTTCAGAAGTGAACTCACACGCATGCTGGCATTCATGACCGCGCTGATTGCAGCAGCGGTGATAGCAGAGGTTTAGTCTATACATGGTGCCTTTGTATCTTTTGATAAAAGGAGCGATATGGACATCACGACACTCTGGTGGATATTAGCGGGAATAACAGTTGCCGCTGAATTGCTGACAGGCACCTTTTACTTGTTGCTGATCGCCATTGGCATGATGTTTGGTGCGATCACCGCAGGGCTTGGCTGGCCATTACCCGCACAGCTAATTAGTGCCGCGGTGACCGGAGTTGGCCTGATGCTGGGCTGGCGATTTTGGCAGATCCGTCACCCGCGTTCTGCCAGCACAAAGGTTCAGACCATCGACCACCTCGATACAGGCGAGGTGCTCAACGTTGATGTCTGGTCCGACACGGGCTCCGCGCGTGTTTCCTATCGTGGCACTTTCTGGGATGTTGCTTTGCAGCAGGGAAAGCCAAAGTTGCCAGGTCTTCATCGAATCGTTGAAATTAAAGGCAATCGTCTGATTGTTACTCCGATTTGAACGCAGTTAATCTGAATCAAGGAATACCTATGGAAATCACAATTGTTATCGCGGTGATTGCAGCGATATTTATCATCCGTTCCATCAAGATCGTTCCTCAACAGAATGCCTGGATCGTTGAAAGATTAGGGAAGTACTCCGTCACGCTGACACCCGGTCTTAAGTTTTTGATTCCTTTTGTTGATCGCGTGGCATACAAACATAGCCTGAAAGAAATTCCACTCGATATTGCCAGTCAGGTTTGTATTACCAAAGACAATACCCAGCTGCAGGTCGATGGCATTATTTATTTTCAAGTGACAGATCCTGTACGGGCGAGTTATGGATCTTCAAATTACATCATGGCTGTGAGTCAGCTGGCGCAAACCTCCCTGCGTAGCGTGATTGGCAAGCTTGAACTTGATAAGACGTTTGAAGAGCGTGTTGTGATCAACTCGCAGGTTGTAGCTGCCATTGATGAAGCTGCTATTACCTGGGGTGTCAAGGTGCTGCGCTATGAGATCAAGGATCTGACACCACCACAGGAAATCCTGGTGGCGATGCAGGCTCAAATTACGGCCGAACGTGGCAAACGCGCCTTGATTGCCGCCTCAGAGGGGCGTCGCCAGGAGCAGATTAATATCGCGACAGGAGAGCGAGAGGCCTTTATCGCTCGCTCAGAAGGTGAAAAGCAGGCTGTCATCAACAAGGCTGCAGGTGAGGCCGCCTCGATTACTGCAGTGGCCGAAGCAACCGCCACAGCGATCGCGCGTATTGCTGTGGCTATCAATCAGCCAGGCGGTGATCAGGCTGTGCAGTTGAAAGTCGCTGAAAAAGCAGTTGAGGCTTACAGTCGCGTTGCGGCCGATGCTACTACCACTTTGATTGTGCCAAGCAGTATGACAGAGGTTTCGGCGCTGATTGCTTCTGCAATGAAAATGGTCCAGTTGCAGAAAGTCACAACCTAGGGTTTGATGGATCTGTCACGAGTGTCATGTGCGGGAAGGGGACTTCGATTTTCTCTCTGTCAAACGCAACTTTCAGACATTTCAGAAACTCACGTTGAATACTCCACTTTTCAATGGCGACGCATTTAAGTCGCGCCCGCACGAATACGACTGAGTCTGCCAGTTCATTGACCCCTGCCATTTCCAGATCATCGAGAATATGTTTGCTGAATTCAGGGTTTTTGCGTAATGATCTGGAAACATCATGCATCACCTCAATGACTTTGTCGATATTTTCCCGATAGCTGACGCGAGCATCCATGACGGCATAACTGAAGCCTCGCGTCATGTTTACGACACTTGCAATCTGGCTGTTGGGGATGAAATATACGTCTCCAAAATAATCACGTAAGCGGACGTAGCGCAAGGTGACGGATTCGACCAGACCCGTGTGACCGTCAATTTTTACGACATCGCCTTGCCGAACCTGATCTTCTAACAAGAGAAAAAATCCGGTGAAATAATCTTTAACTAGACTTTGTGCACCAAATCCAACTGCCAGCCCTACCACCCCCGCTGCACCCAAAACCGGCGCAAGTGATACACCTATTTCGGACAGGAGTAGCATGCCTGCCCAGAGCGATACGACGACTGTGATCACATAGCGCAGCACGCGTCCGAGTGTTTCGACACGCTTGACGGCTTCGGCATCCTTGAATTTCTTTGTGAGACGTAAGCGAAGCCGGTTTATAGCAAGGTGTATGAGACGTACCAATTGCCACGAGACCACCACAATTAAAAACATTCGCACCGCAATGAGCAGGGATTGTCCCAGATACGGTAAGACATCCTGCCAATATGTCATGAAGAATTCTTTCATGATGTTGCCAGTACAGCATGTTGTGCCTGTAGGTCTCCGATGTGATCTACAGCCTCAAGAAAATCAACACCCCATTTCTGCAAGTTATAAAATTTGACTGTTTCGTTCATATTATGCATGCGTGATGCTGCTTCCTGAGGGCTCATGACGAGTGCTTGCAGGATTTTTTCCTGAAGATCCCTTGGATCGTTGGGATTAGTCAGCAGTGCGTCCTTTAATACGGCAGAGGCCCCTGTAAATTCTGACAGCACCAGAACGCCGTTTCCTCCCGTCATGCCTTGCGTTGCTGCGTATTCGAGTCCAACCAGATTTAAGCCATCACACAAAGGCGTGATCCACATGATCGAAGCCTTGGCATAGAATGCGGTCACTTCTTCGAAGGCATAGCTTCTAAAAAAGAAATTGAGTGGTAGCCAACCTACTCTTGAGAATCGTCCGTTAATGCGCCCCGCAACCTGTTCGATCTGGGTGAGCAGGTCATCATAGATATTCATTTCTCTTGCTGCAGGTACACATATTGAAATGAGTTTGATCTTGCCGTGCAGTTCCGGATTCTTTTCCAGCAGTGATTCGTAGGCCAGGAGCTTTTCCAGAATCCCTTTTGTGTAATCCAGTCGTTCTACAGACAGAATGATCTGAATGCCTTCGTATTGCTCGTCGAGCGAGGCCTTGGTTTCACGGTAGGCTGCTGATGTGGTTGCCCGACTGATGCGTTCCATATCCAGTCCAACAGGATGTGCGCCCAGACCAAGGATCCGGTCATTTACACGGATCACAGTATTCATTTTGTCTATCCCGACAGCGCATCCGTAGGTCTGAAAACGCGGTGCGCATGAGACGACTTCCATGACTTCCACCGGTGCCATGCCACGCACGACATCTACAAAGTTTTCGACCTGTCGCGGAATATGAAATCCGATGTAATCGCACTGAAGCAAACTGGCGATGATCTGGCGACGCCAGGGGAGGACATTGAAAATGTCGCTTGAAGGGAAGTGGGTATGATGAAAAAAAGCAATATGCAGGTCTGGCCTCAGTGCGCGCAAATAGGCGGGCACCATCCAGAGGTTGTAGTCATGCAGCCATACGGTTGCACCATGAGCCGCTTCACGTGCACTTGCCTGCGCGAATGCGTGGTTGACCTGCAAAAATACTTCCCAATGTTCTTCGTTGAAACTTGCGCGCTCCCAAAAGGTATGCAGTACAGGCCAGAAGGCTTCTTTTGAAAAGCGCTTATAAAAAATATCGACTTGTTCAGTTGTCAGCGGGACGCGAGCCGCTGTCAGATTTGGAAAGTTCGCGGTATCAACGGCCGTGTGCACATCAAACGGTTCATCTTGGTTATCGTGAATCGCCCAAGCAACCCAGGAACCCTCAATCCCACCGCGAAAAAAACTGAGTAAAGTCGGAATGATGCCATTTGGGGACTTGGGTCGTCGACGAATTACTTTTCCGTTTTGCAGACTTTCTTCGTATGGCAGACGATGATAGACCATGACCAGATTTGCACTGCCTTCGATCTGCGCGCTGTTGATCAGTGACCGCTGCGCTTTTTCACCCAGAAAACCAAAATATGACATTGCCTCAAGGATCGCACCACACCCGTTTTTGGATGCATGGAGAATGCCTGATTCCTGACCGGGTGAGCTTAAGAGGGTGAGGTTTTCATTGTTCGTCACGACGACTTTAATGGAAAGACCTAGGTTGATACGCGATGTCTGGGTGAGGGAGTTTGTCGCAAACAGGACTGACTCTGGCTCGATACCGACATGTTTGACCAGCATTGCGAGTGATCGGCTTTTACTGACCCCTTTAGGTAAAACGTCCAGAAATCGATTCTGGCGCAATTTATAACTACAGCCCAACTCCTTAATCAGTTCGATGAGTTCTGGTGTGAGAACATCCGGCTCGTACAGGTAGGCGCAGCGATTACGTTGTGGAACTTCTCGTCGCATGAGCCCTGAAATGTTTGCCAGGGCTTCATTCACAACATGCTCGCCTGGCCAGCAGGTTTCGATGGATGACTGTATGGCAACCATAGGTAAATTTTGTGCATCTATGACCGTTGCGCCTGAGTCACATATGAGATAACTCGGAATCGGCAGCGTTGGATCGTCGAGCAATGGCAGGACGGATTCCTGGCCGCGGTCTGTCATGAAAACTAGTTCGATCTCTGGCAGACGTGATATGAGCTGAGACAGACGGAGTCTTTCCTGAGGTTGACCTAATAAAAATACTTCGTCGAGATCACATGCAATCATCATCCTGCCTGAGCCATGCTGCAAAACTGTTGGGATGTCTTCTATCAGAGGTAACTTCATGTAGTCAAACTCCTTTTGTAGAAATGCGAGATCGCTTCTGAAATACCCTCGCAACCCATTCCGGCGGCATGCAGAACTTTTGGTATTTTTCGTGTTGCATCGAGTAGTTCAATTTCTGATCCCCCGACACAAACGCCATTAAATCCGTGTCGATACATTGAAAGATCATTCAATGTATCTCCCGCAACCAGTACATCAGCTGCATTGATGTTGAGATGGCGAATCAGCCGGTTCAGAGAGCTGCCTTTGTTGACGTTTTTAGGCAATACATCAAGGTATCGGCCGGCCGAAAACAACACGTCACACTCAAGCGCAGCGAGGCGATCCTTCACGCTGTTTGTCGTGAACTCTGAGTCACAATAAAACGAGCAACGCCTTGCTTGTGGTTGTTCCTGGCGCTGCAATGATGGCAAGCCTTCCAGTGCCTGCAATACAGCATCTTCGCCAGGCCATTTGATGTCGATTTCTGTCATTAAATCTGGAATCAGATCGCCTCTGGCATCTGCGATAGTTGCCCCGACATCACAGATAATGAAGTCAGGTTGAGGAATCCCGGCATCCTCAAGCAGAGGCAGTACCAGCGGCATACCGCGGCCTGTGACGTATATCAGCTGAATGTGTGTTTCGAGTTTGAGCCACTGGTATAGATCGCGTCGCTTACTCGGGTCTCCAGCGAGAAATGTTCCATCCAGATCAGTTGCAATCAGCATGCGTGCAGTTTCCTTTGTTAAAAATTCAAAGGTGAGCCGTCCATCGCATCAATCAATATTGAATATGCGAAAAAATGCATCATTGCCTGCTGAGGCAAAGTGGTGGATGCGTGGCGACTGTCGAGAGGAACCCGATCCATAGGCAAAAGATTGCCATTGACTGTGTGGATCACGGGTAGGTCACCCCCGCTTATGAGGGCTTATACATCTGAAGCGGTTGTCACTTAAAGTGACAACGCATGTACTGCGATTAACTTCGTTTAACTTTCGTTAACAGAAGTTCATTGTGGCATAGTAATCGTCATTTTGCACGAACTCATTTTTTTCTTAGTATGGATTGCCTGGCCACCATGTCGATTGAGGGGAGTTGGCGTGACCGTCAGCATCAGTGCCTCTCCGGGTCCCGAAGTGCCTCACTGAGCTGATCAACCAGCTCAGCCCAGTCTGAGTCTTCTAGTAATGCTTCGCGCAAGAATGCTGCCTGCGCGGGTGACCAGAATTTTGCATCGGGCAACTTGATGTTGCCCGCCAGCGGCGCATGTTCAATTAGAAATTTTGCGATGCCGGGGGCATCAGCAGGCAGTCCAAGCTGCGCAAAGAGTTCACTAAAATGATGTGAAGACTTATCCATGATAATTTCTCATAAAGTTTCAAGTGCTAATGCTATACCCTGGCCGCCACCGATGCACAGCGTAACAATGCCACGCTTGAGTCCATCGCGTTGCATAGAGTGCAAAATTCGCGTAGTTAATACAGCTCCGCTGGCACCAATCGGATGGCCATGCGCAATCGCGCCACCCTCGACGTTGACCATACTTTCTTTCAAGCCAAGTTGCCGCAAGCAAGCAAGTGTGATCGCAGCAAAGGCTTCATTTATTTCGACTCGATCTAACTGTGCGACGATCCATCCCGCACGTATCAGTGCTTGTTTGACTGCGGGTACTGGGCCTAAACCGAACATCCCAGGTTCTACCGCTCCAATTCCGTAGGATACAAGTCGCGCCATAGGTTTGAGTCCATTATTTTCTGCCCACTGTCTTTCTGCAACGATCATTGTTGAGGCGCCTGTGTTCAAACCCGGAGCGCTTCCTGCGGTAATGGTGCCTTCTTTACGAAAAGCTGGTTTGAGTTTTGCGAGAGATTCAGCGGTCGTTTCTGGCCGGTTGTGTTCATCCTTTCTGAAAATCGTCGACCCTTTGCGTCCTGTGATCTCTACTGCTGCAATTTCCTGTTCAAATTTCCCTGCAGCCTGGGCCTGTGCAAAGCGCTGTTGAGAGCGAAGTGCCCAGCCATCCTGATCTTCTCGGGAGATACCGCATTGGGTCACGAGATCTTCAGTGTGCCAGCCGGAGTGCTTGCCACTAAACGCGTCATTGAGACCATCAAACAACATGCTGTCAAATAAAGTGACATCTCCCATGCGGGCACCCCAGCGCCCCTGTGTCATCAGATAGGGGGCACGATCCATATTTTCCATTCCGCCTGCAATGGCGCAGTCAATCATGCCGGACCAAATTTCTTGCGCTGCGCTGACGATACCTTGTGCGCCAGATCCGCACACTCGATTGACTGTCATGGCTGGTACCTCTATTGCGAGCCCTCCTGAAATGCCAGCCTGGCGTGCCGGATTCATCTTGCCTGCAGCCTGTATAACCTGTCCAAGAATAAGAGTCTGAACCCTGTCTGCTGACAGACCTGAGCGCTTGATGACCTCTCTGATCGTGGTCGCTGCGAGTTCAGCGGCAGACACATCTTTCAGGCTGCCCCCATAGGTCCCTATGGCTGTTCTGACAGGATTGCAGATGACAACTTCTCTTTGACTCATGTTTCTTCTCCTCGAGCGCCACTTTACGGATGGGCTGTTTGTGCCAGATGTTCAGATCAAAGGTACTTGTGGCTGGCTTTTCGTGTCAATACCTGAAAACTACCTTGACGTGATGCGTTGACCTGTCTATGACAATATCGTTTATTTTTCCAAAACATATGTTCCTGGGGCGTCGCACAGGACTTGGTACTGCGTCTCGGGTACACCTTGGTTGGGCGGTTTGACTGGTGAGCCAGAGCGTTGGTCGAGCCAATGGTTCCAGCGCATCCACCACGATCCCTCGCATTCAGGGACGGATTGTTGCCACACATCAGGGGCAAGATGTTTGTCGGATATATGATGGGTTAATACTTGATAATGCCTGCCTGGATGGCCAGGCTCACTGATAATTCCAGCATTATGTCCGCCATTGGCCAGTAAAAATGTAATTTCTGTTGAAGTCAGATAGTGCAGCTTATAGACAGACTTCCAGGGGGCTACGTGGTCAGCATCCGTTGCGACACAGAAGATTGGAATCGTGATGTCTGATAGAGAAACAGGTTTTTCTGTTACGGTATATTTTCCGCTGCTCAAATCGTTGTTGAGAAAAAGTTTTCTCAGATATTCTCCATGCATGCGTGCAGGCATTCTTGTTGCGTCAGCATTCCAGGCCATCAGATCATTCATTCGCGCGCGCTCTCCCATCAGATACTCTTCCACGAGTCGAGACCAGAATAGATCGTTAGACCTTAGAATCTGGAACGCACCAGCCATCTGCCCCGCACTTAGGAATCCTGTCTCCTGCATTTGCGCTTCGAGCAGACTGACTTCGCTTTCATCGATAAATAGTGCAAGCTCTCCTGGTTCACTAAAGTCAGTTTGTGCAGCAAATAGGGTGATTGAGGCCAGACGATCGTCATTGTCCCGTGCCATTGCTGCAGCAGCTATTGCGAGCAGTGTCCCCCCTATGCAATATCCCGTAGCGTGAATGCGTGTGTGTGGAATAATTGAGTTGATTACAGCGATGGCCTGATATATTCCCTGGTGCAGATAATCATCCATACTCAGATTCCTGTCCTGCTCACCTGGATTCTTCCATGATATGCAAAAGACAGTGTGGCCCTGATTCACAAGATAACGAATCAGGGAGTTGTCAGGTGAGAGGTCCAGGATGTAATACTTCATAATCCACGCTGGAACAATCAGGATGGGTTCAGGATGAACCTTTTCTGTGGTGTGTGTGTATTGGATCAGTTCAATCAGCGCATTGCGATAGACAACTTTTCCGGGCGTGATGGCTACGTCGCGGCCAACGACAAAGTTCTCAGTTCCAGGAATGGACGCATCTGTGTTGTATCTCCTGATATCCTCCATAAAATTAATCATGCCCTGACGCAGATTTTCACCACCTGTTGCCATGGTTTTGCGTAAAGCAACTGGATTGGTCAGTAAATAATTGCCGGGTGAAATTGTATCAAGTAGCTGCCGGGCAACAAACGACACGACTTCTTCGTGATGCCTTGATACACCTGATATTCCGTGCGTTGCTGCTGCCCACCACTCCTGGGAGAGCAGAAAGGATTGATGATAAAAATTGAAAGGCCAGCGATGCCAGTCTGGATCTCTGAATCGTCTGTCCTGAGTAGCTGGTGCAATGCATTCTGTCATCACGCAGTCTGGCGAGTTAGAAATCAGGCTGCAACAATATTCGTTGAACTGTTGTGCCTGTTCTAAACCCAGTCTGACGAGATTGAGTCGCTTGCCGGGAGACAGGGATAAATGTCCTGCCCAGTCAAGATACGTCAGCCATAAAGCAATAAAGGAGATGGAGCATCCTGACTGTGCAATCGCCGCGTGAAGCTTTTGATCCAGCGCACTGGGATCAAGCGCTGGAATGAGTGATCGTTTATTGTGCAAATCCATTATGTGACTCCTTGCATCGAAGTGAAAGTTAGATCTCATACCATCTGGCTCAATACTCTGCGAAATCTCGTCATTGCTAATAAAAAGAAGATGCCACCAATTACAAGAATCTTTGCAAACTGTGGCCAGATGATGTCTATACCCGCGCCGCGATAAAGAATCGCCTGCGCGGCAGAGGTAAAGTGCGTTGTTGGCGCAGCAAGCATGAGTGTCTGTGCAAGTGCAGGCATGCTCTCGCGCGGCGTGAACCCACCGGATAGCATTTCCAGAGGCATAATGGTCAGGATGAGTAGCAATCCAAACTGAGGCATGCTGCGACTGACTGTTGCCATGAATATGCCCATCGAAGTTGTCGCGAAAAGATGCAATGCGACACACGTCATAAAGAGCAAGATGGATCCCCCGATAGGAACCTGCAGCAGGCCCTGGATGATGAAATTCAAAGATAACGCAGTGACGGTCAGGACGATCAGCACTGTTGGCCAGATCTTGGTCAGCATGATTTCTATCGGTGTGACGGGCATTACCAGTAAATGCTCAACAGTGCCATGTTCTCGTTCGCGTATAAGTGCCGCACCTGCAAGGATGATTGAAAGTATCGTGATCTGGTTAATGATCTCCATGATCGATCCGAACCAGACTTGATTCAGACTCGGATTGAATCGAATACGTATCACCAGATCTATAGGCAGCGTTGCATTTGTACGAAACTTTCTGACAAACGTTTCGATTTCTGACATAACAATCTGTTGAATACTTTGACTACCGGCAAATGCCTGACTCATTCGCGTGGCATCAATATTCAGCTGAAGAGTTGGCTTCCTATTGGATGCTACATCTCGCTCAAATGATGGAGGGATCGTTAAGGAAAATGTATATGCCCCGGAATCCATACCCTCATCAAGATCCTTGAAGGAGTTAATCTGGTGAGCAATAAAGTCAGGAGGATAAAAGCTCGAAATGATTCTTGAGGAAAGCTGAGAATGATCCTCATCAAAGATTGCAATCGGTGCATGATGCAGAGTTTCAGGCATCGTTGTGGCTGCCGAGTAGATGGCAAACGTAAAGCTATATACGATGAGCACCATCATGGTAGGGTCGCGCGCAAGGCTCCATAGTTCTTTGATCCCCAGCCGAAATATATTCTTGAGGTGATGCATGGTTAGCTTTCCTGTTTTTTTAGCAGAATGATGGATAGCACCATGACGACAGGGACGGCCAGAACAATTGATAAGATGGGTGATTGCAGATCAAATAACCCAAGGGCTTTGCTGAAGGTTCCTCTGCTGATCACGAACATGTAAGTTGCTGGAAATACTTCTCCAATCAACCGGCCTGCACCCTCGAGTGAAGAGACGGGGTTCAGCAGACCCGAGAATTGGACCGAAGGGAGGATGGTGCCAATGATGGTGATAAATATGGCTGCAATCTGACTGTGTGTAAATGTAGAGGCAAGCAGTCCAAGGCTGGTAGAAAACATGACAAAAATCAGTGAAGCAAAGCTCAAGGTCACAAAGCTTCCTTTCATTGGGACATTAAATACCGTCAGCGCAAACAGAAACATCATGAAAAAATTCAGCATGCCAAGCACAACATAAGGTAATTGCTTTCCAAGTAAAAACTCGCTGCGCGTGACCGGTGTGACATACAGGTTCACAATTGATCCCAATTCTTTCTCTCGCACGACCGACAGTGCAGTCAACATCGCAGGAATCATGAGTAATAGCATGGGTATCACTGCAGGGACCATTGCAGGCAAACTTTTGACCTCAGGGTTGTAGCGAAACCGAATTGCAATGTCAGCTGGCCCTTCGTCCTGGGCATGACCATTTTTTTCATTTACATAATTGACCAGCCAGCTGCGATGCATCCCCTGGACATAACCCTGAACTGTTTCGGCGCGCTGTGGCATTGAGCCATCTACCCAGGCGCCGATTTCGACGTTCTTTCCTCGTAGAATGTCCCTGCCAAATCCAGGAGGTATCTCAAGCGCCAGGGCAAGCTCGCCATTTTTCATCCGTCTGTCGAGTTCTTCATGGCTACCGATAGATGGACGTTCGACGAAGTATCTTGAGCCGCTCAGGTTAAGCGTATAGTTCTGACTCACGATTGTCTGATCACGATCAAGCACTGCATACGTCAGATCTTGAACATCCATGTTGATCCCGTAACCCATGATCAACATAAGAATCAAACTTCCCACTAGTGCCAGAGCGGCCCGTAAGGGGTCTTGCTGCAATTCCAGATACTCCCTGTGTGAATAACACAGCAACCTTCTGAGACTAAATCCAGTCTGAAGTGAGGTTGTGTGCTGATCTCGTCGAATCACACCACTCAGGGATTCAGGAACTCTGATACTTTCAACTGTTTTCAGCGTTACATTTTCTTTGATGGCCTGGCGGATGTAATGCATGAATGCCTGCTCGAGGTCTGGCGCGCCACTTTTGCTGACGATTTCTGCCGGATGGTCCCGGTTGTGCTCCAGTGCTTTCTGAAGCAGTCTTTTAAGTTGCTCATCAATAAAATAGTCTTCCCACACATAGGAATTTGAGCCTGAATCCTGGCTGTTGATCTGACTGACCGTATCAGCCGGATAATTTTTGGGGACAGGCATTAACGGTTGCTGATAGTCAGACGTATACGAGCAGCCGGTCATTAACAGACAAATCCATATTCTCCAGATTTTAATTTTTTGGATGGATTTGAGAGTCATTGCATCAGGTGTTCAAAACGACTAATGGTGTTGCATTGTCGTATCTGTCGAGGCTGAAGTCACTTGATCTAATGATCAGTATGAACTGATACTGAAAGCTGTTAGGGGCTGCAATGAAGGCTGAGAAGTGGGGCGGTCACTGGCAGTGATATATCTTTAGGCATATGGAATTGTTTCGGACATACGCAGACAATGACGAAGCGTGCTGAGCATTAAATTTGAATTGTGAGCCGTATGCGCCGTGAGCAAAATGAAAATCTTGTCAATTTTTGTAGCCATCGTTCTGGCTATTTCTGCTATTGCAGTACTGACCTTGTCCCAGATAGGATTCGGTCTGGGGTTGGAACATAATGTTACGCAGGGAAGGCGCATCCAGTTTGATGCGAGTCATGTCACGGGCTGGTCACTGATGTCGCCTCAGGAGAGGGTGATATACCGGGACAGAATCCTGATTGCCAGCACCTATGATGAATGTATCAATATTCAGCAGTTTCATCGTGCGGACATGATTGAGCGGGCTGAGGACCGAGGTGTTCGTTTGCTCTCTCCTCCCCAGGATTCATGCGACTGGATGCGCGGTCGGGGGTTTTACAATCAGCGCTCCAGATAAGGCCTGATCCTCATTGGAACGGCAGCGCAGTGAAGCTTTTATTTTTTCTTTAATGAAATGGCTAAAAAAATAAGCGCTAGCGCAAGCATGAGGTAACTCCCGTAAGCACCAGGAGGGGGGGCAGCAAGATCCATTGGTTTGAGTTGCCCCACGAAAATTCTGAGTATTTGTTCAACGACAAACAGCGATAGCATCAGCGACACTAACCCACGGTAATAGAGAACGGTAATCCAGTAGAGCAGGGATAGCATGAGTTGACTGGCACCCCATTGTCCAAATATTGCGATGATATTTTGACTGTTGTCCACACGAAACACGATCCCAGCAATAGAGTGTGCACCACCATCCGCCAAAAACATATGTATCAGGCTTCTTGCCGTTGTGAGTACGGTAACCAGTACTAGAAAGTAGTATCCAGGTTTTGGGCCGGGATAGTGAAGTGTATCTTTCGGAAGCAAGTGATAGAAATTCATTCAGTTCATTTTCAATTGAGTCGGACATTGTGCATGGTACTGTCGATGATGTAGCATGCGTATGCAAATATTTTGATTATTACAGACTTGTCCTGACGTGGATTTGAACCTTGAATTTAGCACCTGAAAATCAAAAAAAAATTGTGCTATGCGTTGCTTTGGCCGCATTTGCTTTTCAGTTTGAAGCATTTATCGTAAATGTCTCCTTACCCGTCATTGCCAAAGACCTTTCGACCACACCCAGTTATATTTCCCTCGTTGTGATTGCATACTTACTTGCTGCAACCGTTTCATTTTTCCCTGCATCAAGCTTTGGTGAACGGTATGGCCTGACAAGAACATTTTTAGTTGGATGTGCGCTGGCCTGCATCGGAACCTTATTGAGTAGCTTGTCTTTTAACCTCTGGTTCCTCCTTGGTAGCCGTTTGATTCAGGGCGCTGGTTCAGGCGTGATCGTGTCGATCGGCTACGCCATGATTCCGGCATGGATCAGCCATGAAAAAAGAGGGTGGGGTTATGGTTTGTTGTCCATGGGGGCAGGCATTGGCATGGTGGCAGGACTACCTCTTGGTGGCATTTTGTCGTATTTCATCAGTTGGCACTGGATTTTTATTGCCAGCATGCCTGTTCTGGTCGGACTGTTCTGCTTCGCCTGGTCTATTTTGCCCGATGATGCCGTATCTTCCTCTGAGACTTATATTCCGGTCAAAAAAGCTTACTCAGGAACCTTATTGTTTGTATTGTTGCTGGTGAGTTTGATTTTTTCGCTGAGTCTGGGGACTGAACTGGGTTGGGACTCTTATCCCATTCTGTCCGGTCTGTTCTTGGCGATGATTGCTCTGATGACAATGATGATTCGTGTGCGGTATTTTCAGTATGCACATAGTTCTATCGAGCTCCTCCGCACACCGGGTTTTATGGTCGGTTTGAGTGTTTTATTTATTTTTTCGGCAACCGTGGCAGGTATTCGTTTTCTGTTTCCCTTTTATCTTGACCTGAGTGCTGGACTCAATCCTCTGATGAGCAGTTATGTGCTTTTGATCTATCCGATTGTCCTTGCACCGACCGCTGCCTGGGCGGGCAGGGCTGCTGATCAGATCGGTTCTCGCATACTGGTGCTTGCAGCAGGCCTGCTTGGAGTGTTGGTTTGTTTGATATTTGCCAGCTTGTTGTGGGTCAGTGCGCTTTGGCCTGCTCTATTTTTTTTAGTGATCTTTGGTTTGTCGACAGGGATGTTTTACGCGCCTAATAACCGCTTTGTCATGACGAACGTGCCTGATAATCAAAGTACCGAGGCAGCAGCATTCGTTCCTTTATTGCTAAATATAGGAAGCATGTTTGGCATCAGCGTGTTTGATACAGTTTTTGGCATGGACGTCAGCGATATCGGGCAGACATTTCCTGAACAGGTCAATCTTGGCATCTATCATGCATTCGTCCTGGCTGCAGCGTTGATGATTTTATTGGTAGGACTTGTCTACTTTACATACAGGCCACACGTTTTGATTCGTTCAGGCAAGGACGCAAGACAGGATCCTGCAGAAATTTAAAGCCCATTGTCTGGCCCTGATAACACAAACTACCTGCTGTTTCCGTCCACCAGAGAATCGGTCTGTTTGCAGTTATCGCAAGCTGGTCACTCGAAGACCGAGCAGAAGAAGCGCAACATTAACTGAGCATGCACACGTGTTGCGTTATTTGTTATCTGGCGACGAGGAGGGTGCAGCCTAGGCGATGCGTAATCATGTCAATCTGCTGGGTGAAAAGCTACTCGATTTAATTGTCGTTTTTCATAAAATTCCCGTCGCTGAGGACGTAGCTTAGAATAACTGCCGATCATTTATTCTGGCTTGTTGACCGGTCCGAACACGCGGCGGATTTTACAGTTCGGTAATGACTAGAGGACGATCCTCGATGGTCCAGAGATTAAGGGAGCCGTCGTAAAGCTTCACGGATGGATTGCCGATAATCTCCGACACGATAAACCAGGGCCCTGCAGCATAACGTCCCGTGTTGCAATAGCTAATGGACGGTGAGTTTGGCTCTATCCCATTTTGTGAGAGACGGGCTTGGTAGGTTGTTTTATTCAAGAAATACAGCGCTCCATTTGTAGAACGGGTCATCAATTCCGGAGTAAAGTTTTTCGCTCCTTTGATATGACCATATCCGTTGACGAAATCAAGCTTGGTCTGGCCAGCATACTGAGCATGAGATCGCGCGTCGATCAACTGCGTCTTGCTTGTCCTGGATGCATAGGCGACGTCGTCTGAGGTCGCGACCAGGTCTTTGCGATAGCCTTGAATGATCCAATTTCCTCTTTTCTTGTTGGCATTCATTGCCGTGACGTCACGACCTTCCGTTAACCAGCCGGTGAGACCTCCGTCAAGTATGGCAATGTTTTTTTCGCCGTACACCTTAAATTGCCAGAGAATGCGTAATGCCTCATCAAGATCGCTACTGTCGAGTCCGAATGGAACCAGCACGATGGGCTTATCCGAATTGACGCCTGCTAATTGGGCGATTTTTTCAAAGTCGGCCTGTTCAGGAATCAGGTATTTAACTTTCTTTCCCTCAATCAGCCGTTCAGCGCGGACCTTGGAGAAGTCCATCAGGGAAGATTCTTCTATATGTCCTCCAAAATCAACCACAATCCTCTGGTCAGGTGTTCGAGGGTTCTCAGGCTGACTCATAAAAGAGTCAATATTGCTTGCAACTTCGATGATCTGTACTTCTGATTTGTTGTTTGCCAACCACTCCGAAGAGACAACAGGGCCAGGGAGGGTGACGGCCTGGGCGAGGTTAATTGTCGCGATGAGTGAGGTGGCGAGAAGTACTTGTTTGATATTCAATTCGTGGCGCCTGTTTGATGGTGTGACGCGGTAAAAATCAAGCTTGAAGGTTTTTTCACGCTCTTTTTGTATACAGTTAGCAATTTTTCTGTACACCAGGCCAAGTTAAATTTATCTGTTGATTCAATATAACCCGCAAATAACAGAATATTTAGTATTCCCCTCTCATTCTGAGTTGAAGTACTTTTCCCTCTTCCTCTTCATAAGCAAATGAGTACTTCAACTAAATGAAACCGATATTTCAAACACCCTGCCGCAATGTGTCCGCCATTGCAGCCACTAATCGCTCGCTCAAACACAAAACCAAAGCCTGCGCCTAACAACAGTTCTGAGATGACATCGTTCATCACGATGGTGTTCCTGTTTTTATCAGGCGACTGGTCAATAGCCCGGCACATACTGGCGAATCCATATGTATTGATACATATCAAGTTTGTATATGACTAATAGTTATAAATTAATAACCATATGGTGTAGTCAATATGGAGTAAGTGATGGCTGAAATATTGGACTCAGGTAAGCCCCTGACAGCTGGCAAACGAGGTTTTCTCAAGGGACTTCTGGGTCTGAGCGCTTGCGCGACGGTCATACCAATCACTCCGGTGCATGCGGCGATCGGGACACAACCACCCCGGCGCCCGGGTGTCGAGGGCAAACGCTACGGCATGCTCGTGGATATGCGCAAATGCATAGGATGTCAGGCCTGCACGGTCAGCTGCTCCATGGAAAACCTTCCACCTGTCGGGCAATTCCGAACGACGGTCCTGCAATACGAGGTTGATCTCAAAGACAGTCTGGCGCCGGCTGCGATGGTGAGTTTGCCCCGACTTTGCAATCATTGTGATAACCCGCCTTGTGTTCCAGTCTGTCCGGTGCAGGCGACCTTTCAGCGCACGGATGGAATCGTTCTGGTAGATAACGAACGATGTGTAGGCTGTGGTTACTGCGTACAGGCCTGTCCTTATGATGCGCGTTTTATGAATCACGAAACTCAAACAGCCGATAAATGTACGTTTTGTGAACACCGGCTTGCTGTGGGGCTACTGCCTGCTTGTGTTGAAAGCTGCGTGGGTGGAGCGCGTGTGATCGGGGATCTCAATGATGCCGACAGCACGATATCCAGGCTGATCATGTCAAACAAAGACCAGATCAAGGTTCTCAAGCCAGGCATGGGGACCTCACCTCACGTCTATTACATCGGCTTGCCTGAGAGCTTTGTTAATGGAATCGATGGTCAGGCTGGTGTGCGTCTGATTGCTTCGCACTAAATACATAGTTTTAAAAGGCCATATTCGTGCAAATTATTGAGCTACTGACTCCGGCCTATGAGGCTGCGTGGCTGCCCTGGGCGGTCCAATATTTCTTTCTGATCGGTATCGCGGCAACAGCTGCGCTCACTGTTGCCGGATTTGCTTTGTTTGCAAAGCCATACTCTTCAGGTGACCGACTGATGCCCGCTGGCATCACAGTTCTGGCAATCAGTGCGATCTGCGCGCCGGTGTCCTTGCTTGCAGATCTGCATCAGCCAGGGAGATTCTGGCACTTTTACGCTTACTTTACTCCGTGGTCATGGATGTCGATTGGCGCATATTTATTACCGGTTTTTATACTGCTCGTACTGAGTTTTTGTCTGGTCTGGTGGCTTGGTCGTACGGTCTTGCTACGCTGGCTCGCAGTGCTGATGGCCTTATCGGCCGTCTCTATCCTTGTTTATACAGGATCAGAAGTCATGGCTGTGCGCGCGCGACCACTTTGGAACACGATCTTTTTGCCGATCAATTTTGTCTTGACAGGCTGGCTTGGCACGGTTGGTGCAATGTTACTGGTGACACGCTGGCTGCCTGGTGGTTTAAATGCCATGCCGGATAGGCTGATGAGACGCCTGAGCCTGACCGCAGTCGTAATGCTGGTGATCAGTGCGTTGGCCTGGGGTGTGAGCGGTGTGCTCGGTGACGACTCCTCGTTCAGGGCTGCATTACGTTTGTATGATCTTTTTCCCGTATGGCGACTCAGCCTGTTTGGTTCTGTATTGGCTGGTGTGGTGATGTTTGGTCTGGTGCTGCGGCAAGCAAGGTTTTTAAGAAGACCTGGTTATTCACTCATAGTCTCTCTGGTCATGATGGCGGCTGGCTGGATTTTTCGCTGGATCATTTTCATGTCAGTGCAAGGTGTGCCCAAATACGGTGCAGGTCTGTACATTTACCAGATGCCTTTAGGCAGTGATGGATTGCTGGGTATGTTGGGTGTGCTTGGACTGTGCTGCGCACTGCTGGCAAGTGCAATATTTTTGATAGAACGCTATCCAGGCCGGACCATGCATCTTGCATCGTTAGCCTGAGTCATTTGGTAAATAGGATTGAAGCTTCATGAGCAAAAATCACGAGAAAGACGCCTCAGCACCACAAAGTGAGACGAATACCAGACGGCGCAAGTTGATTGTTCAAGGCGGCGCCGTAGCAGGCGGTCTGGCAGCTTTCGCGGCAGGATATGGTGAAACGGTTGTTAAAGCTGTCAAGGGCCTTGTGACTGGCTCGGCTGGTGCGTCAACGGCACATGCTACACGTGGCAATTCTCTGACCCCAGAATTTCGGATTGATCCCGTGACCGGCGTGCTGTCGACGCAGCCCGGTCAGACGGTCAGCCCTTCAAGCTGTCTGGGATGCTGGACGCAGTGCGGTGTGCGTGTGCGGGTTGATACGGCATCGAATCGGATTTTGCGTATCGCTGGAAATCCTTATCATCCACTCGCCACGACGCAGCCCGCGCCAATGGACATGCCTGTACGAGAGGTATACGCCAAACTAGGTGGAGAAAGTGGACTGGAAGGCCGTGCAACATCTTGCGCACGCGGGTCAGCGATGCTTGAACAGCAAACCAGTCCGTATCGTGTACTGCAACCACTGAAAAGGGTGGGTGCGCGAGGTGAGGGCAAGTGGATTTCCATTTCCTTTGAACAGCTGGTGCAAGAGGTCTGTGAAGGTGGAGATCTCTTTGGTGAAGGCCATGTTGATGGTTTGCGTGCCATTTACGACAGCAAAACACTGATTGATCCTGAAAATCCTGAATATGGTGCGCGGGTTAATCAGTTGCTGGTCACGGATGCTGCAAATGAAGGGCGAACACCGCTCATCAATCGTTTTGCCCAGCAGTCCTTTGGAACGATTAACGTTGCCAATCACGGCTCCTATTGCGGACAGACTTTTCGAGTCGGAGCCGGCGTTGCACTCGGAGACCTGTTTGGTCAGCCGCACGGCAAACCTGACTGGACCCGGGCACAATTCGGTTTGTTCATTGGTGCGGCACCCGCTCAATCAGGCAATCCTTTTCAAAGGCAGGGGCGCGAACTCGCTCAAGCGCGTACCAGGCCTGAAAACACATTCAAGTACATCGTTGTATCCCCCGTCCTCCCCACCTCTTCGAGTTTTGCTGCCGGAACTGGCAACCGCTGGGTTGCAGTCAAACCAGCGACAGATCTCGCTTTGGCGATGGGGCTGATTCGCTGGATTCTTGAAAATGAACGCTACGATTCCGTTGCCCTGTCACAACCCGGGCCAATCGCTATGCGTGCAGCTGGCGAGGTGTCGTGGACCAATGCCACACATCTGGTCATTGCTGATCCTCAACATTCCAGGTTTGGTACTTGTCTGCGTGGAACGGATATGGGCTGGGCTAAAGCAGGTGATGAAAAGACGCCTGATGTATATGTGGTGCAACTGGCTGATGGAACACTAACGGCGCATACCGTCGCTACACCCGCCGATTTGTTTGTCGAACGCACGGTGAGCATTCCGGCGTTCGGGGATACGCCAGTGCGTGTAGGCACAGCACTCACCATGTTGCGTGCAGAGGCGAATGCCAAGAGTCTCGATGAGTATGCTGTACTTTGCGGAATTTCCAAAAGTGAAATTGAAACCATAGCGCGCGAATTCACTAGTTATGGCAAGCATGCCGTTGCTGATGCACACGGCGGAACAATGAATGGCTCGGGGTTTTATACGGCATATGCGATTGCGATGCTCAATACGCTGGTTGGAAACCTGAATGTCTCCGGAGGTCTGGTGCTGGATGCGGGACCATTTGGCCCGTTTGGCCCCGGCCCACGTTATAACTTCGCGACATTTGCCGGTAAGGTTCAGCCCAAAGGTGTGGCACTTTCCCGACATCGTTTTCCTTACGAAAAAACAAGTGAATTCCGTCGCAAAAAAGAGTCCGGACAATCGCCTTATCCTGCACGTGCGCCCTGGTATCCAGCTGTCGATGCGTTAAGCAGTGAGATGTTATCTTCCGGACTGGCAGGCTACCCCTATCCGGTAAAGATCTGGATCAATCACATGAGCAATCCGGTGTATTCCCTGGCTGGCTTCAAGAATCTTGCTTATGCTCAATTGCGCGATCCAAAGGTATTGCCGCTAGCAATAGCCGTGAATCCGTTTATCAATGAAACCAGTGCTCTGGCAGATTATATTGTTCCCGATACTGTCACCTACGAAAGCTGGGGCATTGGTGCACCCTGGGCAGACGTGGTGGCCAAGTCTTCAACCGTCCGGTGTCCGGCTGTTCAGCCTGCGTTAGCCAAAACGTCTACTGGCGAGCCGGTCAACCTGGAGTCCTTTCTGATTGCGGTGGCTAAGCGCCTGAACATGCCAGGTTTCGGTCAAGGCGTGATATCGGATAAAGAAGGTAAAAAGTATGATCTCAATACTGCAGAGGACTTTTATTTGCGAGGAATTGCAAATATTGCTTTTGCCGGTGGTAAGGCAGTAGGAGAGGCGAGCGATGATGATCTGGCAGTGACCGGGATGCAGCGCTACGCACCGTTACTTCAGGAAAAGCTCAAGCCCGAAGAGTGGCGCCAGGTTGCGATGGTGCTCACACGTGGTGGCAGATTTGAAAATCTCGATGCTGCCTGGGAACAGGATCATGTCCGCGCTGCACATATCAAGCCTCTGCAGTTGTGGAGTGAAGAAATTTCCAGCATTCGGCACTCCATGACTGGTGAGCGCTTCAGTGGTTGTCCGACATGGTATCCAACACGTCTGGCCAGCGGTCAGGCAATGCGTGAACGTTACGACGAAAGAAAGTATCCATTTTTACTGACTTCTTATAAGTCAAATCTGATGAGTTCAATGTCAATTGCTGTGAGTCGTCTGCGCCAGGTACACCCGCATAACCCTGTCTCAGTCAATCGTGAGGATGCAAAGGATATGGGGATTAAAAGTGGTGATTCAGTGCGAATTACAACACCCGGAGGTTCAGTCAAGGGCGTGGCAATGGTCCGTAATGGCGTGGTTCGGGGTGGAATTGCGATTGAGCACGGTTACGGTCATACTGAACTGGGTGCAAGAGTCCATTATATTGACGGCCAGGCAATGGCGCATGATACTGCTCTTGCTGCTGGTGTGAGTATGAATGATCTGGGCTTTGCAGATGAAACACGTCAAGGTGCGAGTAATGTCTGGATTGACTGGGTGTCAGGAGGTGTCGTGAGGCAAGGCTTTCCAGCGAGAATAGAGCGCATCTAACCAATGAATAAATTCAGATCAAAACAAAATCCTTCGCTGATTCTGCATACGCGAGACTCACTGCTTCAGGAGTTCCAGGCCTGGTCGGGGTTTCTCAAGAGTGAATGGCCGTGGATGATGATCGTGATCGCTGGCCTGGTTTTGCTGCTGTCCTTTACCCGGCCGCTCCCCCCGAAAGATGTATATCTGGCCGTGGGTCAGGAGGGCTCAGCCTTTGAAATGCTGGGTCAGAAGTTTGTTCCTATTTTTGCTCAAGAAAAAATCCGACTGCATCTGGTCAATACTTCAGGATCGGCCCACAGTCTGAAAGGTCTTGCAGACACGTCTGTCCCTATCAATGCCGCGTTAATGGTTGGTGGAATTCCCGAAAAGGATAAATATCCAAATTTGAATTCCCTAGGGAGCATTGAGTATGTTCCCTTGTGGCTTTTTTACAAAGGCGATCCTCCAGGCGTGCACGGATCGCTCGCGAGTTTTGGCGACAGGCGTGTTGCAATCGGACCGGATGGCAGCGGCACCATCATCCTGCTCGATAAAATTCTCGCATTAAGTAATATTTCTCTTGATCGGACGTCTAACTTCCTTAAACTTCCGAACAGGGAGGCTGTTCAACAGCTGATCGACGGGGAAATTGACGCAGTATTCATGCTGGATGGTTTCAATGGACCTAACGTCCAGAAGCTTCTGGCCCACGATGATATACATGTCTTTAATTTTAACTATGCTCAGGCACTTGTTAAAAAACTCCCTTATCTGGATGTCGTCACGATCCCCAAAGGTGCTCTGGATTTAAAAGATCTTCGCCCTGAGTACGATGTCAATATGCTGGCATCAACAGTGACGTTGCTTGTAGAAAAAGATATGCACCCGGCTATACAGTACATTTTTTTGTTAGGTGCCGAAAAGATCAGTAATGAAGTAGATCAATTCTTTGCAAAACCGGATTTTTTTCCCGCTTACGTCGATCATAATATTCCCCTGAGCCCGATTGCCAATCACTATTACGATAAGGGTGCGCCAGCCTTGATCGATGTGTTACCCCTCTGGCTGAGCAGTTATCTAGACCGTGTCTGGATTCTTCTGATCGGTTCTCTGGCAGTCATTTATCCGATGTTCAAACTCTTTCCGAGTTATCGGCACACCCGTGCTGCGATGTTGATTTCAGATGCATACGAAGAAATTCTCAACATTGAGTTGCAAGGTGAGTCTGTCCAAAGTATTGAGGAGTTACAAAAACTCATCAATCGGCTCAATGAGATCAATATTGACTCGCGCCAGATTGCCATATCCTCAGACGATATCAATCGCTTGTACTCCATGAAGTCAGCCTTGAATATGATTCGGTTGCAGCTGGCTGAAAAGGCAGACGCACTCTCTGAATAAGTGGTTTGTATAAATTCGTTATGTCATTCGATAGTCCGAGGCGGCATACACACCCCAGGTTCCATTGCCTTTCATTTCAAGCACTTCGTAATGGAACATAATGAGTGAGGCGTGATGGCTCACACTGATTGGTGTGATCGCGCGTTCGATGAGTTGAGTATAGAGGCGCTCTTCATTCAAGGCATCCAGCGCACTGGTGGCTTCATCGAGTAGTAGATAGCGTGGCTTGGACAGCAGTGCCCTTGCAAAGGATAGTCTTTGTTGCTCGCCAACAGAGAGAATCTTGCTCCAGTCGAGTACCACATTTAGCCCCCCCACGCGCTGAGGTAATGTTGCCAGATTGACTTGGTCCAAATAATAAAAAATCTCATCGTCGGTTATGTTTTGATCAGTCTGCGGGTAGAGGAGCTGCGACCGAAGATTCCCTGCAGGCAGGTAGGGTTGCTGGGGAAGGAACAGCATATCTGATGCTTTTGGCCGGATCACTTCGCCCGCACCCGCGGACCATAACCCTGCAGTGACACGCAGTAAAGAACTTTTGCCCGTACCGCTTGCCCCTGTGATCATGAGTCCCTTTGCAGGGTTGACTGACAAATTGAGTCCTTTAAGCAATACGCGATCCTTGTTTGGCGTGAGTACTGTCAAGTGCTTGAAAGTAATATCTGCGTCGGTTTGTGTGATGACGTCGATATGTTCTCCTGTACCGGCATAAGTGGATGCAGTCGCCTGGCGCTCAAGAACGACCAAAAAGGCATACAGGCGTTCAACTCCGGCAGAAAAACGACTAAGGCCTTCAAAATGGTCAACAATGACTGTGAGTGCAATGAGTATGGATGCGAAGGCACCCGTCGCCTGAACAGCACGTCCAACTTCCAGATCTCCTTGCAGCACATCATTTGCAATGATGACTACAGGGATGATGACTGTCAGAAAACTGTGAGCATATTGGAAAAGATTGAGTTTAAATTGCAGTCGCAAGACGTTTTTAAAATTACTATATATCCTTGAAAATAACTCCTTGAGAGTATTTTTTTCAATTTGTTCACCGCTGTAGAATGCAATGCCTTCAGCCTGCTCACGCACATGTACGAGACCAAAACGAAAATCTGCTTCGCGTTGCAATTGCAGGAAATTCAAATTGATCAGTGGTTTACCAAATAAAAAAACGGTCAACCAGGTGCATAAAATGGCATAACAGACAAGGAAATACACCAGCCCGTGAGAGATCGACCACAGTACTGCTGAAAAGGCGACCATCTGGATCAGAGCGCCTAGAAAAATCAAGGAAAAAAAAAGTGATTGCATCGTAAAGGCATTGATATCATCAGCAATCCGTTGATCAGGATTGTCGATGTCTTTCATTGCATTGATTAAATAGTACGAGCGCTGGCTTAAATACCGCGTCATGAAATAATCAGTTAACCAGCTCCGCCAATTCAGTCCAAGCGTATCGCGAACAAAGTAGTACAAACTGTAGATGGGTACGGATGCGATCAGGATCATCCCATATCGTGATATTGAGGACCAGAATCGCTCATGCTCCTTTGCAGCCAGAGCGGAGATGAATTCTCCTGTTTCATGGTTAAACAAAACGCTGGATATTGTCTGAACGAGTAGCAGTGAGACCAGCAACGCCAGCGCTCCTCTAAAGCGCCAGCGCTGCTCTGAGCTCCAGTAGAGATTTGCTATCTTGAGGAAACGACCTGGTAATCCCGTTTGATCACAAGTGGTCTGTTCAGAGTCAGGTTCGTTATCAGCTGTTTTCATCTCACTTAATAATGAATCCGTTCTGCCTGATCATTTTGCGCGCGAGTGACGGGTCCGTGCCGCGTGCGATACGATCAAATCGACAGGTCTGCCTTAAAATCTGAATCAGTCTGAGCTTTCAGCGTGCCATTGCGGCAGGCGGTACGAAACTTTTCATAATCACTTTCGACCACATCTGCGTAGCCATTT
>CANCOC010000010.1 GCA_947379755.1 Alcaligenaceae bacterium | reverse complement strand
TGATATCGTTCAATTTTCCAACCTTTTGGAATCGAGACGGCATCCATGAATCGCTTCAGTGTCACAGCTACCCCAGCCACGTCTGCAATAGGCACTTTAGGACTGAAGTGCGTTAATGCATAATGTTTGCCTTCCAGATCTGTCAGCAGAAAGATTTCGCTATCTGGCAGCCAGGTGTAATTGATGTTTTCGCGAGTGTGTATTGGTGTGTACGCGATTTTGCGTATGCGCCAGTTGTACCAGCTTTTGAAATTGAAAATGACGTCACTTAATCCTAGCTCTGATTTAGAGATGGGTGTGAAAAAAAGATTCCCGACAGATAAGTACGGATTTTGCAAGGTACTTTTGTTGAGGTCCATCATTTGAAACTCTGCGCCTTTTGGAAAAATAAAGGCAATATTGCTATAGGTCGTGAGTTGCGCTCTGATCGAGGCTGAGGTTGTGCTCTCAAACTCCTCTACGTCACACTCATTCACCTTGTATGTCGAAAGGGCGGTAATCACGACATCAATGTAGTGTCTTTCAAGAATATATATAACGCACGAGACTGCGTATTTACTGCCGTAATCGTACTTGCCCAAACTGCTGGAGCTGCGTAATGCAGGGGGAACCTGAGCACTGTAATGTTCTGCAGTATGCGGAATTGGCACAGATGTGGGTGGCACCTGTGCCAGTGCACAATACATGCCAAATGTACTCAGCAAGACGACTGAAGATTGAATATAAAGGGTGCGTAATTTAAAGAGCATTGAGTGGGTACCCTGCTTAAAAGGGGGAGACGTTCTTAATGGTAATATTTTAATGGTTTATGAGCCGTGTGAGTGAGTACTTTTCATGCACGCTGGCATGGTTATTTTTGGCGGCGCTTGAAAGGGAACACAGTATGGTGATTTATACAGGCTTGATTTATTTATTCCTCTGTCTCGCTGTTGCCTACTTTGGGCGATTCAGTCGACTCGGGTTCTGGGGTTCGCTGCTTGTTTCTGCGCTACTGACTCCGGTACCTGTATTTATTGGACTGCTCTTTTTTGGTGATCGCAAGCGCCCTGTATTTTCATTGGAGCGCGCTCCCTCACGGCTTAAAAGTTAGCAAGCTGTTGTGAAATATAGCTGACGAGATCAGCGGTGTACTTGTTTAGATAAAAATGATCGCCCTCAAACCAATGAGACTGGTAGGTCGAGTTCGTCAGATCACCCCACTGTGCAAGTGTCTGTGCATCCAGCCACTCATCCTGGCGTGAGCCAATCGCAATGATTGGGCAGTCCAGCAGCGCACCCTTGAGTGGCTGATATTCTTCCGCCAACGCAAAATCAGCCCGAATCATTGGCAATAGCAATTCAATCAAATCTTTGTTTTCAAGCACCGCATCGGGTGTTCCTTTGTAGCTTTTCATATGCTGCACAAACTCCGCATCAGAGAGATGTGAGATGTGTGGCCGTCTGGATGCTACACCTGGGCAGTTGCGGCCAGATACGATCAGCTTCTGAGGTCTTAGCCCCTCGCGTTCCAGGCGGCGTGCTGTTTCGTAGGCAACCGCTGCTCCCAGACTATGCCCAAACATTGCAAAGGGCTTCTCGCCAGCTAGAGGCACGATGGCAGCAGTCGCCTGCGTGACCAGATCTTCGAAGCTTTCAATGAGAGGTTCGACAAAGCGCGTCTCGCGCCCGGGTGCCTGAAGTGCGAAGGCTTCAATATGCGCGGGTAAAAGTTTGGACCAGGAACGATAGGCCGAGGCGCCTGCACCCGCGTAAGGAAAGCAAAATAAACGAACTGTACTCGTCGGCCTGGGGGCAACGGGTACGATCCATTTTGATGGCTGGTTAAGTTGAGCTTGCAATTATTTGATCAATACGGAAGGTGAAGGAGGAATTGAACCCGGAACTTTATTCAACGTGAGCAATTGAGAGAGCAGCACGAGCACTTGGTTGGAATAGCCGTTGTTTTGTGAGGGAATTGTATAGTTGTCGCCGTGATAACTGATAGAAGCAAGTGCATTCCTGTCTCTTTTATTTTTTTCGATGATAAATAGAGGCGTTCTTGGTTCGTTTGCATCAATCAGTGCAGGATTGCGCTCGATATCATCAGAGTTCATGACGGTAATAATCACGGGATCTGCTTTGGTCTGTAAGTCAACAAGAGAACCCAGGAAATCAAATACATTACGCGTGGAGCGCAATTTAATGACCAATTTGCTATCGCTGATCTTGCTGTTGACAATCGCTGCAGCCGAAGCCACTGCCGGGCTAGTGGATTTTTCTACTCCAGTGGTCGTGGTGTTGCAGTAGGCTGATTGTTCAAAGTTTTGACCCAGTACTTTGAGACCATCTTGTCTGATCAGGCACATGCGCGTTGCGGGCATCATGCGTACCAGCTGAAAAGCATTGGTACCATTTTTATTTTTGATTGGAACGATCTGTGTGCCTGGCTGTGCAAATGCAGCAACCAGAGCCTGCATATTTTTATTGAGCGTCTCTGCATCCATGGGGGCAGACATGACTTGCTGCTGCATGACTGTTTCTGTACTCAAGCCTGCTTCGATCAGGGTATAGAGTGCTTTTTGAAATAACTGATAATTTGGCAGGTAGGGATTATTGAAGAACTTTGAAACAATAACATTGTTCCTGTCACGTAACTCGATTGAGTCAATGACGAGTGAGTAAAGAATTGATTTTGGGCCGATCTGGTTGTTTGTGAGATTGCTGATGATTTCTGGCTGGATATCACTCAGAAAAGCCTTCATGAACGAAGAGTTGTCGAGCGAGGATTGGGTGAAATTAAATCCACTGTTCACACTCATGCTAACGCTTGGTGTGTACGATGAAGTGAACGGGGCGTTATAGGGGGCAAAAAAGCCTCCCAGTGAATTAGGTGTATTCCCATAAACGTTCGCAACCAATCCAGCATTGGCGCTCACGTTGCCAGTCCCGACGACTGAGGGCATATCAAGAAAGCTGACCGGCATGTTTTTTGACGAACGGACAATATTGATCAGCATATTGTCATTGGCGTAGGACTCTAGTACGTCGCGATATGCCGATGACATATCTCTGAAACTCGATGATCCTGTTGATGTGCAGCCTGCTAAAAGTGTCAGGATTGCCAGAGGCAATATCAATAATGCGCGAAACATATCGGTCCTTGATGGGGGGAATTTGATTTCCTGAACTATAACGTCAAGTATGCTTGATAAGAGGTATCTCACACAGAGATCTTCCTTGGATAAAAATCTAGAATTAAAATTCAAATAATTGTTTAATATATTGATTTATATATAAATTTACATAATTTTTTATGTTTCATATCAATTTGTTTTTAGAGAATTATGAGAGTTTGTGAGGTTTCAATGCTGAAAGTACTCTTTATTGGTTTGGGCGCGATGGGTGCGCCGATGGCAGGCTGTCTTGTGCGGGTAGGTTTTGATGTCAGCGCTTTTGATATTTCAAGAGAAAGAGTGTCTGGTTTTACCCGTCAGCATGGCGGTCGGGCAATTTTTGAATTGTGCGACTTTGATCGAGAAACCGATGTTGTCGTCATGATTCTGCCAAATAGCGCCGTCGTTCAAGACGTGCTGTTTGGGCAGATAAAGCTTGCGCAACAGCTCAAGCCGGGTGCGGTCGTGATTGATATGACCTCTGGCGTGCCAGCGCTCACGATTGAAATCAGCAGGCAACTGGCACAGCAGGATATTGTATTTTTTGATGCGCCAGTTTCTGGTGCCGTTGCCCGGGCTCAGGCTGGGGACCTGACAATTATGGTGGGCGGTGACGATGCTCAGGTGGGAGGTGTACTTGGTGTCTTGAGCGCAATGGGTACTGTGACGCGAGCAGGGCCAGTAGGCAGCGGTGATGCGATGAAAGCATTAAACAATCTTGTATCCTGTGGAGGCTATTTAATCGGCATAGAGGCGCTGTTGATTGGGTCGAGGTTTGGGCTGGATCCTGAAAAAATGCTGGAAGTATTCAATACTTCTACGGGGATGAACAACAGTACACAAAAAAAATTCAGCCAGTATGTCCTGTCGCGTAAATTTGATTCAGGTTTTCCGATCCATATGATGTTGAAGGATTTAAACAATGCGACCGATCTTGCGCATCAACTTGGGGTCACGACGCCGTTTTCCCAGTTATGTCGCGATCTCTGGGCGGGCGCTTCGAACCTGCTGGGGCCGGATGCCGACCATACTGCAGTGGCTTGCATGAGTGAACAGATGGCGGGTAGTAGAATCAATTCATAAAAAATATATCGGGAGACAACATGAAAAATAAAATGACAGCCATTGTCCTTGGGGCATTCTTATCCGTGTGTGCAAGTTCGGTCACGGCCGAGGTCAGCGAGGTTAAAGTTCCGCTTGGTGCGGGTGGTTTTGGTTTTTTACCCCTGTACATCATGAAGTCTGGGCAGCTCATCGAAAAACACGCCCAGCAGGCAGGTGTAACCGTCAAGGTGAACTGGTCCAATATCGGTGGTCCATCGGGCATGATTGATGCCTTGCTCTCAGGCTCTGCAGATTTTATTTCTGCGGGTCCGCCTTCATTTCTGATTTTGTGGGACAAGACAAAGGGTAATGCCAATGTCAAAGGTGTTGCTTCAATGAGCTCGATGCCGATGCGCCTGAACACGCGTGCAGAGCATCTCAAAACCATCGATGATCTCAAAGCGGGTGACAAGATTGCCGTGACTTCGGTCAAATCTTCAATTCCCTCGATTGTGATGCAGATGTATGCTGTACAAAAGTATGGCAAGGAGCAGGCTTTTAAGTTTGATCCCTTTACTGTCACGATGAATCACTCCGATGCAGCCGCTGCGTTACTCTCGGGTGCAAGCATCACGGGTCATTTTGCATCTGCTCCTCTGGATCAGCGTGAGTTGAAATCTCCAGGCGTGCGCACGATTATGAATACAGACGATGTGATGGGTGGCTCGACGACGTTCACGATGATTTCAACAACGCAAAAATTTCACGATCAGAATCCTAAAGTTTATGGCGCTTTTGTAGCTGCGCTTAAAGAGGCTCAGGAGTTGATCATGAAAGACAAACCCGGAGCTGTGAAGGTATTGCTTGAATCCATGGGGGGAGGGGCAAATGCTGGCTCCGCTGAGGATATGATTGCGATTCTGAACGACCCCACCACCAAGTACACGATTACGCCAGAGCACGTGATGAAATATGCCAGTTTCATGAATGAGATTGGTTCCCTCAAGAACAAGCCCGCTTCGATTGACGAACTGTTCTTTAAGGGGAGTGACGTTTCGGGCGGGAATTAATCAGGTCTGCATGCCCCATTTGCGGATGGTCACCCGTTCGATCACTTTGAAAATAAAGTTTTCGACAATCAATCCAATAAAAATCACCATGAACAACCCGGCGAAGACGCTGGGAATTTCAAGTTGATTTTTATTCTGGTAAATAAACCATCCCAGACCACCCGAACCTGAACTGGCGCCGAACACGAGTTCGGCAGCGATCAGGGTGCGCCACGCAAAGGCCCAGCCAATTTTCAAACCGGCCAGAATACTTGGAAAGGCTGCGGGAATGAGGATGCGCAACACATACCCAAAGCCGGTCAGGCCATAGTTGCGTCCCACCATGCGCATCGTGAGCGAAACCGACATAAAGCCTGAGTGCGTATTGAGCGCAACGGCCCAGAGTACGGAATGAATCAGTACAAAAATCAGACTGCCTTGCCCCAGGCCGAACCAGATTAGTGCCAAAGGCAGCAAGGCAATCGCCGGCAGCGGATTGAACATGGAAGTGAGCGTTTCAAGAATATCGTTACCGACACGTGTGGTGATTGCAAAGATTGTCAGCAATGTTGCCAGGACGATGCCACAGGCATAGCCGACCAGCAGCACGCTGATGGATGTCCAGGACTTTTCTAGTAGGCCTCCTGATACGATGCCTGTGTAGAGTGCCTGCATCGTGTCTGTAAAGGTAGGGAATAGCAAGCCATTATCAAGTGTGACGGCATAGATTTGCCAGATACTCGCAAGTACACCGAGCAACACAATGCGTCTGAAGAATGTATTGTTGCGCAGCCTCTCCAGGTTCGAGAGTCTTTTTTCTACAATGCCTACGGAGGAGTAGGGCTGAGGATCGAGATAGATTTCTGAGCGTATCGGCAAATCGTGGAATGCGTTATCCATGAAACACCTCTGCATGCGTGCTATGACTCTCGGCAAACAGCATGTCGTTAATTTTTTCTTCCAGTGCCTGTTGGTGGATGGTATTTTGCACTGCACGTGGCAAACTGTTGAGCTCTGCCCTGACCTGACCGGGATGTGGTGTGAGGAGCAGAATACGGCTGCCAATGCGAATCGCTTCGGGAATCGAGTGGGTCACAAACAGTACAGTGAAATGCGTGTCATCCCAGAGCTGGAGCAACTCGTCTTGCATCTTGCGACGCGTGAGTGCGTCGAGTGCGGCAAAGGGTTCGTCCATGAGCAAAATGGCAGGCTCCATCGCCATCCCCCGGGCGATCGATACGCGCTGCTTCATGCCACCGGACAAGGTATGAGGGTAGTTGTCGGCAAATTTTGATAAATTGACTTTGTCAATGTAGTGCAGCGCCTGAAGCCTGGCTTGAGGCGGGCGCATTTTGCCGCTTGCGACCAGCGGGAACATCACGTTTTCAACGACTGTCTTCCAGGGTAAGAGTTGGTCAAACTCCTGAAACACCATCATGCGATCTGGACCTGGTTTGGTGACTGCGAGTCCGTTGAGTGAAATCGTGCCTTCAACAGGTGGCATGTAGCCGCCCACCGCTTTTAACAGCGAAGATTTGCCACAGCCCGATGGACCGAGCAATACAAAGCGCTCTGAGTCATAGACATTAAAGTCCACACGATATGTTGCGGTGACCAGATGTTCAGCCGTTTTGTACTGCAGGGTTACGCCTTTGACTTCAAGTAAAGGCTGCAGGTTAGTCTGCACCTGATTCATGTCTTGTCTCCCTCAAATATTTTATTTGAATTTTTATCCCTAATATACGGGATCGCGAGCTGAACATGATCAGTTGTTTGATGGTGCTACAAACTCCTTATCCTTTAATACCCGTCGCATGAGTTTGCCTGAAGGATTCTTGGGCAAACTATCAACAAATTCGATTTTTCGTGGATATTTGTAAGGTGCGGTGTGCTGCCTGACATACACTTGCAATTCCTTAATCAGTGCGTCAGAGGGCAGGCATCCTGCCTGCAGAATGATAAATGCTTTCACCACCTCGCCTCGCTCGGCATCAGGACTGGCGACCACTGCGCTTTCCATGACGGCGGGATGTTCAATCAATACGTTTTCGATTTCGGTCGGTCCAATCCGGTATCCCGCAGAGCTAATGATGTCATCATTGCGACCAGCATAAAAGACGTAGCCATCCTCATCTATGTATGACAAATCACCTGTCAACCAAAAATCAACACCGTCGATTCGTCGGATGTTTTCTGCCGTACGCTGAGGATTGTTCCAGTAGCCCAGCATAAACTGTGGGTTTGGAAGCTCCATGGCCAGGTGACCGATATCGTTCGCACCCAGAACATGGTTGTCGTCTGACAAAATCTTGAAACGTGTCCCAGGGATGGGTTTGCCCATTGATCCGGGTTTAACTGGCATGCAAGGGTAGTTCAGGACAGTCATCAGGGTTTCTGTCTGACCATAGCCGTCAAGTAGCGGAGCACCAGAGCGCTCAAACCATTGCTTCACAATTTCTGGATTGACAGATTCACCCGCTGATACGTTCAAGCGCAAGGCAGAGAGATCAACGCCCTGCATGGACACGTTTACGAGATGACGAAACTCGGTTGCAGGGGCACAGAAAACCGTCACTTTGTAATGTGCCAGCAAGCGCAAGCGCTCTTTGGCATCAAACTTGCCATCATAAAAAAGTACGCAACTGCCTCGGCTCCATGGACCGAATAAAATCCCTGTACCCGCTTTGGCCCAGCCCGTGTCTGAGGTGCACCACTTGATATCAGAGGTTTGCAGTGTTTGCCACCAGGCAGCAGACAGTCTCCACGCATAGATGCCCCGACTCGCGTGCAGCACGCCCTTTGGATTGCCAGAGGAGCCAGACGTGTAATAGAGCAACGCAGGGTCTTCGGCTTTCATTTCGACGCAGTTAAAGCTCGTAGATTGAAAGTCAGCCTCTTGAATGGAAATCCACTGACCTGAGGTTGAACCCTCTGGTAATTTGCCCACCACGATACGGGCGTGCAGTCTGTGAAGGCCCTCGAACTTATCGACGTTCGCCACGGTTGTGATCGCTGCCTTCACGCCAGCATCTCTGAGTCGAAACTGAACATCTTTGGTGGTCAGCATCTCGACGCATGGTATTGGAATAGCACCCATTTTCAGGCAGGCAACCATTGCAATTTGCCATTCAGGTATGCGAGGCAGCAGAATCAGTACGCGATCCCCTTTGGTGATACCTTGTTGTGCTAGCAGATTTGCGAGTTGATTGGTTAGGCGCGAGATGTCTGAAAAGTTAAACAGACGCTCCTGGCCCCTGTCGTTGCACCAGATCAATGCTGGTTTGTCGTGATCAGCAGACTGGGCATCAATGACATCGCGCCCAAAGTTAAATACAGGAGGGACCGTGAGTGCGAAATCACGTGCCATCGCATCGTAATCTTTCATTGGTTGGAGCTTCATGTTGTCTCTTTTAAGCCGGTCTGACAGTAGTTGTTGACCAGTTCTTTAAAATTAGAAAGGCGACTGCATCTAGATGCAGTCGCCTTTCTTTATAAAGCATTTAACCAGTCTGTGTCAGACAATCGTCAAAATGTCCTGCACGGGCAGACGAGGCTTTTGTGGCCAGTTACCTGCTGCGGCGTAGCCGACAGCGACCAGCATGGCGGGAATATCATTTGCAGTCAGGTTGAACTCCCTGGACACTGCGGCGGGATCAAAGCCAATCATCGGGCCACTGACCAGACCCATTCCCTGTGCTGCCAGCATGAGGGTCATCGCGCCCATGGATGCTGAACGAATCGCTTCGTCGCGCTGACGTTGGGGATTGTCGGTGTGAGCACCGGTCGCCATGCCAACCCACGCGTCAGACATCGCCTGATCAATGATTCCTGCATCGATGGAAGGCTGAAGAGCCTTGGCCAGTCCTTTATGCGCTTCCAGTGTTCCACAGATGATAAAAGTCACTGCAGCATCGGCGATTTTTTGCTGGCCGTAGGCAACTGCTTTGAGTTTTTCCTTCGCTTCGGGTGTGTGCACAGCAATGAATTTCCAGTTCTGGAAATTAAATGCTGTGGGTGAGAGTGTTGCAAGCCGGACAAGCTCTTCGATATCTGCAATGCTGAGCGTTTTTGAAGGATCAAACTGATTGGCGGAGATGCGTTGCTCGATGAGGGTGGTGATAGCTTTTTTCATGTTGGGTGTCTGGTTCTGTTAAAAAATAAAATGTTATGCGATGACGATGTCAGCTGGCTGGCGGTCGGCCGTATGCTGATTCAGTATTTACTGACTCAGGGTACGCAACAGGAGGCTGGCTTTCATATCCTGACTGGAACTCGGTTCCCACGGACGATGATAAGTCCAGCTGATGTGTACGTCATTTTGACATGGAAAGTCAGGGTCGAGCGAGACAGACCATTTCTGAGTGATCGGGGCGCCAATCAACACCGGCGGGGCGGACTCTGCAGTATCGTGTATTTCAGTCAGTTCAGTCAGTCGGTAACAACGTCTTTCGCGGGAACGCTGGTTAGCATCCCAGCGATATCCTGTTGAGGGGTTGCTCTGCATTTCAACGATCAGATTTTCGTTGAATGCTAATAAAACGACTGGTTCCTCGCCCGCGGTAAGGACGATCTGCTGGCTGACGGACTGACCCTGCACGTATGGGGAGGCACTCAGCAAGAAACACGCCGTCACCAGCACCTTGACTCTGTTCACGTTCATTTTAAAGTGCCTGTGCAAGGAGTCTTGCAGTGTGAACGGCTTGAGTCTGTGCACCATCCTTGATCTGATGTCGACAGCTTGTCCCATCGGCTACCACGACGGCATGCTCCGGGCGTTTGCGTATTGCAGGCAACAAAGCGAGTTCAGCCATTGCCATCGAGGTTTGATAATGTTCGGCTTCATAGCCAAAGCTGCCAGCCATGCCGCAGCACGAGGACTCGATGGTTGAAACCTTGAGCTCAGGAATCCAGCTCAGGACGGTCTGGACAGGGGTGAGTGCATCAAAGGCTTTCTGATGACAATGTCCGTGCAGCATTGCGTGTGTGGCCTCAATAGGTTTGAAGGTCAGGCTCAAACGACCAGCACGCTGTTCACGCACGAGGAATTCTTCAAACAGGAAGGCATGACCGGCGAGTTGCCGGCCTTGTTCACCATACCCGTATTGTAGAAACTCGTCGCGCAGGGTCAGCAGACAGGAGGGCTCCAGTCCGACAATGGCCACGCCTCGCTCTACAAAGGGCATCAGCGCATCGAGGGTACGTCGGGCTTCTTTTTTTGCCTGTTCAACCAGACCTGCTGACAGGAACGTGCGACCGCAACATAAAGGACGCTCACCCGGGGTGATATTGAAATGTACGGTATAGCCTGCTGCCTCGAGCACCCGGACAGCAGCCTGGGCGTTTTCAGATTCCAGATAATTATTGAATGTATCGACAAACAGTAGGACCTCTTTCACATCTGCGGCAGAGTCCGTTGCGGGCTGTCTGGCTGTTGTCATGGCCTGATAGTCGGCTAAAAAAGGTCGGCGGAAAGTCGGCAGAGATCTTTCAATAGAGAGTCCTGTCATGCGTTTGGCCCAGCTACCCAGAAACGGAATGTTTTCTGCAGAGCCAAGCAGCTTGCCAAGCTTACTTGCCCAGGGTGCGTAATGCGGCATATAAGCAATCAGCCGGTCACGCAGACGTAAACCATGGCGAGCGGTCCAGGCCGCACGGGCTTCGATTTTCATCTTTGCCATGTCAACGCCTGTCGGACAGTCTCTTTTGCAGCCTTTGCATGAGACACACAAATCCATGACATCTTTGACTTCCTGACTCGCCAGACCCTCATGACCAATCTGGCCAGATAGCGCCAGGCGCAGGGTGTTTGCGCGTCCCCGCGTGACGTGCTGTTCGTCTTTTGTCACACGATAACTGGGGCACATTGTCCCGGCATCAAATTTTCGGCAATGTCCGTTGTTGTTGCACATTTCAACTGCAGAGGCCAGGCCGCCGCTCGCATCCAGCCCCGTACCGGGCAGTGTTTCGACCGCGGTCAGTGGATCACGAATGACGTTCCATGCGGACCAGTCAAGCGCAGTCTGCATTGCAGGTACGGCATAATCAGGCCCAAAACGAAAATTGCTGCGGTCATCCATTTTGGGCGGATGAATCATTTTGTCCGGATTGAAACGGTTCTCGGGATCAAACAGTGTCTTGATTTCTGAAAACGCCTGGTGAATGCGCGGTCCGTATTGCCATTGCACCCATTCGCCCCGGCACAACCCATCTCCGTGCTCGCCAGAGAAGGCGCCCTTGTATTCGCGCACGAGCGCACTGGTCGCCTCGGCGATCTCGCGCATTTTGACCGCGCCATCACGGCGCATATCCAGAATAGGGCGGACATGCAGTGTGCCTACGCTCGCATGTGCGTACCAGGTGCCTTCAGTGCCGTATTGGTGAAATATCTCGGTCAGACGGCTGGTGTACTCGGCCAGATGCTCAAGCGGGACTGCGCAGTCTTCAACAAAGGAAACAGGTTTGCCATCGCCTTTCATGCTCATCATGATGTTCAGGCCAGCCTTGCGAACATCCCACAGTGCTTTTTGTTCTGCCGCACCTGGCATCTTGACGACACAGCCTGGCAGTCCCAGGTCGCTTAACAGCATGTCGAGCTCATCGAGCTTTGCCGTCAGTGCTGCATGATCCTCGCCGGCAAACTCGACCAGCAGAATGGCAGCAGGTGCGCCCACCAGTGCTTTTTCGATGACCGGCCTGAACGCCGGATTTTCTATGGCGAGGTTGATCATCGTACGGTCAACCAACTCAACAGCAGTGGGTTTGAGCTTGACCAGATGCTGTGTGGTTTCCATTGCTTTATAAAAACTCTGGAAATTCACAACACCCAGGGTTTTATGGACGGGCAGGGGGCTGAGTTGTAGTGTGATCTGGCGGCTGTAGGCCAGAGTGCCTTCGGAACCCACCAGAATATGGGCAAGGTTTGCAACGCCATCGTCTGTGTAGGCGCGGGGGTTCTGGCAATCAAAAATATCCAGGTTGTAACCGGCCACACGACGCAAAACTTTTGGAATGCGCTCGGCGAGCTCGCCACGCTCACGCTCAGCAATCAGCTTGAGCTCCTGCAGAATGCCTTGCATTCTTGTACCCACAACCGGTTGGTTCAGTGAGCCAAAGCGCGCCTGCGTGCCATCGGCAAGCACCGCATCCACCGACACAACGTTGTGCACCATGTTGCCATATTCGATTGAACGCGAGCCACAGGAATTGTTGCCAGTCATTCCGCCAATGGTGCATTGAGCGCTCGTCGATACATCAACTGCAAACCATAAACCATGGGGTTTGAGCCAGGCGTTCAGATGGTCGAGCACCATGCCAGGTTCGACCGTCACCGTGCGTGCCACGGCATCAAATTCGATCACATTGCACAGCCATTTGCTGTTGTCGATAATAAGCGCTTGTCCGACCGTCTGGCCGCACTGGCTCGTGCCAGCACCACGCGATAACACCGGTACTTTCTGATCCCTTGCAATGTCGAGCGCACGCAGTACATCGGCCTGATCGCGAGGAACAACCACTCCTGTGGGCATGATCTGGTAGATCGAGGCATCGGTGGAATAACGCCCCCGGCTGGCTGCGTCAAACAGGACATCGCCTCGCAACTCTTTGTGCAGGAGCCGTTCAAGTGGTGTTGCCGCAGCAGATTGCTGCGGCATGAACCGCAGGGGTTGAATAATCGGTGTCATGCGGGTCATGCTCATTCTGTCTGTGAAAAATAATCCATTGCTGCCTGAACGCCACTGCCAGCGAGTTTGACATCTGCGAGCTTGAGTCCCATTTCCACGCCAGCCAGCGTCGCCATGAGCGTCAGGTCGTTGCTATCGCCCAGATGGCCGATCCGGAACATGCGACCTTTGAGTTTGCCAAGGCCGGTGCCAAGCGACAGGTCAAAGCGCTTTTGAATCAGTTTGCGGATTTCGTCTGCATCCACGCCTTCGGGAGTGATCACTCCTGTGAGAATCGGTGAATACACAGCTGGGTCCGCACACTGAATCGGCAAGCCCCAGGCCTGTACGGCGGTGCGCACACCTGCAGCCCAGCGCTGATGACGAGCAAAAATGTGCTCCATGCCTTCTTCTTCAAACATGTCGAGCGCTTCGGACAGGCCATAAAGCAGGTTGGTGCTTGAGGTGTAAGGCCAGTAGCCACCTTTGTTCATTTCAACAATTTCGTCCCAGCCCCAAAACGCCCGCGGCAACTTGGCTGTGTTGGACGCTTCGATTGCGCGCGGTGAAAGCGCGTTAAAGCTCAGCCCAGGAGGCAGCATCAAGCCTTTTTGCGATCCGCTAATCGAGACGTCAACGCCCCATTCATCATGGCGGTAATCCGCACTACCCAAGCCGGAAATCGTATCAACGATTAGCAATGCAGGGTGTTTGGCCGAGTCGATGGCTTTTCGAACCGCGGATATATCAGAGGTCACGCCGGTCGATGTTTCGTTATGGACGACACAGACCGCCTTGATGCTGTGACTGGTATCCTGAACGAGACGATCATGAATCAAGTGCGCCTGCACACCACGTCGCCATCCGGCAGCACCCGGCAGTACATCATCCGGGCCTCCATAGGTCAGAATTTCTGTTTTTAAACCCATGCGTGTTGCAAGCTTGTTCCAGAGCGCGGCAAACTGACCCGTTTCATACATGAGTACGTGGTCCCCAGGGCTCAGCGTATTGACTAGCGCCGCTTCCCAGGCTCCGGTGCCTGACGCGGGGTAGATCACCACTGGATGCCGGGTCTGAAATACCTTTTGCATGCCTGCGATCACTTTCAGGCCCAGGGCACCAAACTCCGGGCCACGATGATCAATGGTTGGGTAACTGATCGCACGCAGAATCCGATCTGGCACAGGGCTTGGGCCGGGGATTTGCAAAAAATGGCGGCCAGTGGGGTGAAAGTCGAGCTTGATCATGGGTATTCCAGGCTGAGTATTGAGTGCAAATTACCACAAGACCACACTACAATCTACATCGAACATTTGAATCTGCCCAAGCCTGCTTGAAAAGCAGATGGTTCGCCCCATATATCAGTTGTTTGCAACAATGCTGTTTTGAAGGAAGTCCAAAATGAATAGCCAGGAACGTGACGCTTTAAATGCTTTTCTACAGCAACTGACTCAAGCCCAGGTTGCTCAAAAGGATCCGGATGCAGACGCGTTGATTGCGCAGGCGTTCGTTGCCCAGCCGCATGCGGGCTACTTACTCGTGCAACGTGCCATGCAACTGGATTACGTACTGCAGCAGACGCAGGCCAAAGTGGCCGCGTTGCAGGCGCAGATCGACCGTGATAAATCAGGTGCTCAAACAAGTTTTCTGGGTGATGCACACGCCTGGGGTCGTGCAGCAGTTCCTGCGCAAGGGGTTTCTGGCGAGGTCTATCAGGCAGGATCGCAACCTCAGCAACCTCAGCGCGCAGCGTTGCCGCCCACTCCCATCCAGGCTGCCTCTGCACCTGCAGCGCCGGTTGCTGCCGCACCCACTCCCTGGGGTTCAAGCATGATGGGTAATGTCGCGACAACTGCCGCTGGTGTTGTCGCCGGTTCGTTCCTGTTTCAGGGTATCCAGAACATGATGGGGCACAATTCGGCTGGCGGCTTTGGCGGCGGGTTCGGCAATCATGCGGCTACGAATCCAGCTGCGCCAGTGACCGTAAATGAAACTACGGTCAATAATTACTACACGAATGATCCTGCCGCTGATCAGGGCTCTTATACAGGTGGGACAACGCTGGCTGATGCCAGTGATGATTTTGATGGCGGCGACGATAGCTTTGGCTCAGACGACAGCGATTTTGCGTAATGGGTTTTCAGCACTGAGCCTGACCGCACCGGTCGCGATGGGTTACATCCCACTTGGAATAGTGTTTGGCTTTTTGTTTGTACAGGCGGGTGGAGCAGGTTGGCTTGCAGTACTTGCAAGCCTGTTTGTATATGCTGGTGCAGCGCAATATATGATGATTCCAATGGTTGCCTCAGGGCTGTCCCTGGGCACCATCGCGCTGGCAACACTGATTTTGAACCTGCGCCATGTTTTTTACGGATTGTCTTTGCTCAACAAATTGCCCCAGGGCAAACTGATGCGCTCGTATCTGATATTCGGCCTGACTGACGAAACCTATTCGGTACTCACCACGATGCCTGTGAGTACCAGTCATCGGCAGATGGTCCTGGTAGCAGTGCTGAACCATTGCTGGTGGGTGCTGGGCACGATCATTGGCGCCGCACTGGGTTCTCAGGCACAGCTCGCCTGGGCAGGGCTGGATTTTGTACTGGCAGCTCTGTTTGCTGTGCTCACCGTTGAACAATGGCGAACGAAAAAAAATGCAGCGCCGTTATGGGTGGCGCTTGCCGCATATGCAATTGCATATCTCTTCTCGGCCAAACACGCTCTGGTGATTTCTATCGCCCTGAGTATTTCGGCCAGTGTGCTGATTCAGTCCAGATCCCTCTTGCATGAAAAGGCCGTCAATGATTGACGACAGCGGTTACGTTGTCAGCGTGGTACTGGTGATGGGAGCTGTCACTTTTGGACTGCGTGCGCTCCCTTTTGTTGCATCGCAGTGGCTCCTCAAACATCCCCTTGTGCAACGTCTGGGGCAGTTCTTGCCGTTAGCGATCATGGCACTCTTGCTTGTACATTCAGTGGTCGGCGCCGCCCGCGAAGATGCGCTGGGGCCATGGCCAGAGTTGCTGGCCGTCGCACTTGCCATGCTTTTTCAATGGTGGGGCAAGAACGCTCTGTTGAGCATCATCATTGCTACCGTTGTGTATGTGCTGATCAGGAATATGCATCTACTTTAAGACCGGATAACCTGTACGTCTGGCCAGCGCGACCAGGTCAGCAGGTGTATCCAGATCAACAATAAAATGATCATTGGTTGTCTGGTACTTGTATACGCGATCGCGATGCGTATCAATATATTGCCTGCAAGTCACGTCGCAGGATGCGTTCAAAAACGTCCGGACCGCCTGACCTGACATCAGTACCGGATTGCCGCGCTGCTTACCCACGACGGGATACATCATCTGAGTCTGTGCCGGACGTTTTTCAAACGCTGCGATGAGTTCAATGAAGTCGTCTGTGCCCAATAGCGGCTGGTCTGCCAGAACGATAATGATCAGATCAAGATCGATTTGCATGGCTTCGAGTCCCAGGCGCACCGAATGCTGCTGGCCACGTTCAGGCTCTGGATTTCGAATAATCTGTATGTGTTCGTTTGAAATCACTGCTGCGATCTGTTCATGAAAGTAACCTGTGACCAGACAGGTCTGGACAGGTGCGAGCAGATGCTGGGCTTGTAGCTGACGATCAAGCAGGGACGTCTGATTGAGTCTGATCAGGCACTTGGGTGTCACGCCCATGCGCAAACCTTCTCCAGCGGCAAGTATCAGTATGCCGATTTTTAATTGTCCGGGCTGAGGCATCGTTTGTGTTGCGATCAATTTCTCTGTGTATTCAAGTTTCAAGATAATATTCAGGGCTGACCGTCAAGTTGCTTAATCGGTCGATGGCCTATCTTAAATTTACAGGAGAAATCTCTGAAAATCACCGAAATTCGCGAATCAACGCGCCCGATTAAGTCAAATATTCGTAATGCGTACATAGATTTTTCTAAAATGACCTTGAGTCTGGTGGCTGTTGTCACAGATGTCATACGCGATGGTAAACCTGTCATTGGGTATGGCTTTAACTCCAACGGTCGTTATGGCCAGGGAGCCTTGATGCGCGAGCGTTTTATTCCCCGCGTGCTCGAGGCCGAGCCAGAGAACTTGCTCGACGATCGCGGGATCCTGTGTCCCCACAAGATCTGGGCCACGATGATGAATAACGAAAAGCCTGGTGGCCATGGCGAGCGATCCGTCGCTGTTGGCACGATTGATATGGCGATCTGGGATGCCGTTGCTAAGATCGAAGGTGTTCCTCTCTATCAGTTGCTTGCTGAGCGCTATGGAGACGGCAAGCCTAACCGCAAAGTATTTGTCTATGCTGCGGGTGGCTATTACTGGCCGGGCCAGGGACTTGAAGGCCTGACAACCGAGATGCAGAGCTACCTTGATCGTGGCTACAGTGTTGTCAAAAAGAAAATCGGAGGCGCATCACTTGCCGAAGATTGCAAACGCATAGAAGCCGTCCTGAAATTACTCGGACCAGGTCAGCGCTTATGTGTCGATGCCAACGGCCGTTTTGATACCAACACAGCAGTGGAGTATGCCCGTGCGCTGTCACAATACGATCTGTTCTGGTACGAAGAGGCAGGTGATCCACTGGATTTCGCGTTGCAGGCTGAGCTAGCCCATCACTATGAACATCCCATGGCAACAGGCGAAAATTTATTTTCCATGCAGGACGCCCGCAACCTGATCCGTTATGGTGGCATGCGACGTGACCGTGACTGGTTGCAGTTCGATTGCGCCTTGAGTTATGGCCTGGTCGAGTACTTGCGTACACTCGACATGTTAAGGGAAAACGACTGGTCACCCAGTCGCTGTGTGCCCCATGGCGGTCATCAGATGTCACTGATGATTGCTGCCGGACTAGGGCTGGGGGGCAATGAAAGCTATCCTGATCTGTTCCAGCCTTATGGCGGATTTCCTGACGGTGTCAAAGTTGAAAACAGTATTGTGACCTTGCCCGAGCTGGTTGGTATCGGCTTTGAGGGCAAAGCAGATTTGTACGCCGAGATGAAAGCGCTGGCGTCCTGAGCGGTTGCGGGTCAGGGTAGTCGGGCATTGGCTTGAGGCGAGAGTTCGCTTTGGAGTCAGTGCCCGGATCTTTTGCTATTTCACCCGGTCAAACTTTTGTATGCGCTTGGCATTATCAACTTCCGAGGTGTAAATACTGCCTTGTGAATCGATGGCAATGTTATGTACCCAATGGAAGTCTCCGGCTTGCCGTCCGGGACGTCCGAAGGCTCCGATTTTTTCACCTGTTTCGCGCACCAGTATCCGCACTTCATTATTGCCTCCGTCAGCAACCAGTATGTATTTCTGACCGGTATCCTCACTGACGACCAGGTCCCAGACGGCGCCTGAGCCGCGCGTGTCTGGCTCAGAAACGATCTGGCGCAGAAACTTGCCGTCTTTGGTAAAAATCTGGATGCGGTTGTTCGAACGATCGCACACCATCACCGTCTGATCCTTCATCAGACGTACGCAATGCACAGGGTTCGCAAACTGTGGTGACTGCGTGTTGTAGTCCGGAATTTTTGTGTCGTCAGGTTTGTTGCCGTAGGCACCCCAATGGCGTTTATAAGCACCTGTGGTGGCATCAAACACGATCACACGCCGGTTCTGGTAGCCATCGGCGACAAAGAGTTCATTGGTTGCCGCATCGAGTTCCATATGTGCTGGACGACCTAGCTGGTTGGTCGCGTTGCTCCCCAGACTTTTTCCGGGCGAGCCGATTTGCAGCAGAAACTTTCCGTCTGCGGTGAATTTCAACAGCATGTGGTCGGTATTGTCATTACCCCCAACCCATACGTCGCCCTTTGGATCGACATAAATACCATGCTCATTTTTGGGCCAGTCATAGCCTGTCCCTGTTCCGCCCCAGCCGCGCAGAAAGTGACCCGCTCGATCGAACTCCATGACGGGAGGTGCTGCGACGCAGCATTTTGAACGTGCGGGCGTTGTGCTGGCTCCGCGCTCATCCTCGGTCAGGGTTCTTGGGCGCTGGATGATCCAGATATGATCATTTTTGTCGGTCGCGATGCCTGCAACCTGTCCCAGAATCCAGTTATTTGGCAAGGGTTTGGGCCAGGTCGCATCGACCGCGTAGGACGGGCCGTTTGCCGCACCCTCAACGCGTTTTGCGGGGGTTGAGCACCCCGCGACCAGGGCGAGCAGACAGCTCAGCCATAAGGCACGTAATAAAGCGGTTAGCTTGTTCATCATATGTCTCCAGTGTTCTAGTTATTGGAGCCGATGCTAACACCGTGCTCAATGATTGGTATAGTGCTTGTTTGACGCTTTGGCATCAGGCGGTGATTCGCTTGCGCAGGTCAGGGCAGAACTTGAACACATACAAATATGACGCTGTCATCTCAACCTGGTGCACACACAAAGGCACCTGAAACAAAAAAGCCAGAGTTTCACGCCAGTGACTGGCGTGCCCACCGACGTGCGGTCGCGCAAACACTCAACTCCGATCAGCCTGCGACGATTCTCGATATCTGTTGTGGCGATGGCTGGGTACCTGAGAGCCTGACATACCAGGCGTGTATTCATGGCTTTGATCTCTATGCTGACGGCCCGCAGGGTTATGCTTTTTTTGAGTCAGGCGATTTCAACCTCGGCGTGCCTGACAGCTTTGGCCAGTACGATGCGGCGATTTGCTGTGAAGCAATGGGATACCTGCAAAATCCGGGAATGTTCTTGCAGAGCGTGCGCAAGCATCTCAAACCGGGTGGAAAATTTATCCTGTCGATTCCCAATCCTAATTATGCCGGTGCAAGACTCAATCATCTCATTCAAGGTTTCCCACGTTCCTATTCCTGGTTTTCGCAAAACGATACCCCCGAGCCGCACATGCCATGGCTGACGCTGGGTTTGTTTCAGTTGTGGTTGCTGCTTGGACTGAATGGTTTTAAGGAAATTACCGTCATTGATGTGGATGAACGCAAGCCACGACGCGCCAGCGAGAGACTGGTTGGCTGGGTGATCAAGGCTTATGCACGCAAGCGTCTCAAAAAAGCTCAAACGCCAGGCGTTGCCAAACTGTGGGAGCAGGCGCTTTCTGATCAGGTGGTTTACGGCAGGCAACTGGTGGTATCCGCGGTCGTCGCGTAACACCAGCGCTTACGGGTCAGTATCCAGCGGTCCGCCACTTGCCGCATGCAGTTCAACGAACGGAATAATAAAAATGACGATGATCCAATTGCCTGCAGATCAGGCTGCAGTATCTGCAACGCTGGCAAACTTTGTACAGACCTGCGAATGGAATGCTATCCCACAGCATGTCAGGCATGAGGCCAAGCGTTCTTTGCTGAATTTTTTCTCTGTTGCCTTATCTGCCTGTTTTGATCCGACCATAGAAAAAGCTGCGCGCGTCTATGGCACGTTTTCATCCGCATCCCAGGCGACAGTGATTGGTCGTGGCCAGCGCATGGATATTCTGAATGCAGCTGCACTCAATACAATGGGTGCCAATGTTTTTGATTTTGACGACACGCATTTTCCAACCATTATTCACCCCACGGCACCGGTTGCACCGCCCATTCTTGCGCTGGCTGAAACACAAGTGATCAGTGGTCCCGACTTCCTGCTTAGCCTGATCCTGGGGATGGAAGCCGAATGCAGAATAGGTAACGCCATCTCGCCGGGACATTATGCTCGCGGTTGGCATATCACCTCGACCTGTGGAGTGTTTGGATCTGCGCTTGCGGTTGGAAAACTGCTCGGCCTGTCGCAGCAGCAACTGGTCTGGGCATTGGGTCATGCTTCGAGTCAGGCCTCTGGTCTGGTTGAGACGCTGGGGACGATGTCAAAAAGTATCAGTATGGGCAACGCTGCGCGCAATGGCATCCTGTCCGCACTACTGGCGCAAGAAGATTTCGACGGCCCAGCCAAACCCCTCGAAGGTCTGCGCGGATTTTTACATGTGACCGCCGATGAGCCTGATACCGCGAGTATCGTCTCGGACCTTGGTAAGCGTTGGGAAGTTCTTCAAAATGCATACAAGCCTTACCCTTGCGGTGTCGTACTGAATCCGGTGATTCAAGCCTGCCTGACACTATCTTTAGACCCCGCGCTGCATGCTCAGGGCTTGGCCAGCATTGAAAGTATTGAGCTGACTGGCCATCCTTTGCTGCGCCAGCGGACAGACCGTCCCGGGGTCCTGACGGGACGAGAGTCTCAGGTCAGTGCGCAGCACGCCGTTGCTGTGGCGCTGATGCGTGGTCGGGCGGGCCTGGCAGAATTCAGTGATCAGGCTGTACGTGATCCTGCCTTGCAATCCCTGGGGCGCAAAGTCCGTTTTGTCGACGATGCTTCTTATTCCGTGGACTCAACAAAAGTGGTCCTCCACATGCGGGATGCGAAGCCAGTCGAGATTGTGATTGATGTGGCGCGCGGTGCTACGACTCGTCCGCTCACGGATCAGGATATTGAAGAAAAAGTGCGTAAATTGTGTGCCTATGGGCAATCAGGAATTGATCCTGAACCTTTGATTGACGCTGTCTGGGATCTCGAAAACAATCCCGATGTTGGTCAAATCATGCGGCTTGTGGCAGGGCAGGCTGACAGCGCTACCTGATCAGGTCATTCAGGATGTATGATATTTAAAATTAAAAAATAACAATTCATTTAGAGACAAATGACCATGATCTATTGGCTTCGCGTCACTGCGTGTGCTATTGCCTGCTCAATCTTCTTTGGTACGGCTTTTGCTCAGGCTGAGTTCAAACCTAGTGCACCTGTCAAAATCATTGTCGCTTTTCCTCCGGGTGGGGGGACAGATGCAATCTCGCGAATCGTTGGTGAGCGACTGACTGAGCTGTGGCATCAGCAGGTGATCGTTGAAAATCGCGCCGGTGCTCAGGGCAATATTGGTACCGCGTACGCTGCCAAAATGCCCCCAGACGGGCTGACCATGATGATTGCCCATCAAGGTGTTTTAACGGTCAATCCCCATTTGTATAAGGAAATGGGCTTCGATCCGTTCAAGGATATTGTGCCGGTTGCACGCATGACACAGCAACCGTTTGTGCTGGTGGCTCATCCTTCGGTTCCTGCGTCAAACCTCAAGGAACTTGAAGCTCTGGCAAAAAGCAGGCCGGGTAAATTGAACTATGGCTCAAGTGCCACAGGCCCCCAACTTGCAGTAGAGCTGTTTAAATTCAATACAGGCTCAGACATGATGCATGTGGCCTACAAGGGCGCGGGTCCGGCGGTGATTGATCTGCTGGGTGGCAATATTGATTTGATGGTGGCTAACCCGACTTCTGTGGCCCAGCATGTCAAGTCCGGCAAGTTGCGCGCGATTGTGCTGTTTGGTAAAGACCCGGTTGCAGTGCTGCCTGGGGTACCGACAGCAATCGATGCAGGATATCCGGCACTTGCAGACATCCCTGAATGGTATGGTCTGGCTGTACCTGCTGGCACACCACCAGCGATTGTTTCTCAGCTCAATCACGACATTAATCTTGTTCTGAACGACCCAGTGGTGATTCGGCGTATCAACGAACTGGGCTTGAATGCTTCTCCAACCACCCCTGAAGATTTTGCAGGACAGATTCGTCGCGACTATGATCGTTGGGGCGCATTGATCCAAAAGGCTGGTATTAGCGTGGACTGATTACGTACGCAGCATGCTATGACGCATAAAAGCCCCAACGTGACGACACGTTGGGGCTTTTTGCTTAATCTAACCAATACTGGTGTAGCTTATCAGGCAGAGCGAATGCTTAACTTAGCCTGTTGTTGTCTTTTTGGCTGAGCTGCTGGATTTTGATTTGCTCGATTTTGCAGGCTTTTTGGTTGATTTTTTGGTTGATTTTTTGCTGCTGCTTTTCTTGGGCGACGTTTGCTGTGTTGAACTGGACGTGGATTGTGCAGCAACGGGAGCAGCTTGAGCCAAGCCAAACATGGCGACAAATAAGATGACTGCAAGCTTTTTGTACATAAAATTTCCTTTGTATTGGTGAATAAGCACCACTGGCTGGGCTATACCGTTATTCTAGACCTCAAATGCAAAAAAACAATTTAGAACCTCAAGATTCCACACCTCTAACCCCTTCTATTGGTGTAGAAGAGACATCTTCTGACTGGGAGTTAGATGGCATCACTATTTTTCGTGCGATGGGTTATATCGTCGGGTTACTCGCGTTCATGGTGGGGACCGCGATTTTCATGCTGGGTTTGTCGCTCGCTGTCGGTTCTCTGACACAGGCAGGCTCGATTCTGTATGGCCTCGCCGTTGCCGCTTTATCCGGTCGCATACTAATTGATCGCCTCAAACCAGCCAATGAAATGCAGGCCTTGCTGGTGGGGTGTGCCTCCTTGTTAACGGGAGGGCTGATCTATTCAGGACTGAGAACTATTTTGTGGGCGGTTGGTTTACCTTGATAGTGTGACCTTTTTTGGAAAAATATATGCGGCGATCGGTTTGCAGGGCGATGCTGGGCAGTCTTGCTGTACTGCTCAGTTCATCCGTTGTTCTGGCTCAAACTTCTGTGAAGTGGCCGATTCAGCCCGTTCGTTTTATTGTTCCATTTCCTGGCGGTGCCAGTACGCTTGACACTGTAGTCAGGCTGGTTACTCCAGAAGTTGCTACGTTACTATCCAGCCCTGTTTTTGTCGAAAATAAACCGGGTGCGGGGACTGTGATCGGGGTCGACGCAGTTGCAAAAGCCACGGATCAGCATACCTTTGGCGGCGTTGCCAACAGCTTTACCGTGAACCAGAGTCTGGTTAAAAGCTTGCCCTACAACACGGTGCATGACCTGACTCCCGTGATCTTGATGGCACGCACTGCAAACGTGCTTGCCGTGCGTGCAGATTTACCGGTCAACACATTGCAAGAGTTGATTGCTTACGCAAAACTCAATCCTGGAAAGCTGTCTTATGGCTCGTTTGGCAATGGCACAACGCCGCATTTTGCTGGCGAGATGCTCAAGGCCATGGCGGGTATAGATATGGTGCATGTGCCTTATAAAGCGCAAGGACCTGCACTCAACGACCTGCTGGGCGGCAACATTGATCTGATGTTCGGCAATTTGCCAGACTTCATTTCACACATTCGTTCGGGCAAACTCAAAGCCCTCGGTACGACCTACCTGACACGTGCACCACTTGCTCCTGATATTCCTACAATTGCTGAACAAGGGCTGCCCACCTTTGAGACGGACTCCTGGTATGGCATCATTGCACCTGCCCAGACCTCTGCAGCGGTTATTGAAAAAATGAATCTTCTGATCAATCAGGCATTGCAAGAGCCCCGGATCAGGGAGAATCTTGCCAGCCGGGGGATTGAAGTGATAGGCGGGAGTCCTGCGGTATTCGGTCTGCATATTCAGAATGAAATTGCCAAATATGCCGGAATTGTTCAAACCTCTAATATGAAAATTGACTGACTGACTTTATGTCCAATCTAAAACAAACCAAACCACTTCGTGTCGCCATTGCAGGTCTTGGTGCAATCGGCAAATCAATTGCGACCAGTCTTGCTCAGGGCAAAGTGCCAGGCGTGTTGCTCACAGCCGTGTCAGCCAAGAATCTGGAGCGTGCGCAACAGTTCGCCAGTACGCTCGCCCATCCGGTCGAGGTGCTGCCAATCGATCATTTAGAGCCTGTGGCCGATCTTGTGATTGAGTGCGCGCCTGCGGCTTTGCTGCCCCAGATCGCCAAACCATTTTTGGCTGCACAGAAACAAGTGATCGTATTGTCGGTTGGCGCCTTGCTGTTTCATCCTGAACTGATCGAACTTGCGCGCACAGAAGGTGGAATTATTCATGTCCCGACTGGTGCGCTGATTGGTCTGGATGCGATGATCGCTGCTGCGGAAGGAACTATTCACTCTGTTCGCATGGTGACACGCAAACCTCCAAATGGTCTGGCGGGCGCGCCCCACCTGGTTGACAACAATATCAGCATCGATGGGCTGACAGAGGCCAAGATGGTGTTTTCTGGGAATGCACGCGAGGCAGCTAGGGGCTTTCCGGCAAACTTGAATGTGGTGGTTGCGCTGGCGCTTGCCGGTGTCGGCCCAGAAAATACTTTGCTTGAAATTTGGGCGGATCCATCCGTTGTGCGTAACACGCACACGATCGTGGTTGACTCTGATGCAGCAAAGTTCACGATGACGATGGAAAATATCCCGTCCGAAAACCCTAAAACCGGGCGTATCGTTGCGCAAAGCGTCATCGCCTTACTGCGCAAGATGCAGTCAAATTTCAGGGTGGGGACTTAAGCAGTATTCAGGCTGCGCTGGCAACTTGCTGGCGCGGCAAGTCGAGCGTAGTGACGCGAGTGAGCTCTCGTTTGTACTTGATATCGTCAAAAGAGCGGGCGCGATGCATCGTCGTACGATTATCCCAAATGACCAGATCATTTAACTCCCACTCGTGGCTCCAGACAAACTGAGGCTGTGTGGCATGCTCCATGAGATCCTTGAGCAGCAGGCGACCTTCGGGTATTTGCCATTCGATGATATGAGCGGCGTGTGAGGCCAGGTATAGCGATTTACGCGGTGAACCCTCACAGATGCGCACAAGAGGGTGGGTGGCACCCTGCAGTTTTGCACTTTCTTCCGCCGAAAAATCAAAACCCATGATGTGGCGGGAATACACGATCGAATGGTAGACATGCAGTCTGTCAATTGTCGCTTTGGTTTCTGCATCAAGTGCGTCATAGGCGGCACGCATATCAGCAAATTGCGTATCAGCGCGCACAGGAGGAATATTGCGTGCATACAGCATTGAATAACGGCCTGCCGGATTTTCAAACGAGGCGTCGGTATGCCAGAGACGATTGCTAATGCTACTGACTCTGCGGCGGTCGGATGCATCAAGAATAGAACCATCTTGCCCGACGTTGGATATATCCGTCAGTGCTTCGTTGCCAAACCGGTTTTTGGCCAGGACAGCTGAAGATGTCTTTGCGTGTAACGCGCCGTCCATACGCTGTGCGAAGTCAAGCTGCTCCTGATTCGAAAAATGCTGGTTTTTAAATACCAGCACTCCAAACTCCGCCATTCCCGCGCGCAGTTGAGCCAAGGTGTGCTCATCTTGCACATGACGCAAATCAATTTCACTGACTTCAGCGGCAAATGTGGAGTGAAGTTTTTTAAATGTCACGGTCATTGCAGTGTCTCCTCAAGCGATGCTGGACGTCGAATTTTTTGAATTTGTACGCCAGCTTATTTTTTTCAGTTTGAATCAATATACTCCTTTCACTCCTCACATAACTTCAAGTTGAAATTAAGCTATTTTTAGCGTGATGCGAATGCGCAACAACGGTGCAAAAGGATTCTGAGTAATGTCATGTCTGTGGTGGTGGAGTGTTGCAAGAAATGCTCGCAGGTCAAAGCGGTGCTAGAATTTTGGGTTACCGCATTTACACCGCATTCCCCACTTTGAAGCATTTATATGACAATTTCATTGAACGCACCTGCATATGTCCGCCACGAGGGCTTAAAAAAGTGGGTTGCAGAGATCGCAGCTCAGGCCAAGCCTGCCAATATCGTCTGGTGCGATGGCACAGACGAAGAATATGATCGACTGTGTGCCGAAATGGTGCAGACAGGCATGTTGACCAGACTCAATCCTGAAAAGCGACCAAACTCCTATCTGGCACGTTCGTCACCAGATGACGTCGCGCGTGTCGAAGACCGCACCTTTATCTGCAGTCATGACAAGGCTGCAGCAGGCCCTACCAATAACTGGATCGCCCCTGCAGAAATGCGCGTCAAGCTCGATGAGCTTTTTGAGGGCGCCATGGCTGGCCGCACGATGTATGTTATTCCTTTCTCGATGGGCCCACTGGGTTCACCGATTGCTCAGATCGGTATTGAGCTATCTGACTCCCCATATGTAGTCGTCAACATGAAGCTGATGACACGCATGGGTCGTAAAGTATTTGATGTGCTCGGTGAGACAGGTGACTTTGTTCCCTGTGTGCATTCCGTAGGCGCTCCCCTGGCAGCTGGTCAGGCTGACATGGACTGGCCATGCAACCCGACAAAATATATTGTTCATTTTCCTGAAACCCGCGAAATCTGGTCTTATGGCTCTGGTTACGGTGGTAACGCACTACTGGGCAAAAAATGTTTTGCTTTGCGTATCGCCTCGAATATGGGGCGCAGCGAATCAAGCATGACATCGCCTGGCTGGCTGGCTGAGCACATGTTGATTCTGGGTGTCGAGGCACCCTGGGGTAAAAAATATCATGTGGCAGCAGCTTTTCCTTCTGCCTGTGGCAAAACCAATTTTGCGATGTTGATTCCTCCCGCTGGAATGGCAGAGCAGGGCTGGAAAATCACCACGATTGGTGATGATATTGCCTGGATCAAGCCTGATGCAAAAGGTAATCTGCGTGCGATCAACCCTGAGGCAGGTTATTTCGGTGTGGCCCCAGGTACAAACAAGTCGTCCAATTTCAATTGCATGACGACCTTGAGCCAGGATACTATTTTCACTAACGTTGCACTCACCGACGAGGGTGATGTGTGGTGGGAAGGCATGACGAAAGTGCCACCTGCACATGCAATCGACTGGCAAGGACGCGACTGGACGCCTGAGCTTGCCAAAGAAAAAGGTATCAAGGCAGCACATCCTAATTCGCGCTTTACCGTTGCGGCCACTCAAAATCCCGTACTGGACCCCGAGTGGGACAATCCTGAAGGCGTAGTGATTGATGCCTTTATCTTTGGCGGCCGTCGTTCGACAACTGTTCCTCTGGTCACCGAGGCGCGTGACTGGGCCGAGGGTGTCTACATGGCAGCCACCATGGGTTCAGAAACGACTGCTGCAGCAGCAGGCCAGCTTGGTGTCGTACGTCGTGATCCGTTTGCGATGCTGCCATTTTGCGGCTACAACATGGCAGAGTATTTTTCACACTGGCTTGAGCTTGGCGAGCACCTTCAAAGTTCCGGTGCAAAACTGCCCAAGATTTTTTGTGTCAATTGGTTCCGCACGGATGAAGAAGGCAAATTTGTCTGGCCTGGCTTTAGCGAAAACACACGTGTTCTGAAATGGATGCTTAGCCGGATCGAAGGTCAGGCCGAAGGTCAGGAACACGTTTTTGGTATTACACCAAAGTACGAAGATCTCGACTGGCTGGGCATGGACTTTTCAATTGAAAAGTTTACGACCATTACCTCAATTGATTCAGCTGCCTGGCGCAAAGAGTTTGAGTTGCATACCGAGTTGTTCGAACGCCTGGCTGTTGGCCTGCCTCCTGAATTGCTCAAAATCAAGGCGAACTTTGAGTCACGTCTGGGCTGAGTAATCTGTTCTCGCTGTCATAAAAAAATGGCCTCGATTCTAATGAATCCGGGCCATTTTCTTGAGCAGGAAGCTTGTCGCGCTGTTGCAGGCTGATTCAGTCTGCGCCATTCGCCTGTTTAAGCATGGCATGCAGCAAGACGTTGCAACCCGCCTCGAGATGGTCCGGGCGTGCATCTTCGATTTCGTTATGACTAATGCCATCCTTGCAAGGTACAAAAATCATGGCAGTTGGCGCGACACGCGCCATATATACAGCATCGTGACCCGCACCACTGACCACATCCATCTCTGACAATCCCATTTCTATGGCGCTACTTCGTACCGCGCTGACCAGAGGGGCAGCAAAAGCCTGTGGTGGGAAGTAGACCACTTGCGTCATCTCAATGGAAACACTCCCATTTTTGGCAATTGTTACCAGTCTTTCGTGCAGGCTGGCCACCATCGCAGTCAATATCTCATCATTGTCGGCCCGCAAATCGACAGAAAACTTGACGGTGCCAGGTATGACATTGCGCGAGTTGGGGTAGACATCAAGCATCCCGACAGTTCCGCGAGCATTGGGCGCATGATCCAGTGCCAGTTGATTCACGCATTGAATGACGTGCGAAGCCGCCAGCAATGCGTCTTTGCGTAAACCCATTGGTGTTGGGCCTGCATGCGCCTCCGAGCCAGTGACCACGACATCGAACCATCTTTGACCGAGCGCGCCTGTTACTACTCCAATTGTCGTCTCGCGGGCCTCGAGGACAGGGCCCTGCTCAATATGCGCCTCAAAATAAGCAGCGATTGCTTCTGTGCTGACAACATCCGTGCCGGCATAGCCGATTGCATTGAGTGCCTCGCCGACGCTGATGCCATCCCGATCTTTCTGTGTTAGGACGGAGTCGATCCCGAATTCGCCGATAAATGTGCCAGATCCCATCATGACGGGGACAAAACGCGAACCTTCTTCATTGGTCCACACGACGACCTCGAGCGGAGCCTGGGTAACGATGCCTGCATCGTTGAGTGTTTTGAAAACCTCAAGACCAGCCATGACTCCATAGTTGCCGTCAAATTTTCCACCCGTCGGTTGTGTATCAATATGGCTTCCGGTCATGACTACGGGGCGGGCGGTATCCCGGCCTGCACGGCGCGCGAAAATATTGCCAATACTGTCGATGCGAATTGTGCAGCCTGCTGCCTTGGCTTGCCTGACAAAAAAATCTCGGCCTAGTCGATCCAGATCTGTCAGTGCGAGACGGCACACGCCACCCTTCGGAGTGGCACCGATTGTGGCAAGCTCCATCAAAGTTTCCCAGAGTCGTTGTCCATTGACGCGCAGTGCGTGAATCGGGTTAGGGGTTGCAGCGTTCATGGCTCGAGGTTCCAGGTTGGAAGAAATTACATTGATTCCAGATTAATTGCAGCTATCATCACAAGTGCAATGGATAGATCCTATATAGACGGATTCAGTCTGTCAAACACTGTATTTTAAAAATCGATCATAGGAACGCAAGATGAAACTTGACGCGATTTCGCACCGTAACCGCAACACTAAAATTGTCGCAACGCTCGGTCCTGCCAGCAGCGAACCGGTGATGATCCGTCGTCTCTTTGATGCAGGCGTCGATGTGTTCAGATTGAACTTCAGCCATGGTACGCATGCCGATCATAAAGCCCGTTACGATGCCATTCGCCAGATAGAGGCTGATGTCGGTCGTCCAGTCGGGATCCTGATGGACCTGCAGGGACCCAAGTTACGCCTTGGGAAAATCGTAGGTGGCAAGCAGATGCTTGAAACAGGTCAAAAGCTCAGGCTGGATCTGAATCCTGCTCCGGGTGAAAACGGTCGTGTCCCGCTCTTGCACCCTGAAATTTTTGCCGCAATCCGCGCAGGCGATGATTTGTTAATTGATGATGGCAAAGTACGCTTGCGGGTCTTGAACTGCACAAAAGAGTATGCCGATGTTCAAGCCCTGAACGCGGGCATGATCTCTGATCGTAAGGGCGTGAACGTGCCTGGTGCCATTTTGCCCTTGTCGGCCCTGACGGAGAAGGATCGTGAAGACCTTGCTTTTGGCCTGAGCATTGGCATCGACTGGATTGCCCTGTCTTTTGTCCAGCGTCCTGAAGACATTCACGAACTCAAGGCGATTGTCGGTCATCGTGCCTGGATCATGGCCAAACTTGAAAAACCTTCTGCGATCGATTCGCTGGTTGCGATTGTGGCGGCATCCGATGGTGTGATGGTCGCGCGTGGCGATCTTGGCGTTGAACTACCTCCCGAAGAAGTTCCGGTGCTGCAAAAGCGCATCGTCAGGGCATGCCGCGAAGCTGGAAAGCCCGTTATCGTCGCCACACAGATGCTGGAGTCGATGATCACCTCGCCAGTCCCCACACGGGCTGAGGTCTCTGATGTTGCAACAGCTGTTTACGATGGTGTGGATGCTGTCATGTTGTCAGCTGAATCTGCCTCGGGAGATTATCCAATCGAAGCCGTTGAAATGATGGACCGCATTCTGCAAAGCACTGAGCGCGATCCGCTTCAGCGCATCACCATGGATGCAGTCAATTCAAGGCGCCACAGTGATGCGCGCGATGCCATTTCTGCCGCAATTCGTACCGTGGCTGAAACCCTGCCAGTTGCCGCAACCGTCGCGTATACCTCTTCGGGTGCAACGACCCTGCGCGTCGCTCATGAGCGTCCGCGCGCACCCATACTGAGTATGACGCCGATCCCTGCTGCTGCGCGCAGGCTGTCTCTGGTATGGGGCGTACATTCGATTCAGGCGGCCGATGTAGTCAGCACAGAAGAGATCGTGATGCATGCAACGCTTGCTGCCAAAAAGCATGGATTTGGCACGCTCGGTCAGGCCCTGCTGATTGTTGCGGGCACACCTTTTGGCGTGTCTGGATCGACCAATCTGCTTAGAATTGCGTGGATTGGAGATGTACCAGACCTCACATGACCGACGACTGATTCATTATTTGTTGAATATTCGCAGGCTGGTGGGAACCAGCTTGACGGTCATGCCTTCCTTTAACGCGCTTTCAAGCACTCGGTGACGAGGCCATTGAACCTCGTATTCGAGTGGCTTGCCTGAGGTGGTCAGTGCGACTGCAGAAGTTAATTCGATTTTGGAGGTCGGCCCAAAAGAAAGAATGCGATCGATGACTGCCGGGATTCCTTTCTGGCTGCTTTGCACGCTTACTATGTCAAAGTCAGCAGGGCGTGCAAAGGCAATCGCTGAAGACTGATCGCCCGACATTGCAATCGAATGATCGAAGGTAATATCACCGAACGTGAATTTCCCATCTTTGAGCGCACCTTCAAACCGGTTGACGTTACCAAGAAAACCATACGCAAAAGGGGTAGCGGGATGGTCGTAGACTTCTTCTGGTGTGCCGACCTGTTCGAGTTTGCCACGATTCATCAGTACCACCGTGTCGGAGACCTCAAGCGCTTCTTCCTGGTCATGGGTGACAAATACTGATGTCACGTGTAACTCATCATGCAGTTTGCGCAGCCACTTGCGCAACTCCTTTCTGACCTTTGCATCAAGCGCCCCAAAGGGCTCGTCGAGCAGGAGTACGCGCGGCTCAATGGCTAATGCACGCGCCAGTGCAATCCGCTGGCGCTGTCCACCCGAAAGCTGGGAGGGAAAACGATCTTGCAGAAACTCCAGTTGAACCATCTGGAGAAGTTCGCTGACTTTCTCGCGGATTTTTTCTTCGCTCGGACGTTCGGCACGCGGTTTGACGCGCAAGCCAAACGCCACGTTTTCAAACACGCTCATGTGGCGAAACAGGGCATAATGCTGAAAGACAAACCCAACCTGACGTTCGCGCGCACCCGTGAGTGTGGCGTCATCCTCTTCGAGGTAAATGCTACCGTAATCGGCAGTTTCCAGGCCAGCAATGATTCGCAACAAGGTGGTCTTGCCGCAGCCTGAAGGGCCAAGCAAAGCAACCAGCTCACCTGAGTCAATACGCAGATTGATATCGTCCAGCACACGAATCGAGCCGAAATTCTTTGTAACGTTCTTGACTTCAATACTCCTGACAAGCCTCTGGCAAGCAATTGTTCAGCTTTGTGCTGACGCCATTCGACAAACGTTTTAATCAGCAAGGTCAAGACGGCAAGTAAAGCCAGCAGAGAGGCGATCGTGAAGGCCGCGACAGACTGATACTCGTTATAGAGAATTTCAACTTGCAGGGGCATAGTGTTTGTTTGTCCACGGATATGGCCTGAGACAACCGCCACGGCACCAAACTCTCCCATTGATCGTGCATTGCAAAGAATCACGCCATAGATGAGCCCCCATTTGATATTGGGTAAGGTCACGCGATAAAACACCTGCCAGCCGCTGGCACCGAGCACAATCGCAGCTTGTTCTTCATCAGAGCCCTGCGACTGCATGAGGGGAATCAGTTCGCGTGCAATAAATGGCAAGGTGACAAATACTGTTGCGATTACCATGCCGGGAACTGCAAAAATGATTTTGATGTCGTGGGCGAGCAGCCATCCGCCAAACCAGCCATTCGCACCGAAAACCAGCACGTAGACAAGACCTGCGACGACTGGGGAAACTGAGAACGGCAAGTCGATCAATGTAATTAAAAACGCTTTACCCTTGAAATCATGTTTGGCGACTGCCCAGGCGGCACATACTCCAAAAGCCAGATTCATCGGCACCACGATGGCGGTGATAAACAGTGTCAGACGAATCGCTGCCCATGAGTCCGGATCCTCGAGGCTGGCAAAATAAGCTCCAAGACCCTTGCGCAAGGCTTCGGTGAACACCGCGGCGAGGGGCAACACCAGGAACAGGAAAACAAAAAGCAGGGCCAGAGTAATGAGTGTGCGGCGCACCCACCTTGATTCCGTACCCGATGGATGGGCACGTGCAACGATTTGCTGTGTACTCATGACTTCATCCCCGCACGTTTACGTTGCCATGCCTGTAACAGATTAATCACCATCAATAAAATAAACGAACCGATCAGCATCACCACAGCGACAGCAGTGGCTCCGGCGAAGTCATACTGCTCGAGCTTGCCAATGATGATGAGCGACGTGATTTCGGACACCATTGGCATATTGCCTGCGATAAAGATGACCGAGCCATATTCGCCGATGGCGCGCGCAAACGCCATGGCAAAGCCAGTCAGCAAGGCAGGAGTGATGGTTGGCAAAATGACTTTCAGGAAGGTCTGCCAGGGTGTCGCACCCAGACAGGTCGCAGCTTCTTCAAGTTCTTTTTCCGCATCTTCAAGTACAGGTTGCACTGTACGCACGACAAAAGGAATACCGATGAAAATCAGCGCGACCACGACGCCTGCCGGAGTAAAGGCCACCTGGATTCCCCAGGCTTCAAGATAAGAGCCAATCCAGCCGTTACCTGCCAAAAGCGCGGTGAGTGAAATCCCGGCGACTGCCGTGGGGAGGGCAAAAGGCAGGTCAACCAGTGCATCGACGATTTTTTTACCTGGAAACTCATAGCGCACCAGTACCCAGGCGAGCAAGAGGCCGGTAAACAGATTGAAGAGCGCGGCCAAAAATGCCGCGCCAAATGTCAGGCGATAAGACGCCATGACACGGGGTGAGCTGACCGCGATCCAGAAGTCATCAAAACTGAGCGTGAAGGTTTTGAAAAACAAGGCGGACAGGGGAATCAGCACGACCAGGCTCAGATAGAGCATGCTCAACCCCAGGGTTAATCCAAAGCCTGGCATGACACGTTGCTGCTTGAGGCGCTTTAAATGTGAGACCCCGCCCGCATCGGGCGAAGCGTGTGTGGCGTGAGTCAATTATTTTCCAGTGGTGTAGATCTTGTCGAATAAACCACCGTCATTAAAGTGAATTTTTTGCGCTTCAGACAAACTGCCAAAATAGTCTGCAACGGTAAAGAACGCAATGGGCTTGAAAATGTCTCTGTGTTTGTCGAGCACGGTCTGCGAGCGTGGACGGATTGCATGTCTGGCCGCAATCTCCTGGCCTTGTTCCGAATACAGGAAGTCCAGATAGGCTTTGGCCTGTTCACGCGTGCCTTTTTTATTGACAGTGCGATCTACGATTGCAACAGGATTTTCAGTGACGATACTGGATGAGGGGTGAATGACATCAACCTTGCCCTCACCAAATTCACGGTTGACCGAGACGACTTCCGACTCAAAAGTGATCAGTACATCGCCGATATTGCGCTGCAAGAAAATAGAGGTGGCATCGCGTCCACCCTTGGCCAGAATCGGGACGTTCTTGAACATTTCGGTGACAAACTCTTGTGCTTGCGCATCCGTGCCACCATTTTTACGGACCTGGCCCCAGGCCGCGAGGTAAGCCATCCGCCCATTGCCACCTGTTTTTGGATTGACAACAATCACCTTGACGCCCGGCTTGATGAGGTCATTCCAGTCCTTGATGCCTTTTGGGTTGCCGCGCCTGACCAGAAACAGCATGGTAGAGGTCGTAGGTGAGGCATCAAATGCAAATTGTTTGGCCCAGTCTTTTGCCACGACTCCCGTACTTGCCAGAAACTCAACGTCGGTGGTGGTGTTCATGGTGACGACATCCGCGGCCAGACCATCATTGACGGCGCGTGCCTGAGCACTGGAGCCGCCATGCGACTGATCGATCTTGATCTCCTTACCCGTGGTTTTTTTGTATTGCTCTACAAACGCTGCGTTGAAGTCTTTATAGAACTCCCGCGCGACATCGTAGGATACGTTGAGCAGGGTCGTCTGCGCAAAGCTCATCGAGCTGACTAAAACTGACAGCACACTGAACACAACCAGAGTAAGTTTCTTCATTTGATGTTGACCAGGTTATTGCATTGCGGACAGCAATTTTGCCTGATCTCTTTAAAACCAAGAAGTAACTTATTGATCTATCTATATAGCCTCAGGTTTTATCGCTTTGCGTTCCAGCAGACTCTGAATCGCCGGACTCAAACCCGCGTGAGGTTTGAGCGGCGGTGGAGCAAAGCTGCCCTGACTTGGGGCGTGTGCACCCAGGGCAACAAGCGTTTCGGCATGTCTGACAGCGCTCGAGACGCCATCAACCAATGGAACCTGAATCTCTGCCGAGAGGCTGCGCGCCAGTCCGGCCAGAGGCGCGCCGGCAATAATCAGCACATCAGCACCATCGTCTCTGATTGCCTGCTCACATAAAAGTCTGAGCGCCTGGGCGTGATCATTTTGAATGGAGGCAATATGCTGCACGCGTTGATCCAGTGTCCGGATACTGGCAAGCCGATCTCTGAGTCCATTGGCCTGGACCGTTTCGCGATACCAGGCCGCGATTCTGCTGGATATCGCGATGATCGAAAATCGCTGTCCGAGCATACAGGCGCTCATCAGGGCTGACTCAGTCAGACCGAGCACGGGGATGTCCAGCACTTCGCGCAACGCAGCGAGCCCCGGGTCGCCAAAGGCGGCGACAATGACCGCGTCGTAATTCTGTGCATGCCGTGCAGCGAGCTCGGCTGTGGCATAGGCACCTATCATGGCTTCAAAGCGCGTTTCGATGTAGGCGACACCAAACTCTGCCGTCAGGGCGGTAATTTGTGTAGTGGGGCTGGCGACGCGTTGGGCTTCGCGCAGGATCAGCTCTGTCACACTGGTGGATATGTTCGGATTGATGATTAACAGTTTCATTTTTTAGGTAGCAAACTGGGTGCTGAGCATTGTAAAAAACGCCCTTTGCCAAGGCGAGGTTGAAAGTCTTTGCCATCCCATACCACTTCACCTGCGCACAGCGTCATGGCCGGCCAGGCTTTGAGCTTGATCCCTTCGTAGGGTGTGTAGTCCGTCGCGTGGTGCAACATCGTGTTCTTGATCTCTGTATCCCGTTCTTCCCAGATCACCAGATCTGCATCTGAGCCGATTGCAATGGTTCCTTTACGGGGGTGCAGTCCGTACGCTTTTGCAGCATTCGTCGATGTCAGTTCAACAAACTTGTTGACGGTAATGCGTCCTTTGAGTACGCCTTCTGAATAGAGCAAAGGCATGCGTGTTTCAAGTCCGGGGATACCGTTCGGGACATAGCGAAAGGGCATTTCCTGACCATCCGGATGCTTGCCATCCAGGCCTTCATAATTAAATGGAGCGTGATCAGATGAAAATACAGTGAACAGGCCCTCAGCCAGGGCGGCCCAGATCACATCCTGATTGCCCTTGTCCCGAGGTGGTGGACTGCAGACGCACTTTGCACCCACGTAACTGTTGTCGACCCCCATATCTTCAGCAGACAAGAATAAATACTGTGGACATGTTTCGGCAAATATATTCAACCCGTGTCCACGGGCCCAGCGAATCTGCTCGACCGCCTCGCGTCCCGAAACGTGAACAATCAGAATCGGCACATCGACCAGTTCCGACAAGGCGATCGCGCGATGCGTCGCTTCGCGTTCTACGAGCATCGGACGCGAGTGACCGTGAAAGCGTGGTGCTGTGTTGCCCGCCGCTTCAAGACGCTTGGTCAGCCACTCAATACAGTCCGCATTCTCGGCATGGACCATCACCAGAGCGTTATGTTTTTTGGCGGTGTCCAGTACGTCGAGAATCTGACCGTCATTAAGTTTGAGGTCATCATAGGTCATATAAATTTTGAAAGAAGAATAGCCTTCAGCGATCAGCCTGGGTAATTCGCGCTCCAGTACATCCGGGGTGGGATCGCTCACAATCAGGTGAAAGGCGTAATCCACGTGTGCACGATCCTTGGCCCGGCGATGATAGTCGTCGACGGCATCTTGCAGGCAATGGCCTTTCTCTTGTACGGCGAAAGGGATCACGGTGGTCGTTCCTCCGCAGGCTGCAGAGCGCGTGCCGGTTTCAAAATTATCAGCCATTCGCAAGGGCGCGGGTACGGGCTGATCCAGATGGCAGTGACCATCGACTCCACCTGGCGTCACGGTGCGGCCTGCTGCATCAATTTCTTTTTTACCTGCAGCGATATTGCGTCCAAGTTGTTCGATCACGCCATCGCGAATACCAATATCGGACAGGAATGTGTCAGACGCGGTCGCAACCAGGGCGCGCCGAATCACCAGATCAAATTGTGTCTCAGACATTTCAAACGACCTCTCTGAATAAGCTACCCCAGCCGTGAATGCGGCGGGTGTCAATATGGCAAAGCTTCAAGGCCTTCCAGGTGACGGTGGCAATTGTGTCGTAAATCGGGATGCCCAGCTCCGCCTCAAGTTCTTCTACAAGCGGTGCACCGGCAAGGTTCGTGCAATAAATAGCAATCGCTTCAGGCCTGGATTCAGCAACTTTGCGGCACATTGCACGCAACTGGTCTGCTGTCACCTCGGAAAAACTGAAATTGTCACGTATTCCAAGATGGGCTTCTCCCGCAGACTGTATTCCAATTGCATCGTAATTCGCAATAATTTTTTGTTGAACATCTTCGGTATAAGGCGACACGATGGCCAGGCGTTGCACATCGGTCCGGATAAGAATTTCGTTGAGTGCCAGCACGGAGGTACAGGCAGGAATTGCAGTGTGCGCGGTAATTTTTTCGCAAAGATCAATATCGGCTTCGAACCCACGCCATCCAGCGGCAGTGCCGCTCCAGCCGATGCACTGAACTCTGGCATGCGAGAGAAGCTCTGCTCCGACCAGAATTTCAGTCGGATCGAATTGTGCAAGGGCCTGTTCAGACAATGCAATTTCGGTGACCTTGAAACGTCCGAAATGGACGCTGGCTTCATGGATGTCGGCAATCATCCTTGTCGTGACAGGCTCAAGAATGGTGTTGGAGGAGGGCGTGAGCATGCCCAGGAGTGTGCGTGAGACAGCGTTCATAGGGATGCGATGGGGTCGAAGTTGTTGTGCATGGTTCTGCCAGGGGAAGAAGTGAAGCGCTAGTGCTGTTCGAGGCGGGCAAGCTGGGACTCTTCGCGGATTAGATCCAGTACGTGTCTTTTGATCACGTTGAACTCGTTTGATGTGATATCGCGAGGTCTTTCCAGATCAATCACTATCCGCTCACGGATTCTCCCGGGACGATGTGTCATCACCACGACCTGGGTGCCCAGGATCAAGGCCTCGTCCACGCTATGGGTGACAAATACAATCGTGCTGTTATAGCGTTGCCAGATTGTCACAAGCTCTTCCTGCATGTCGAGCTTGGTCTGTGCATCGAGCGCGGCAAAGGGCTCGTCCATCAGAATGACTGCAGGGTTCTGCAGCAAGGCGCGTGCAATGCCAACGCGTTGCGCCATGCCGCCGGAAAGTTCTCCTGGCAAGTGATTCTCAAAACCGGTCAGTTTGACCGCATCAATGAAAGGCTGCGCCGCCTCGCGCCGATCGCTTTTGTTGAGCCCCTGGAGTTTGAGGGCAAACGCAACATTGTCCCAGACTGGCAACCAGGGCATCAGATTGGGTTGCTGGAATACCATCCCCCGGTCAGCACCCGGACCTTTAATATGCTTGCCATCGACTTTCACTTCACCCTGGGTAGGTGTTTCAAAACCGGCAATCATGTTCAAGAGCGTGGATTTGCCGCAGCCACTTGGACCAAGCAGGCAGACAAGTTCCTTCTTTTCAACTGAAAGAGAAACGTGATCAATGGCCAGCATGTCGGTGCCACGCTGGGGATCTTTAAATACTTTGACGATATTGCTGAGTTCGATAAATGACATAGGATCTTTATGCTTTTGAGCCTTGTACTGTGCCAGCGTGCTGCCAGCGGAGCATGCGATGCATGAGTGACTTGATGAGCCAGTCCGTCAGATACCCCAGCAGGCCGATGCTGATCATGGCGGCGATGACGAGGTCGTAGCGCAGGAAATAATATGAGTCCCACAGTGAGTACCCCAGGCCACTTTTGACTGCGACCATCTCGGCGGTAACTGACAACATCCAGGCACTCCCCACACCAATCCGAAGGCCGGCAAAAATACTCGGCATCGCTGCGGGCAGCACGACAAAGCGCAAGAGCTGGCTCTCGCGCGCACCCGCCATGGCTGCGGCTCTCAACAAGTCGCGGTTGACCGTCTTCACACCATGAATGGTATTCATCAGGATCGGGAAAAATGCACCTAAAAAAACCAGAAAAATTGCGGGTTTATTGGCAATCCCAAACCAGATGATGGCAAGCGGGATCCAGGAAACCGGAGGAATCGGACGCAGCATCTGGATAGTGGGCTCGATTGTTTTTTCTACCCAGCGCCACCAGCCAATCGATACACCCATTGCAATGCCCAGGACGCTTGCGATGGTGTAGCCCGCAAAGACACGCGTGCTACTTGCCAGCGCGTCACTGAACCATCGTCCGGATATATCCTGTGCCGACTCATCAAAACCAAACATCCAGTCGCCCCAGGTCATAAACACCCGGGAGGGCGCGGGAAGCAGTGCGGGCGGCAGATAGCCGATCCGTGAAAGAAACTCCCATGTCAGTAATAAAAAAACAGGGACGGCGAACCGCCCCAACTGGTTCCAGGAGTGGCCAAGCATTATGCGCATGAATTACTCGCCCAGTTCTTTTGGCGTCTTGCCAGTTGCTGCCGACAGGAAGGTGTAGTTCATGTTTTTGTCGATGTCGGCAGTCACGTCGCGCGAGATGTACTTCAGCTCACGCATCATGTCTGCAATTGCGAGTGTTGCTGCGCGATACATGTTGTAGTCGGGGTAGGCGTTTTTTAGCGCTTCAGTTGCAATGGTGCGATCCAGGCCCGTGCCTTTGACAATGCTGTCTACCCAGGCCTGTTTGTCTGTATTGAGCTGATTGACCAGCAGCACCACGGCGGCCACGGTTTGTTTGACGGCTTCAGGTTTTTCTTTGATGACGTCCGAGCGTGTCACGATCAGGTTGGTCAGCTTGCCGGCGGCCTGATCATATGGGAAGTTAAAGTGTTTGCCCACACCGTTGATGCGGATCTGTGATGCAAAAGGCTCGACCGTTCCGATCAGTTCGATCTCGCCGCGCTGCAAGGCAGGCTGATGATCGGCTGGGTTGGGGATGTTGACAAACTGGACATCCTTGCTGGGATTGATGCCGTTCTTGAGCATCTCGCCACGCATGTGCAAGTCCTGTGCATTACCACGTGATGCAGCAATACGGAACGTTTTACCCTGTGCCTTGTAATCCGCGATGATTTTTTTAAGACCGACCCAGTCATTGGCTTCTAGGACCATGTCCTTGCCTACCAGCAACTCGGAGCCACCGTTGACCTGACCTGAAATGGCGACCAGATCCATACCCTTGTCCAGGCCCGTGACAAAATGCAGATAGGTGACTTGAGCGATATCTACACTTTTAGAGACAAGTGCGGTGAGTGCATCGTTGCCTGAGGTGAAGTTGATTGCCTCAATATCCACACCTTTGGCCAGGGCTGGCACCATCGCCATCGACAGGCAATGGGCGCATTTGGCATAGGCCATTTTAATTTGAGGGGTTGCTTGCGCACTGGACTGAACCGGTGCAAAGATCGCGCTTGTCAGGGCCAGGGCCGCCAGAAAGCGCATCATGAAGGTTGATCGGGCAGATATGCGTTGCGTCATGTAAAACTCCGGGTGAAAAGGAATATTTACATTTAATCAAGCAATATCTGTGCCACGCTCAGTGTCCGGGTTTGCGGACGGTATATCAGTGCATAGGGTGAACCACAGCCTGCAGTTGCCAGAACATCAACAGGAACCTGATCCGGGCATGACCGCAGGCAGAATATTCAATCGCGCTCCATAATGGTGCGTCGATGAGGTCTTGGTGCGAATAATGGTGCAGGGTCATCCAGGCCTTGCACTGAATTCAAACCTGGCCGCCCTGCAAGACTCGTTGGATCAGTTCGTCAAGTTGCCTGGGGGGCAACGCACCCGATACACGCCCCAACTCGCTGGTGCCTTTGAACACGGCAAGGGTGGGAATCGACCGAATGTTGTAGCGTGCGCCAAGATCCTGATTTGCCTCTGTATCGACTTTTACAAAGACCAGCTGACCACCAAATTTTTGTGCGGCAGCAGCAAAAGTGGGTGCAAATCCAACACAGGGGCCGCACCAAGGCGCCCAGAAGTCAACAATAACGGGAATGGCGCTTTGGGACTGCAAGGCTGTCAGGCCCTGCGCACCGACGGGGTGAACACCGGATAGAATGGGTTTGGCACAGGCGCCGCATACGGGATCATCTCCGAGCCGTTCATCAGGTATACGATTGGTCTTCTGGCAGTGGGGGCATTGCAATTGCATGGTGTGCTCCTGTCAGGCAATATGCGATCACGTTTACTGAATCATACTCACACATTCTGCTCGTCACAAATAAGGATTCTGTCATGGATTTAAGCCGTTTCCCGCGTCGTCGCTATTCACAAGGACCATCACCGATCGAGTTCATGCCAAATTTCACCAAAGCGCTCGGTGGACCCAGGGTGTGGATCAAGCGCGATGACATGCTCGGACTCTCTCCTGGTGGAAATAAAACACGTAAGCTCGAGTTCCTGATGGGTGATGCGCTGGCCAAAGGTGCCGATACGCTGGTCACATGTGGTGCGCCGCAGTCAAACCACTGTCGTATTACGCTCGCAGCTGCCGTCAAAGAAGGGCTGAAATGCCGTTTTGTCATCGAAGAGCGCGTACCAGGCAGTTATGACGTCAACGCGACGGGTAATAATTTTATGTTCCGTCTGTTGGGGGTTGAGTCCATCACAGTTGTCCCGGGTGGCACCAATATGGCCCAAGCCATGGAAACTGTCGCACAGCAATTGCGTGCCGAGGGGCGCACACCCTACATCATTCCTGGCGGCGGATCGAATGCGATTGGTGGACTGGGCTATGTCGCCTGCGCCCAGGAATTACAGCAACAGCTGTTGCAAATGGGTCAGCCAATGGATCACGTGGTGGTTGGCTCGGGCAGCTCCGGCACGCATGGCGGTCTGGTGGCCGGTTTTCTAGGCAATAACATTCAGATCCCTCTGGTGGGCATTGGGGTCAGTCGCGACCCGTCCGATCAGAACCCGCTGGTGCTCAAAGAAGCGCAGGCCATTCTGGATCTGCTCAAGGTCAACATCCAAGTGTCTCCTGAAGCCGTTCTCACCTTTGGTGACTGGTGGCGCCCTAAATACTCCGTGCCAAATCCTGCAATGGTCGAAGCCGTTCAGATGCTGGCGCGTACCGAAGCCATCCTGCTCGATCCGGTCTACACCGGAAAAATCATGGCAGGCTTGATCGGTTTGAGTCGCAAGGGATATTTCAAGCCACAGGACAATGTCTTGTTCTTGCACACGGGCGGCGCAACAGCGTTGCATGCCTATGAGTCGGTCGTGCTGGCCGATCCATCGGCTGCGGCTTAACGGATGCCTCAAAACAACAACAATTCATTTCGAGACAATATGAAGACAGCTCCCTCGCGCCGGTGCCTTTTGGCCTCATGCCTTGTCCTCGGGCTATCGGGCCTGTGCAATATCAGTTCCGCTCTCGCCCAGGTCAGTAATTTTCCCAGCAAACCGATCAAAGTTCTAGTGCCCTTTACGGCCGGAAGTGGCTCGGACGTCTATGCACGATTTTTTGGCAAAAAACTGTCCGAGATCCTTGGACAACCGGTGATTGTGGAAAACAAGCCCGGTGCGGGGGGAGCGCTGGCCGTGCAGTCTTTAAAGAACGAGCCTGCCGATGGTTACACCCTCCTGCTGGGAAGTAATTCCCCCATGGCGGTGAACGTTGTGACCGTTAAAAATCTGGCCTATGATCCCGTCGCGGATCTGCGGCCAGTCGCGGGAATGACGCGCTCCATGGCTGTCTTCATGGTGGGCAATGACTCACCACTGCGAACGGTTGCTGATCTTGAACAGCGGGGTCGCAAGCAACCTCCATTGAATGCGGGCACCTATTCGCCTGGCTATCAGCTGGCGGCAGCGCAGTTCACCTCAAAGGCAGGCGCGCCTTTTCAGACGGTCATGTACAAGGGCTTGTCGCAAACCATTACGGATGTGATTGGTAATCAGATTGATCTGGCAGTCGTCGACTCAACAGGGTCGGTCGCCACGGCAACGTCTGGCAAGGCACGTGCGTTAGTGGTGACAGGCGACACGCGACATCCGGAGCTGCCCAATGTCCCAACGTTAAAGGAAAGTGGTTATCCTGAGGCGGTGCATTACAGCTGGACGTCGTTCTGGGTCGCCGCTCAGACACCGGATGCAACGGTCAAGATCCTGGCGGACGCCATGCAAAAAGCGCTGGCACAGCCTGATTCAAAAGTATTCATTGAACAAACGGGAGCAGAAGTCATGCCATTTGGTCCTGAGGCGATGCGTGTGTTTCAGCTTGCTGAAATCGAACGTTTTCGCAAGGCTGCCAAAGACAGTGGCTTCAAGCCAGAAGATTAACTGGATCAACAGACAGGAAGTGCATATATGAAAATTGGGCTGATCGGCTTAGGTAATATGGGGTTTCACTTCGGGTCGCGGCTGCTGGCGGCAGGTCACGATCTGGTCGTGTTTGACAATAATGCGTCTGCGCGTGCGCGCCTTGAGCAGCAGGGTGCGATTGCTGCAAGCAGCCCGCGTCACCTGGCCGATCAGGTCGAAATTGTCCTGCTGTGTCTGCCCATGCCAGCCATTGTTCAGTCTGTTTCGTGTGACGATGACGGCGTGATGCACGGTCAGGCTGTGCGGATCATTGTCGATTTATCGACGACAGGTCCTTCCGTCACCGATGCTGTCGCCCAGGCGGTCGCCGAACATCACATTGCATGGATCGGTACACCGGTCAGTGGTGGCACGATTGGTGCCGAAAAAGGCACACTCACCCTGATGGCTTCAGGACCCGAGCAGGCGTTCAAGGAGGTTGAGCCGATTTTGAATATTCTGGGAAAAAATATTTTCTTTCTCGGTGCACAGCCTAGTCTGGGTCAGACCATGAAGATCGTCAATAACACACTGTGTGCAGTCAGTATCGTTGCAAGCTGCGAAACGCTTGTGTACGGAGCCAAAGCTGGTCTGGATCCCAAGACGATGCTTGATGTGATTAATGTCTCAAGCGGTCGTTCGTTTGCCACGCAGGAAAAAATTCCTCAATGCATTTTGAATCGTGAGTTTCCCACACGATTTACAACAGACTTGCTGCACAAAGATATCAAGCTTTGCATGGAAGAAGCCGAAAAGCTTGGCGTACCTATGACAGTCAGTCCTGCCGCGCGACAATTTCTCGCTTTTGCGATCAGTCAGGGCGATGGGCCCAGGGACTATGCCCACATCATTCGTCATATCGAAGGCTGGGCAGGACAAGAGTTTGGCGCAGCGACTCAGCATGAGTGATCGCAAGTTGCCAGTGCCCGCAGACGTTGCCCGCGCAGGCGCGTCGACTGTGCAAGGCCCTACGCGCAAGCTCAGCATGTTTGGTGCGATCGCCATCATTGTCGGTATTGTGATCGGTGCAGGAATTTTTAAAACACCGTCGATGGTGGCAGGTGTGACGGGCGATGCTGGCTGGATGATTGTGGCCTGGTTCATGGGTGGGGTGATCTCTCTTGCTGGTGCGCTCTGCTATGCGGAACTTGCGACAACCTATCCTCATGCTGGCGGGGATTATCATTTCATTGCACGTGCACTCGGTAAAGATATTTCATTCTTATATGCCTGGGCTAAGGCAACGGTCATCAATACCGGCTCAATAGCGTTACTCGCTTTTGTTTTTGGCGATTATATGTCCAAGGCAATCAACCTTGGAGCATATTCCTCAGCGATCTGGGCGGTCGGAATTGTCCTTGCAATGACCGTGATCAATCTGATTGGTATTCATGCGGCATCCTGGGTACAAAGTTTACTCACGATCATAGAGGTCAGCGGACTTGTGTGTGTGGCAATCGCCGGCTTTATGGTGGCGGGTGATGCGCCGGCGTCTCCGGCATTGTTTTCAAGTACGCCGAGTCTTGGCATGTTCGGGCTTGGGATGGTCTTTGTATTGCTAACCTATGGAGGCTGGAACGAAGCAGCTTACATTTCGGCAGAAGTGCAGGGCGGTCGCCGCGTCATCGTGCCTGTGATTGTCATCAGTATTGTGCTGCTGACGCTGGTATATGTGCTCGTTAATATCGCATTGCTCTGCGGGATGGGACTCGCGGGCCTGTCAGCAAGTAACGCTGTCGCAGCGGATCTGATGGGCAAGGCCTTTGGTCCGGTGGGCGAAAGGGTGTTGGGAGTGTTTGTCGCAATTTCAGCCCTGACCAGCATTAACGCTACGATGATCGTCGGTGCACGTACCAATTATGCACTCGGCCGCGATTGGCCTGCGTTAAAGTTCATGGGGCACTGGCATGCCAGTCGCGGATCTCCGATCGCTGCATTCTGTGTGCAATCTGTCCTGAGTCTCGCACTAGTTGTTTTTGGCATCTGGCAGAGTGATGGCTTTGAAGTGATGGTGGAGTTTACCGCTCCTGTGTTCTGGTTCTTCCTGTTTCTGGTAGGACTCTCCCTTTTTATCCTGCGCTTCAAGGACCCGAGTGCCGAACGTCCCTTTAAAGTGCCGTTCTATCCCCTGACACCTGTTCTGTTTTGCCTGACAAGTGCGTATCTGACCTACTCGAGTGTGACCTATGCAGCAAGCAAAAACGCCGTCCATATCTCATTGATTGTGATGGGGCTGGGAGTGGTCGCACTGGTCTTGACCCACCTCGTGAAACCTGCTGCCAAGTGATGACAACTACGCCCGAGGTCTTGCTGCAGGTTGCGGGACTGACAGTTCAGTTTCCTGGCGCACAGGCTCCCTTGACGGCAGTGGATCATCTGAGTTTTGATGTGCGTGCCGGTCAGACGCTTGCAATTGTCGGTGAGTCTGGTTCTGGTAAATCCGTGACTGCAATGGCGATCATGCGGTTGCTCGATTACACCGCTGGATCTGTGACAGAAGGCTCGATTCTCCTGTCCGGGGATGATCAATTGCCCCAGGACATCGTTCGCATGGATCACGAGACGTTGCGTCGTTTGCGCGGACATCGCATTGCGATGATTTTCCAGGAGCCCATGACTTCGCTCAACCCCGTCTTTACCGTGGGCTGGCAGATCATGGAGTCGCTGATGCTGCATCAGCAACTGAGTCACGCGCAGGCGCGACAAGCTGCACTTGTCATGTTGCAAAAAGTCCGCTTGCCTGATGCTGAACAATTACTCGACCGTTATCCGCATCAACTCTCCGGGGGAATGCGTCAGCGCGTCATGATCGCCATGGCATTGTCTTGCCGTCCGCAATTGCTGATTGCCGATGAACCGACGACTGCACTTGATGTCACGATCCAGGCTCAGATTCTGAACATTATTCGTGAGATGCAAAGAGAACTGGGCACTGCAGTTATTTTTATTACCCACGATATGGGTGTCGTTGCAGAAATGGCTGATGAAGTGGTGGTCATGTGGCGCGGACGTCAGGTTGAGTCGGGTCCGGTGCAGCAGATTTTTGATGCGCCCCGGCATCCATATACGCAGACACTGCTTGCGGCCGTGCCGCGCCTTGGTAGCATGCGAGGCCAGCGGTATCCACACAGGGCCCCGATTGCCGTGATGCAGGACGACGGCCAGATCCAGATGACTGGGACGACTTCAGTCCAGAATACGGTGCAAACAGGCGCTCCTTTGCTTGAAGTGCAGGGCCTGTCCGCTCGCTTTGATGTTAGGCGCAATATGTTTGGGCGTGTTACACATCGCGTACACGCAGTCGAGCAAGTGAGCTTTGAAATTTACCCTGGCGAAACACTTGCGATCGTCGGTGAGTCAGGCAGTGGTAAATCCACCATTGGTAAAACGCTTCAGCAGCTGATCATGCCCTCGAGTGGTCGCATACTGTTTAATGGCCGTGATGTGGCAGGGATGGATCACGCAGCGCGTCGTGCTCTCAAGCAAGAGATCCAGTATGTGTTCCAAGACCCATTTGCTTCGCTCGACCCACGTCAGACGGTGGGGGTCAGCATTGCCGAACCGATTCTTACCCATCATTTGCTCAAAGGTCCATCCATTGAAAAACGGGTGGCCGAGTTATTAAAGGGTGTTGGACTATCACCGGCGCATGCTGGACGTTATCCGCATGAGTTTTCCGGTGGTCAGCGCCAGCGAGTGTGTATTGCACGCTCGCTTGCCTGTAATCCGAAGTTGATCATCGCCGATGAATCGGTTTCCGCACTCGATGTGTCGATTCAGGCCCAGATCATTGATTTGCTGATGGATCTGCAGCAGCAACATGGCCTATCCTATCTGTTTATCAGTCATGACATGGCTGTCGTCGAGCAGATTAGTCATCGTGTGGCCGTGATGTTTGCGGGTCAGATTGTCGAGATGGGGACACGACAGCAGGTGTTTGAAACGCCAGCACATGCTTATACGCGCCAATTGCTTGCTGCTGTGCCTGTTGCAGTGCCTGGTCGAAAGATCGACACTTCGATGATGACGCACGATATACCGAGTGCGATTCGCCGCGTGGGAGATGATCCCGCCGCTTTAATTTTGCAAGAGCTTGAACCTGGGCACTGGGTTGCCCGCAGGACCTAAAATCAAAGGAGTCCTTTAATGTTTCGAATTAAACAAATGGCTGCCATCTCTATTCTGGCGCTTGCGACACTATCTTCTCCTGCAGTGACGCATGCTGCGGGCACACTTTCGATTGCCGCGCCTGCAGGTGATCCAGGCAGCTGGGATCCAATCGATACGTTTCTCGTGACCTGGGGTGGAGTGGGCAGCCAGATTTTTGACGGGCTGACGATGCGCACACCAGACATGAAGCTTGTGCCTGGCCTGGCGACGTCATGGGAGATTCTCGACAATAATGGTCGTATACGTTTCAAATTGCGCGATCACGTCAAATTTCATAACGGTGAGCCCTTTGACGCAAATGCCGTGAAATTCACTTTTGATCGTCTACTTGGACCCGAAGGTGCCAAAGGACCGCAACAGTCTAATTACAACGCAATCAAAGAGGTCACTGTTGTTGACCCGCTCACGGTCGACTTCATCCTGTCACGTCCAGATCCCGTATTGCTGACAAAACTTGCAGGCTATGGCGGCATGATTGTTCCGCCCAAATACATTACTGAGAAAGGTGATGAGTTCTTTAACGCCAATCCTGTAGGAACGGGTCCTTTTAAGTTTGTCGATTACAAACCCAAAGTCAGCCTGACGCTTGCGCGCAATGATGCATACTGGGATGGTGCCCCCAAGCTTGATGGACTAGTCTATAAATTTATTGCGGAGGCGGCCACCCAGGTTGCCGAGCTGCAGGCAGGTCGTCTGGATATTGCCACGACCATTCCTCTGAGTATGGTCGAGGTGGTCAGCAAGGACGCCAAACTGCGCACGGCCAGTATCAACGGTCCGACCACTCTGGCGCTGCGTTACAACACTAAAGACGGCATCATGCAAGACATCAACGTGCGCCGTGCGTTAACGATGGCGGTTGATCGTGACACAATCATCAAGCAGATCATGCAAGGCCACGCCGAGCCAGTTGCAAGCTTTCAGGGCAAACTGTCCTTTGGCTTTGACCCAGCCTTAAAACCCGTTCCATTTGATCCGGCGGGCGCCAAAGCACTGTTGCAGAAAGCTGGTGTCAAACCAGGTACGCCGATCCAGATTGATTTTCGCGGCACAGATTCGAACTTCAGGGAGGTCGTGCAAGCCGTGGCGGGTTATCTGCAGGCGGTGGGTCTGAAGCCTAACCTGAAAGGCTACGAGACCAGTGTGCTGCTCAATGACATCATCCCTAATGGCAAGACGGGTGAGATGTGGCAGAACCAGTGGGGTGGCTGGACCTTTGATTTTGATAATACGGCTTACGCCATGTATCACAGTGGTCAGCGCTGGAATCCGTATGACAAGGACGCCAAACTGGATCAGCTGCTCGACGCGCAGCGCAATACGTACGATGCAGCTGAACGACAGCGCATACTTGGCGAGGTCGCACGATACGTAGCGGACCAGGCGCTCGAAATGCCGCTCTATAGTCTGAACACTATTTACGGCATTAACAAGCGCGTCAAGAACCTGACTTTGCCTGCTGACGGACGCTTTCGCTTTTTGCAGGAGTCAATTGAGTGAGCCCCATTCTGATGCGTGATGCCTCTGAGTCTGTGTGCCTGACAGACCGCTTGCGGAACCTGTCAGCTTGACAGGGTTCTTGCTCAAACGCCTGTTGCAGGCGCTGTTTGTGATCGTTGTCGTCACCTTGCTCGTCTCCTGGGCGGTCAGGCTGACGGGCGATCCTTCGCTGATGCTCGCCCAGGGCGCGGGCAGTGTCACGCAGCAGGATCTTGATAATATCCGTCAGCATCTCGGCCTGAATCGACCATTCATCGATCAGTACCTGGGCTTTATGCGCGGGCTGGTGACAGGTGATCTGGGGCGTAGCTTTCTTGGAGGGACACCTGTTGGCCAGCTGGTCGCAGATGCATTGCCAGCAACGCTGATGCTGACGTTCTGTTCACTTGTCCTGTCATTGATGATTTCAATTCCGCTTGGTATGCGTGCCGCGGTCAACAAGGGAGGGTGGTCTGACCAGCTGATCAGGATCCTGTCTCTGGTCGGGCTGTCATTTCCAAATTTCTGGCTGGCGATCATGCTGGTACTGTTGTTTTCAATTGTCTTGCCGGTGTTTCCCCCTTCTGGCATGGATGGACCACTCAGTCTGGTGTTGCCAGCGGTAACAATGGGTATCATTTTGTCAGCGACCAATATCCGTCTGGTTCGCACGGCCATGCTAGACATCCTCTCGGCGCAATACATCATGGTCGCACGCAGCAAAGGCCTGAAAGAGCGTGTCGTACTCTATCAACATGCCCTGAGGAATTGCGCGATCCCTCTGATTACGTTCATTGGGTTGCAATTTGGCAGCCTGATCGGCGGCATTGTCGTGGTTGAAAAAGTATTCAACTGGCCCGGACTGGGTACGCTCGCGTTCGATGCGATATCCGGTCGCGATTATCCGGTGTTGCAAGGAACGGTGACAGTACTGGCTATCTTAATTGTGCTGGTGAACTTGCTGGTTGACGTGGCCTACGGCCTGGTGGACCCGAGGATTCGCAGCCGATGAAACCCAATCGCCTTTCTTTCGAATTATGGTTTGGTGCGCTCCTGACCGGAACCATATTCATACTGGTGCTCTGTTCGCATTGGCTGTTTCCGGATGGTGGGGAAGCAATGGATCTGGCTGCGCGTCTGATGCGGCCGTTTACCTCCTGGTCGCATATCCTTGGTACGGACCCTCTGGGTCGTGATGTCCTGGCGCGCGTGGTGGTGGGAGGACGTATCTCCCTGATCGTAGGCGTCTGTTCGGTGCTGGGCGCAGTGATACTCGGAACCTTTGTTGGCCTGATCGCAGGTTATTACCGCGGTTTCTGGGAAATGTTCCTGATGCGATGCGTGGATATTCAGCTCGCGCTGCCCTTTATTCTGATTGCCATCACTTTCATTTCTATTCTGGGTGGGGGTCTGTTCAATATCATTTTCTTCATGGTGATTTCGCAATGGGTCCAGTACGCACGACTCGTGCGCGGACAGGTGCTAGCGCTGCGTGACCGGGAGTTTATCCAGGCGGCACATGCGATGGGTGTCAAAGATCGCAACATCATCTGGCATCACTTGCTGCCGAACCTGAGTGGCTCAGTGATCGTGCTTGTCACCCTGAACGTGGCGAATAATATTTTGCTCGAAAGCAGTCTGACCTTTCTGGGACTGGGCGCCGATCCCATGACTCCCAGCTGGGGGGGAATGCTGGCTGACGGTCGCACATACCTGCAGACTGCCTGGTGGGTCAGTGTGTTTCCCGGCCTGGCCATCATGTGTTGTGTGCTGGGACTCAATGTACTGGGCGACTGGCTGCGTGACAGACTTGATCCGACCAGTCCGTAGTCAAACTGATTTTTTCCAGGATGTACGATGACGCGCATGTTTGAACAAACGCTTGCTTTGACCTCTGTCCAGCTCCTGTCTGATCCAAGGCTTGCGAGCTGGTCAGGACACTCGGTCGAGTGCTGGCTGTATGAGGATCACGCTGCACGGATGGCCTTGCAGGCCAGGCTGCGTGGCATGGGCATGGATGCCACGGTACGCTCTGCATATAAACCGTTGCTGCATTTTTTTCTCGAAGACATTGATCTCGCGCAGTGTACGCATGTCAATATTACGTATCCGGTCGTCCCTGGGGTGGACGCAAAAAGATTTATGCTCGAGGCCTATCCTCTTGCGCGACGCCTGGCCCCGTTCGAGGTGAGCTGGACTCCAGAGGCTCAGACGCTGCTGCCTGCATACCGGGTCACACTGACTGATCAGCAGGGTCAGGTTCAAGAACACGCTGTCGTGGCTCCCAATCGCTGGATGACGGATCATCTGAATGAACGGGTCCTGTGTCCTGCTGGTTATTTGCGCGTGACCGCTCCGAACTCCACACAGGTCGTGCTTGAGCAAGATCTTCCGACAGAAATTGAAAGCGTCTATGCCCAGGTCATGCAGTGGGTCTGTCAGCATGGTTGGGGTCAGCAGGAGCCATATTTCGAGCGACTGGAAATTCGTGTCGAGCTGCCCGGAGCCGAAATCCTGGATGCAGACGGGACCCTGATGGTCAGTACGCTTGAGGCGCTGCATGAAGACCTGTATTTTTCCATCCTTGAATTTTTTCAACAGTATTCTGGTCGACCCAAAGGCGATCGTGGGCTGCAGCCTGGGCAGATTGTCCCCGATATCAGACACCATCAGACAGAAGCTCGCATCAGCATCATCTTGCATCCTGTGGGGAGCGTGTTGCCCGCGCTGGTCGAGCCCGGCCAGGTTCGTCCGTTTATACCCGCTGATCTGACTCAGCTTCAGGGGCCCCTGCCTGCTGTCGCGATTGCATCGGCACTGGCGGCTTTTAATGCATCTCCCTTTGAATGTATCTCCAGGCAGGGCCGCGTGGTTCAGGGCATGATCAGGCCGGGGCGCCTGCCCGCGATCGTACTGACTGCTGGGCAGCATGCCAACGAGCCTTCTGGCGTGGTCGGGGCGTTGCGTGGCGGCCATTGGCTCGCATCTCAACCTGAGGCGCACTTTGCTCTGGTACCGCTTGAGAACCCCGATGGCTACCAGCTACAGCAGGAATATTGCACCATTCACCCACAGCACATGCATCACGCGGCACGATACACCGGCCTGGGCGACGATCTTGAGTATCGAGAGCACGCTCCCTGGTATGAAAGTGCTGCCCGGATGCATGCCCTGGAATGTACCGGCGCGCAATTACATCTCAGTCTGCATGGTTACCCGGCGCACGAATGGACACGGCCTTTTACGGGATATTTGCCACGCGGCTTCGAGCTCTGGAGTATTCCTAAGGGATTTTTTCTGATTGTGCGCTATCGGCAAGCCTATCAGCAGATTGCACGTGACTGGCTCGAACTGATCACAGAAGAAATTTCACGTATTCCGGGGCTGGCTGCATACAACCGGGAACAATTGGCCGTCTATGCCACGCACGCGGGGTCGGTGCCTTTTGAAGTCCATCATGGAATTGCCTGCATCGTCACGCAGAACGATCAGCAAACCGCAGGCATCAAGCTGGTGACGGAGTTTCCTGATGAAACAGTGTATGGCGAAGCGTTTCAGTTTGCCCAAATGGTTCAAACCGAAACGGTTCGCATTGCTTCAACAGCCTGGTGGCAACTTACTTAGTGCTTGATGCCGAGTACAGCTAGTGCCTCACCATAAGTAATGGCACTATCGCATAGATAGGCCACCACGTCATTTGGTTGCATATTTTCGAGAATCTGTACGATCTGCTCGGTTATGTCGCTTGTTTGATCGACGCTTGCCACGTGAACCTGAACTCCGCTCTCAAATACGGCGGTCGGGATGATTTTTTCAACAATTGAAAAATCTGCAGGAGCAATCACGACAAAGGCCTGCACGCTGAGGTCTTCTGCAGTGACATCCATCCGGACGCCCCCTTCAATTGACTCGACGACTTTGCTATGAATCATGAGGTCCATGGCTCAGGCTGCCTTCAGGCTAACGACTTTTTCTTCCAGAGCCTCAAGCAGGCCGTTGAGCAGCAAGTTGAGTTCTGCGCACATCAGGGTGAAATCGCCGTCAAATTTTTCTGCTTCGTTGGCGGCCATCTGGCTGTCTGACTGATCCAGAATATCGAGCGCAGCGATACGTTTGATATCTAGATTTTCGGTCAGTACAAATGACACTTTGTCGTTCCAGGTGAGCGCGAGCCGGGTGCATTGTTTGCCGCCCTGAACGTGTTTCTGGATTTCATCGCTGTCCAGCGCATGTTTGACATAACGTATCACGGCAGCCTTATCTCCGCCGGCACGCAACTCTGCATCCTGATCGATTGAAAAGTTTGCCGCAGCTTCGCCTCTGATGATCCAGTCGGTCATGGCTGCACCTGGACTGATGGTGACCTGGAGTGGCTCAACCGGGAAGGGATAAATCGCTTTGCCAAGGGCCGAAAGGATTTCCTCGGCCTTGGACGCTGAGGCGGTGTCAATAACCAGCCAGTGGTTCACAGGGTCAATCCAGACCCGGGTATCGCGCTGCATGCTGAAGGCCCGTGGCATCAGCGTGTTTGTGACTTCTTCCTTGAGGTCACGCAGTTGTTTACGACCCGGTTTGAAGCCTTGCTGTTCTTCGAGTTCCTGGGCACGCACTTTAGCGAACTGGTTGATGACCGAGGCGGGCAGGAGTTTTTTTTCTGAGCGATGTGCGCACAGGATCTGGCCATTTACACTGTAAACCAGACGGGTGTCCGCCTCGACTGGGGGGACCCACCCGATTGAAACAGGAGCCGCTGCGCCTGCGGGAACAAAGACTTCTTTAATCAGTAGGGCGTCCAGTTGCTCGGGTGTTTGATTCCAGGAGCTTGCAAGACGAAAGACTTTCAGATTTTTAAACCACATACGACGCCCAGACAAAAGAAAATGATTCTAGCTGATACGGGGCGACAAACGTGGCGAGTGGTCAGGATCGTCCGGTCATGCCTTCAAAAGTGATGTGAATCAGCAGGTCAACGATATCGGCGTCAGTGAAGGCACCGCCCATTTTGAGAAAGTCTGCGACCGGATCGCATGAACGCGCAAAAATTGTGTAAAGAATGACCTCGCCAGGCAGGGACGGCGAAAGCGTGCCTGCCTCCTGTGCCTGACCAATCCACTCACCCAGCTTTTCAGTCAGGGTGCCGAGCCGTTCCATATAAGGAGGGTAGGAGAGCAACGCCTGCTGGATGTTCGACCTGGTGGAGGGGAGCAGGGGCATGGCGCCCGCAAGATGAGTCTGGATTGCCCAGCGAACGATCGCCTTAATTTTGTCCAGCGGGGGCAGCTGTGGTGCAAGAGCGCCGACCACTGTCAGCGCCTCATCCATCAGTCTGGTCATGGAGGCGGCTGCAACCACCTCTTTTGACTGAAAGTGTTTGTAGAGGCTGGCTTTTGCGATACCAACGTCAGCGGCCACCTCATCCATCGTCATGAGATCAAAGCCTTTTTTGGCGAGCAGGCGATTGACTGCGTCAAGAATCGCGTTCTCTCTGAATTGCAGCTGTTGCTGTTTAAAAGACAGCTTTTTTGTGGCCGTTGTTGGCATAAGGCTTGATCTTATTTAAAGAATGATTTCTAATCGGTCTATATTATTACTGATTGGTCATTTTTTGAACTTTATCGTACGAGTCATTAATGTACGACAAAAGTAAGCTTGATAATGTATTTCTATTAACTTTTTGATGATTCCCCTTGAATACTGCGAATTCAGACCTTTTACCAAAAGAACTTATCGATTCATCGAATACCGCCTGGCGATTGAGTGGTGAGGGTGTATTCAGTTGGAGTGTGTTTAAACTTTATCGTGCCAGATTATTTGTATCCGGAAATAAATATACTGTCGAACAAGCTTTTGTTCTTGAATTGTCATACCTGCGCACATTGACCGCAGAGCAGATTGTTTCAACCTCGATGGATGAACTAAAGCGCCTGCGCAATCCTGCTCCCGAAGTCCTGAGTCGCTGGTCGGATGAGTTGATGCAAATTGTTCCTGATGTCGGTCTGGGAGATCGTCTGGTTGGATGGTTCAGGCCTGGAATTGGTGTGCAGTTCTATTCTTCAGCTCATTTGCTTGGCGCGATGGATGATCCGGTTTTTGCCGAGTCTTTTGCCGCCATCTGGCTCGATGAGCAGACACGCAGTCAGAGTCTGCGCGAGGCGCTTCTCGCGGGGACGCCTGGATCAGACTCAACCGGCGCCTGAGATGCAGAACCTGGTGAACCATCCATTCTCAGACAGGATTGCTGCCGGCAGTCGTGTGGCAGTCATAGGTTCTGGCATCGCGGGTCTGTCCAGCGCCTGGCTGCTTGCAGAGCGCTTTAAGGTCTCTTTGTTCGAAGCGGGTGATTATTTTGGCGGGCACTCCAACACAGTGGATGTGACCTTCGAGGCCAAGACTCATCCTGTCGATACCGGTTTCCTCGTGCACAACGATCTGACTTATCCGAATCTGATTCAGTTGTTTGCACACCTGGACATTGCGGTGCATGAAACAGATATGTCATTCGGCGTGTCAATCGATCAGCCGGATATTGAGTGGGCGGGTACAAATCTTGATACCGTGTTTGCTCAGCGAAGGAATCTGCTGCGACCAAAATTTCTTTCTATGCTGCGCGATATCTTGCGCTTCAATCGCAATGCCCAGGCTTATCTGGAACTCACGCGCCAGCAATCCATGACACTGGGTGATTTGCTTGAACGTGAACATTTTGGTCATTCCATGCGTGACTGGTATCTGCTGCCCATGGCCGCTGCGATCTGGTCTTGTTCCGTGCGCGACATCCTTGATTTTCCTGCTGATACTTTTTTAGCATTTTGTCTGAATCATCGTTTGCTGCAAGTGGAAAACCGGCCCAAGTGGAAAACCGTACTTGGTGGCTCCCGCCAGTATGTTCAGGCCATGCTCAAAAAAATACCGGATGCCCGCCTCAACTCTCCAGTGCTCGGAGTGCGCCGCACGGGCAGGGGCGTTGAGTTGACCAGTCCAAGTGGCACAGAATATTTTGATGCAGTGATTTTTGCCTGTCATGCACCGACAGCTCTCAGGCTGCTTGATGCGACTGAGCTTGAACGCGAGGTACTCGGCGGTTTTCGGTACCAGCCGAATCTGGCCATTCTGCATACCGATACAGCTCTTTTGCCTCGACGCAAAAAAGTGTGGTCAGCGTGGAACTATATGGCGGCCTGTGGGCAGGGCGCAGAGCGTCCAGTTGCCGTGAGCTACTTGCTGAACCAGTTACAGCCCTTACCATTCAATGCACCCGTGGTTGTGACCCTTAACCCGCACCGGATGCCGGATCCAGCCAAGGTGATCAAGACTTTTGAGTATGAGCATCCGGTTCTGGATACGCATGCCGCGCGTGCGCAAAAGCGTCTGTTACTGATCCAGGGACATGACCGGGCCTGGTTCTGTGGCGCCTGGGCGGGTTTTGGCTTTCATGAAGATGGTCTGAAGTCCGCGCTGAGAGTCGCCAGAGATTTTGGTGTCTTGCCACCCTGGCAGCCAGTTTATGAGTGATCCCGTAATTGAACTCTGTCAGGGACGCGTGATGCATGTGCGCCTGAGACCCTTTATTCATCGTTTTGTCTATCGGGTCTTTTGCTTGCGCCTGCGTATTGATCTGATGCAAGAGCTGTCAGGATTGAACTCCTGGTTGTTTGGTGTTGAGCGATCCCGTCCCGTGAGCTTCTGGTCCAAAGACCACGGCGCACGAGATGGTTCGGATCTGATGGACTGGCTCAAGGCTCAGCTTGAGCAGGCCAATATCTCACTTGAGCCTGGCGCTGTCTGGCTGCAGTGCTTTCCACGGGTGTTTGGTTATGTGTTCAACCCTGTGAGTTTCTGGATGATCCATGACCGTGACGGCGGGTTGCGTGTTTTGCTCGCGGAAGTCAACAACACCTTTGGCCAGCGCCATCTGTATGTGTTGACTGCAGAAAATCAAGGTCTGATTGATCAGACCTCTACGCTCAATTGTGCAAAAGTTTTTCACGTTTCGCCGTTTTGTGCGGTGCAAGGTGAGTATGTTTTCAAGCTCAATGAGCGCGGACCACTCAAACGCATGTCGATTGACTATTTTGATACGCCTGATCAGGCCCTTGCACTTTTGCGCACGGCACTTGTGATCCAGCCT
>CANCOC010000009.1 GCA_947379755.1 Alcaligenaceae bacterium | reverse complement strand
CTGCTCTCAGCCGGCACGAAAGGCAAGCGTTTTTCCTTGCCAAACTCACGCATCATGATTCACCAGCCTTCGGGCGGTGCTCAGGGTCAGGCGACTGACATTCAGATTCAGGCTCGCGAAATCCTGGATTTGCGTTCACGTCTGAATGCCATGCTTGCCAAGAATACCAATCAGTCTATCGAACGCATCGAAATCGACACGGAACGTGATAATTTCATGTCCGCTGAGGACGCCGCGACCTATGGTTTGATCGACAAAGTCCTCACAACACGTGCCGACTCAGTATAAAGACGTCATTATTTTTGGATTGAATTATTTATGACCAAAGCTCCTGCAAGCACCAAAGCTTTGCATTGCTCGTTTTGCAATAAAAGTCAGCACGAAGTTCGCAAGCTGATCGCTGGCCCGTCGGTGTTTGTATGCGATGAATGCATTGACTTATGCAATGACATTATCCGCGAAGAAGCGCAGGCCAATGCACGCGAATCGATTCGTACAGATCTGCCAACGCCTGCTGAAATCAAGGCCTTCCTTGACCAGTATGTCATTGGCCAGACTGCCCCGAAACGCGTGCTGGCGGTTGCGGTCTATAACCATTACAAACGTTTGCGCCACGGCGAAGTCAAAGGTGATGATGTCGAGCTCTCCAAGAGCAACATTCTGCTGATTGGCCCCACAGGTTCAGGCAAGACGCTGCTTGCGCAAACGCTTGCACGCCAGTTGAATGTGCCTTTTGTGATGGCTGATGCCACGACACTGACCGAAGCCGGTTATGTGGGTGAAGACGTCGAAAATATCATTCAAAAACTGCTTCAGAATTGCAACTACGAAGTGGACAAAGCACAACGTGCGATTGTCTATATCGATGAAATCGACAAAATTTCACGTAAGTCAGATAATCCGTCAATTACACGTGACGTGTCCGGTGAGGGCGTTCAACAAGCTCTGCTCAAGCTGATCGAAGGAACAGTGGCCTCTGTCCCCCCTCAGGGCGGTCGTAAACATCCTAACCAGGACTTTGTCCAGGTCGATACCACGAACATCCTGTTTATCGTTGGTGGCGCGTTTGATGGTCTCGAAAAAGTCATCCGCAATCGCACCGAGCGCTCAGGTATCGGTTTTGGCGCTTCGATAGACTCCAAGTCGAATCAGTCGACAGGCGATACGTTCCTGGATGTCGAACCCGAAGATCTGGTCAAGTTTGGTCTGATTCCTGAGCTGGTCGGTCGTTTGCCTGTGATTGCAACCCTGCAAGAATTGGACGAAGACACCCTCATCAAAATTCTGACAGAACCTAAAAACGCCGTGGTCAAACAGTTCCATAAACTGTTTGCCATGGAAGGCGCCGAACTCGAGATCCGTCCTGCAGCCTTGCGTGCAATTGCCCGAAAAGCGATCAAACGTAAAACAGGCGCTCGCGGATTGCGTTCAATCCTTGAGCTGGCTCTTCTTGATACCATGTATGAATTGCCCACTCAGGGCAATATCAAGCGCGTGGTGCTCGATGAGTCCGCCATTGACGGCACTGGCAAGCCTTTGCTCGTGTATTCCGACGAAAATGAGCAAAAGCCTCCTAAAAAAACGCTTCGAGACGCAGCAGCTTAACGCTTTGTATCGCTTGGTAACCAGCCCCTACGTAGGGGCTTTTTACTTTGTACGTTACAAAAGCTTGAATTTTCAGCTATCGTCCACATAACAGACATATTCGTATAAATACGGGCCTCGCACCGGCTGCTTTGCCCTGTTTGGATTTGCCGAGAACTTCTTAGGATGTCACTATGTCTGCAAATCAGACCCTGCCTTCAGAATCGATCAATTTGCCACTGTTGCCCTTGCGCGATGTGGTTGTGTTCCCACATATGGTGATCCCGCTATTTGTGGGTCGACCGCGCTCTATTCGTGCTCTAGAAGCCGCGATGGAGTCTGGCAAGAGCATCATGCTGGCGGCTCAAAAATCCGCTGGAAAGGACGATCCTACACCAGACGATGTATATGAAATCGGCTGTGTTGCGACGATCCTGCAAATGCTCAAACTTCCCGATGGTACCGTCAAGGTTCTCGTCGAAGGTGCCCAGCGCGCGCGCGTGACGGCGATTCAGGATGCTGAAACGCATTTCACCTCAGATGTGCTGCCCCTGCTGCCCGATGAGACAGTGGGTGCGGAGACCGAGGCGCTGCGTCGTGCGATCGTCAGCCAGTTTGAGCAGTACGTCAAGCTCAACAAAAAGATACCTCCCGAAATCCTGACTTCACTGGCGGGCATTGATGATGCAGGTCGCCTGGCTGACACGATCGCCGCGCACCTGCCGCTGAAGCTTGAGCAAAAGCAAAAAATGCTTGAGATTTTCCCGACAGCTGAGCGTCTGGAAGCTTTGTTGACACAGCTCGAAACCGAAATCGATATCCTTCAGGTCGAAAAACGGATTCGTGGACGCGTCAAAAAGCAGATGGAAAAAAGCCAGCGTGACTACTATCTGAACGAGCAGGTCAAAGCGATTCAGAAAGAGTTAGGCGAAGGCGAAGAGGGCGCAGATATGGAGGAGCTGGAGAAGAAAATCCTGGCCGCCCACCTGCCTAAAGACGCTAAAAAGAAAGTCGATGGTGAAGTCAAAAAACTCAAGCTGATGTCGCCGATGTCAGCCGAGGCCACCGTTGTTCGCAATTATATTGATACCGTCATTGGCTTGCCATGGCGCAAGAAGAGCAAAGTCAATAATTCGATTCCTAATGCTGAGTCGGTGCTTGACAACGACCACTACGGGCTCGATAAGGTCAAAGAGCGCATTCTTGAGTATCTTGCTGTGCAACAGCGCGTGGATAAGGTCAAAGCACCGATCCTGTGTCTGGTAGGCCCTCCAGGCGTGGGTAAGACCTCTCTTGGTCAGTCAATCGCCAAAGCCACGAATCGCAAGTTTATTCGTATGGCTCTGGGTGGTGTGCGCGACGAGGCTGAGATTCGTGGTCACCGTCGTACCTATATCGGTTCGATGCCGGGCAAGATTTTGCAAAACATGACCAAGGTTGCGGTGCGCAATCCCCTCTTCCTGCTCGATGAGATTGATAAGCTGGGACAGGATTTCCGCGGTGATCCGGCGTCTGCTTTGCTCGAGGTGCTTGATCCCGAACAAAACCACACCTTTCAGGATCATTACGTCGAGGTCGACTTTGATCTGTCTGACGTGATGTTCGTGGCAACCAGCAATACTTTGAATATTCCTCCCGCGTTGCTTGACCGGATGGAAGTCATCCGCCTGTCGGGTTACACCGAAGAGGAAAAGATTCACATTGCCAAGGATCACCTGTTGCCTAAGGTGATGAAAAATAACGGCGTCAAACCCGAAGAGCTTAAGGTCGAAGAGTCCGCACTGCGCGATATCGTGCGTTACTACACTCGCGAAGCTGGCGTGCGCTCACTTGAACGTGATGTAGGCAAGATTTGCCGCAAAGTTGTCAAGAAACTGCTCGCTGATGCCGAGGTTCAGAAGGCTGCAAAATCTAAAGAGCCTTTGCCGCAAGTGGTCGTGACATCAGAAAATCTGCCCGATTATCTGGGTGTGCATCGCTTTAGTTTTGGCATGGCTGAAAAAGACAACCAGATCGGACAGGTCAACGGCCTGGCCTGGACGGAAGTTGGTGGCGACTTGCTGACGATCGAAGTTGCTGACATGCCAGGTAAGGGTGTCATTCAGCGCACGGGTTCGATTGGTGACGTCATGAAAGAGTCTGTCGAAGCAGCAAGAACCGTTGTGCGTGCCCGTTCACGCTCTCTGGGGATTGCGGATACCGTGTTTGAAAAGCGCGACGTCCACGTGCACTTCCCCGAAGGCGCAACGCCTAAGGATGGTCCTTCAGCTGGTATTGCGATCGCAACGGCGATGGTTTCTGCACTGACACGCATTCCCGTGCGTGCCGATGTAGCGATGACTGGAGAGATCACACTGCGGGGCGAGGTGTTACCGATTGGTGGCTTGAAAGAGAAGTTGTTGGCGGCACACCGGGGTGGCATCAAGACGGTATTGATTCCTGCTGAAAACGTAAAGGATCTTTCCGAAATTCCGGATAACGTCAAAAATCAACTTGAGATCGTGCCGGTGCGCTGGATTGATAAGGTGCTGGAAGTCGCTCTTGAGCGCGTTCCACAGGCCTTGCCAGACGATGTACCTGCTGAGGCTGTTGTAGCAAAAACTGCAACACCCGAGTCGATAGACCCTATGGTCAAGCATTAAGAATGTAGTGTTCTAGTCTGGTTGAAAAGGGCGTCAGTAATGGCGCCTTTTTCATTCTTTCGGTCTTTGGTTTGGTCCATTGCATAGGTAGCAAGTTGTCATGGAAAAAAAATCTGTTGATTCCGTGCGGATCGATAAGTGGTTATGGGCGGCTCGGTTTTATAAATCTCGCACACTGGCGAGTGCTGCTGTGGAAGTTGGTCGTGTGCAGCTGAATGGCGAGCGTGCCAAACCTGCCCGCGCCGTCAAGGCCGGCGATCGTTTACTGATTGTTCGTGAACAGGAGCGTACAGAGTTGCTGGTGCGCGGAGTGACTGAAACCAGACGTTCGGCATCTCTGGCACAAATTCTTTATGAAGAAACGCCTGAGAGTTTGCTTGGCAAGCATACCCTGGCCGAACGACGTAAATTTCAACCCGAACCTGCACGGGATATTGTTGGACGCCCCACCAAACGGGACCGCAGAGCACTTACGCAATTGCGCGATAGTGACGAGTGAGCGTATGCGTAAGAAGATGGGCAAATGAGTTAATGCGATCAAAATCCAGAGCATATTAAAAAATAAATGCAGCCGGATATAAAAATTTTATTTTTTATTGTTTGTGATAATTCATAGCCGGAAATGCTTAATGCAGTGGAGTATTGCGAATCAGTCCAAGCGCAATCCCCTCAAGTGAAAAGTCCTGGTCGGGTCTGATGATGATTGGCTCGAAATCCGGATTTTCGGGTAACAGTTCAATAACTGACCCCTGTCTGGATAGCCGTTTGACAGTGACTTCGTCATCGATTCGCGCAACCACGATTTGACCGTTACGTGCGTCAGAGGTTTTTTTGATGGCAAGCAAGTCACCATCCAGAATGCCGGCATCACGCATGCTGAGTCCTTTGACCTTGAGGAGATAATCAGGCCTCTGGGTGAACAGGTTTGGATCGACACTGAGCTCTTTTTCGATATTTTCTGTTGCAAGGATAGGAAATCCGGCAGCAACGCGGCCAACCAGGGGGAGCAGTATATTACCGGCACCTGGTAAATCCCGCAGCTTTGGGATACCAGCACTTTGAGAATGACTACGCGTTGATGTGCCAACCTGATGTGTCTCTGGGTCATAATCTCCCAACTGGTCGGTTGAGAGCGTCTCATCACTATCAACGGAGAAATCCTGTGCAAGCGCTGTCAGCCGGATGCCTCGCGAAGCACCTGCGGTGAGTTCGATGACGCCTTTACGGGCGAGGGCCCGCAGATGGTCTTCGGCAGCGTTGGCTGATTTAAAACCCAGAATCTGTGCAATTTCTGCGCGAGTCGGTGGAAATCCCGTGTTTGTGACGGCCTGACGAATGAGGTCGAGAATTTGTTGCTGGCGGTCCGTCAATTTGATGGTCATGGTCAGGTGTCACCTTGGCTATTTGACTGCTGGCGGATCGCTTTAGGTTTCTTTTTATGGCCATTTAAAAAAGAACTGTATATGCAATCATGCTGTGTTTTTATACAGGCATAATTGTGCACCAATATAAAATACTTTGCAATGTGTATCTGTATAAAAAAACAGCCCAGTGTTGTGAACTGGGCTGTTTTAGACTTTCTTTCAAGGAATGGATCTGCGCACGATCCAGCTTTAACGCTTACTAGTATCAGTCTTTGAGAACCGCGGCCATCGCCTTTGCTACTGCGTCAATGTTGCCGCTATTGAGAGCTGCCACACAGATCCGGCCACTGCTCACCGCGTAAATTCCATGCTCGTCGCGCAGACGGTCCACCTGGGCGGATGTCATGCCTGAATATGAAAACATGCCGCGCTGCTTTTTAACAAAACTGAAATCCTGCTTGACGCCGTATTCCTTAAGTTTTTCGACGAGCTGCTCACGCATCAGGCGGATACGGTCGCGCATGCCACCGAGTTCCTTGTCCCACATCGCAAACAACTCAGGTGTGTTCAATACGGTCGACACGATCGTGCCACCATGGGTAGGTGGGTTGGAGTAGTTGGTGCGAATCACGCGCTTGACCTGACTGAGCACCCGGCTGGACTCGTCTTTGCTGCCGGTGACGATGGTCAGCGCACCTACGCGCTCGCCATAAAGCGAAAATGATTTTGAAAAAGATGAGCTGATGAACATTGTCATGTCCATGTCTGCAAACATCCGCACCGCAGTTGCGTCTTTTTCGAGGTTGTCACCAAAACCCTGATAGGCGATATCCAGGAAAGGGATCAGGTTGCGTTCTTTGACGACCTGTGCGATTTCACGCCATTGCTCAGGCGTGGCATCCACACCTGTCGGGTTATGGCAGCAAGCGTGCAGGACCACGATGGTTTGAGCAGGCATTGCGCGCAGGGCGCCCAGCATACCCTGGAAGTCCAGGCCGTGCGTCGCGGCATCGTAGTAAGGATAATTGACAACTTCAAACCCTGCGCGCTCAAACAGGGCGCGATGATTTTCCCAGCTGGGGTTGCTAATGGCAACCTGCGCGTTGGGGACCAGTTGCTTGAGGAAGTCCGCGCCAATTTTCAGTGCGCCCGTACCACCCAGCGCCTGCATGGTGAGTACCCGGCCCGCCGCGATCAGGGGTGAGCCTTTGCCAAGAACCAGCTCCTGTGCACCCTTGTTGTATCCTGCGATCCCTTCGATCGGCAGGTAGCCACGCGAAACGGCTGCCTCGACGCGGGTCACTTCTGCCTGATGGACGGCGGCGAGCAAAGGAATACGACCCAGATCGTCGTAATACACGCCGACACCGAGATTGACCTTGGTTGGACGGGTATCAGCATTAAATTGCTCATTCAGGCCAAGAATGGGATCACGGGGCGCGAGTTCAACGGATTCGAATAGGGTGCTCATTGGATTTTTATAAGTAAGTGATTAAGCTTGAATTTAGCGGTGCTCAGTGATCGCCTACGAGAATAGGGTGGACGATTTTGTGCACGCAGGACATAATGGGGGGTTTACCCGAATAAGTCTAGCATGGCCAAGCCACAAAAAACCAAGATTACATCTTCTGCTCAAACATTGCCCGAGGGTGCTGCGCTTTTGGATGCAGAAGCTCAGGATCTCGACGCGAACCAGTCTGCGCCGTTCGAGGCGGGAATTGCTGAGTCCTTCACCTCCGGGATCCCGGCAGCGATTGCGCATGAGGGGGTGTCGAGCAGAATCAAGCCTGCCGTTGCGCACGCTACGATTTCGACCGGTAAGGAAGAGCCACGCTTTGTGACATATCCGGATAGTCCGTTTCAACTTTATCAGCCATATCCCCCTGCAGGTGACCAGCCTCGCGCGATTGATTTGCTGGAGGAGGGCATCCGCGACGGCCTGATGCATCAGACGCTACTGGGCGTCACGGGTTCGGGCAAGACCTTCACAATGGCCAACGTGATCGCGCGTATGGGTCGCCCGGCAGTTGTTCTGGCCCCCAACAAAACACTCGCCGCGCAGCTGTATGCAGAGATGCGAGAGTTTTTTCCCAGAAATGCTGTGGAGTATTTCGTATCCTATTACGACTACTACCAGCCAGAAGCCTATGTGGCAGCGCGTGATCTGTTTATCGAAAAAGATTCATCGATCAATGAGCATATCGAGCAGATGCGCTTGTCTGCAACCAAAAGTTTGCTTGAGCGTCGCGACACTATTATTGTGGGCACCGTATCCTGTATTTACGGTATTGGTAACCCTGGCGATTACCATGCGATGGTACTCAGTTTGCGCACGGGTGACCGGATTGAGCGGCGCGAGATTCTCGCGCGCCTGGTGGCGATGCAATATGATCGCAACGATTCGGAGTTTGTCCGGGGTACTTTCAGGGCGCGCGGCGAAACAATCGATGTCTTTCCGGCCGAGAGTGCAGAGCTCGCCATCCGCTTAAATCTGTTTGACGATGAAGTCGAAAGTCTCGAACTGTTTGACCCGCTGACGGGAAAAGTTCGCCAAAAGGTCCCACGCTTCACGATCTACCCTGGTTCGCATTACGTTACACCGCGCGACACGGTGCTGCGCGCCGTGGATGCCATCAAGCAGGAGCTGCGTGAGCGAGTCAAATATTTTGTCGACAATGGACATCTGGTTGAGGCGCAGCGCATCGAGCAACGCACCCGCTTTGATCTGGAGATGCTTGCCGAACTCGGGTTTTGCAAAGGCATTGAGAACTATTCGCGCCATCTCTCGGGTGCTGCTCCGGGGGATCCCCCTCCCACGCTGATTGATTACTTGCCACAAGATGCACTGATGTTTATTGATGAAAGTCATGTGACCATCGGCCAGCTTGGGGGCATGTACCGGGGCGATCGTGCACGCAAAGAAACGCTTGTGACGTATGGCTTTCGTCTGCCTTCGGCAATGGATAACCGACCCCTCAAAATGGAAGAGTTTGAGACACGGATGCGGCAGTGCATGTTTGTTTCTGCCACCCCTGGCAATTATGAACAGGCGCATGCAGGGCAGGTCGTCGAGCAGGTGGTGAGGCCAACAGGCCTGGTTGATCCGATTGTCGAGGTCAGGCCGGCCCGTACCCAGGTTGATGATCTCCTGGGTGAGATCAAGTTGCGCGTTGCCCTAGAGGAGCGGGTGCTCGTCACCACGCTTACCAAGCGCATGTCCGAGGACCTGACCGATTACCTGGCCGAACATGGCGTACGGGTGCGGTATCTGCATTCTGATATTGATACGGTCGAACGCGTCGAAATCATCCGGGATTTGCGTCTGGGCGTGTTTGACGTGCTAGTTGGCATTAACTTGTTGCGCGAAGGTCTTGATATTCCAGAGGTTTCTTTGGTTGCTATTCTTGACGCCGATAAAGAAGGCTTTCTGCGTTCAGATCGCAGCCTGATTCAAACGATTGGACGTGCTGCGCGTAATTTGAACGGCCGCGCCATCTTGTACGCTGATCGCATCACGGATTCGATGAAACGTGCGATGGGAGAAACAGAGAGGCGTCGCATCAAACAAGTCGCTTTTAACGAAGAGCATGGCATTCAGCCTCGCAGCGTACGCAAGGCCGTCAGGGAGCTGATTGATGGCATTGTGGCGCCAGCATTCCGTGATCAACCAGATGAAGGGGGGTTCTCTGCTGCGATGTTCTCCGATGAAAAAGCGTTGTCCAAAGAATTCAAGCGCCTCGAAAAGCTCATGCTCGATCACGCACGCAATCTGGAGTTCGAGCAGGCTGCCGCAGCGCGCGATGCTTTGCGTGTTTTGAAAGAGCGTGCGCTGCTTTCCGGTGCGTAAACAGCCGCTTTCATGCCTTGCAATGGTGCACTGATATATTTGCGACAAATTTTTTTTACAAAATGAATGATAATTTTTGTAAATACTTTTAATGTTATATGTGTATATAGTTTCGTAATAGATTGATTTAAATGATTAATTTAAATTAATTTATCCTCTTGAATCAGGTAGAACCACGTAAAAAAAAGCTGTACATCTTACGGGTTTTCCCGCACAATACGCACCATGATGACAAAAGTTCTCTTCGTATGCATGGGCAACACCTGCCGCTCGCCCAGCGCTGAAGGCGTATTTCGCCACCTCCTCAACGATGCTGGCCTCTCCGAGGTCGTAGGCGTTGACTCTGCCGGCACCCATAGTTTTCACGTTGGTGAGGCTCCTGACGCGCGGGCGTTGGCTGCCGCTAAAAAGCGTGGCTATGATATTACTCGTACGCAGGCCCGACAGGTCTCTGCAGATGATTTTCGCGAGTTTGATCTCATTCTGGCGATGGACTGGGAAAACCTGTCTGCGCTCCAGCAGCAATGCCCCAAGCTGCACCAGCACAAGCTGATGTTGCTGATGCGCTTTGCCAATGAGTTCGAAGAAGCAACCGTTCCTGATCCGTATTATGGCGGTCCTGAAGGCTTTGGCAAGGTGCTCGACTACCTGGAGGATTCTTGCCAGGGTGTGCTTGAGCTGGTTCGCAAGCGAGCGACGCAATATCAGGCAGCCTAAGATTGTCTCAGCAAAAAAACCGCGCGCTGCGCGGTTTTTTAATGTCCTTTTTCTGGTCTCAGCAATAAATCAGGATAAACCCTAGCATTTTTGTCGGGAATTCGATATACTTGAGCTGTTTAGTCGGGTAAGCGACTGCTACTTAAAAAAGGACACTGTCATGCGGCTCACCACCAAAGGACGATTTGCTGTAACAGCCATGATTGATCTAGCTTTGCGTCAGCAAGGCGGACCCGTCACGCTCTCGGCGATCAGTCAGCGTCAAACGATCTCCCTCTCTTATTTAGAACAGCTTTTCGGTAAGCTGCGTCGCCACGAGCTTGTTGAAAGCGTTCGCGGTCCAGGCGGCGGTTACACGCTTGCCAGACTGGCACGCAACATCACCGTGGCAGATATCATTTTTGCTGTCGACGAGCCACTGGATGCTACCAACTGCGCAGGTAAGACTGACTGTACGAGCGGTACAGATGGCCGGCCTGGCATCTGTATGACGCATGAATTATGGTCGACGCTCAACCGTAAAATGGTTGATTTCCTGGACTCCGTCTCGTTGCAGGATCTGGTTGACCAGCAGCGTATGCGTCAGTTGCAGGATGCCAGTGCGGCGTCAGGCAGTCCTGTGCGCGTCAATGTAGTGGGAAGTAAGTCTGCTGCGCCGTCCACGGTTGCTGTGTAAGTACAAGAGTTAATCGATTAAGCTATATCTGGAGTTTTTTATGTCAACGCTTCCTATTTATTTCGACTATTCGGCCACCACACCTGTAGACCCAAGAGTGGTCGACAAGATGATTCCCTGGCTGTACGAGCACGCGGGCAATCCTGCGTCACGCAGCCACGCCTATGGCTGGGAAGCAGAGGCAGCAGTCGAGCACGCACGCGTGCAGGTCGCGGATCTGGTCAATGCAGACCCGCGCGAGATCGTCTGGACCTCAGGTGCGACCGAGTCCAATAACCTGGCAATCAAGGGCGCTGCTGGTTTTTATGCTGAGCGCGGCAAACACATCATTACGGTCAAGACCGAGCATAAAGCAGTGCTTGATCCATGTCGCGAACTCGAGCGCCAGGGTTTTGAAGTCACCTATCTGAATGTCCAGGAAAATGGTCTGATCGATCTGGACGTATTCAAGGCCGCCATTCGCCCAGATACCGTGCTGGTATCGGTCATGTTTGTGAATAACGAGATTGGTGTGATTCAGGATATCGCCACCCTTGGAGAAATCTGTCGCGAGAACAACATCATTTTTCACGTGGATGCTGCACAAGCCACAGGAAAAGTCGTGATTGATCTGCAGACGCTCAAGGTTGATCTGATGTCCTTTTGCGCACACAAGACCTACGGTCCGAAGGGCATCGGTGCGCTGTATGTGCGTCGTAAACCCCGCATCCGCATCGAAGCGCAGATGCATGGTGGTGGTCATGAGCGTGGTTTTCGCTCGGGCACCCTGGCGACGCATCAGATTGTTGGTATGGGCGAAGCATTTGCTCTGGCCAAGGCTGAGATGGGCGCAGAGAATGAACGTATTCGCATGTTGCGTGATCGCCTCTGGGCAGGTCTGTCACAGATCGAAGAGGTTTATCTTAATGGCGATATGGAACAACGCGTCCCGCACAACCTTAACGTCAGCTTTAACTACGTTGAAGGCGAGTCGCTGATCATGGCTATTAAAGAGCTTGCCGTTTCGAGTGGTTCGGCATGTACCTCAGCATCACTTGAACCATCGTATGTCTTGCGTGCCCTGGGACGTAATGATGAGCTGGCGCATAGTTCGATCCGTTTTACGATTGGCCGCTTTACCACCGAAGAACAGATTGACTTTGCAGTAGATCTGCTCAAGGCCCGAGTGGGCAAGCTGCGCGACATGTCGCCGCTGTGGGAAATGGCCAAGGATGGCATTGATTTGAATTCGGTTCAGTGGGCATCCCACTAAACACACTCATTGGAGAGTAATCATGGCATATAGCGAAAAAGTATTGGATCACTACGAAAATCCACGTAACGTGGGTACCTTCGACAAGGGTGATGAGAACGTCGGAACCGGCATGGTGGGTGCGCCCGCCTGTGGTGACGTGATGAAACTCCAGATCCGCGTCAATGACGCTGGTATCATCGAAGATGCACGCTTTAAAACCTACGGCTGTGGTTCGGCGATTGCCTCAAGCTCACTGGTCACTGAGTGGGTCAAGGGTAAAACGCTTGATCAGGCGCTGACTATTCGTAATACCCAGATTGCTGAAGAGCTCGCATTGCCGCCGGTCAAGATTCATTGTTCGATTCTGGCAGAGGATGCGATCAAAGCTGCTGTTCAGGATTACAAAGCAAAACACGCGGGATAAATATCATGGCTGTCACTCTTACTGCCCAGGCCGCCGACCATATCGGCAAGTATCTCCAAAAACGCGGAAGCGGAATTGGTTTGCGTCTCGGGGTGCGCACCACGGGTTGCTCAGGCATGGCATACAAGCTTGAGTATGTGGATGCACCTGTCAGCGAAGACCAGGTGTTCGAAAGTTTTGGGGTCAAGGTATTTATTGATCCTAAGAGTCTTTCCTACATTGACGGTACAGAGCTCGATTATGCACGGGAAGGTCTCAATGAGGGCTTCAAGTTCCGCAACCCGAATGAGAAAGCGACCTGCGGATGCGGCGAGTCGTTCACGGTTTAATTGGCCTTGAACGAGCAGGATCATTTCGCATTGTTTGGTTTGCCGCACACCTTTGATCTGGACCCGGCGGTTCTTGAGACCGCCTGGAAGAAGGTGGCAATGACCGTACATCCGGATCGTTTTGCTACCGCCTCACCGATTGAAAAACGTGTCGCGATGCAATGGAGTGCGCGGGCCAACGAGGCATATCGCATTCTCAAAGATCCGCTGTCGCGCGCGCGCTACATGTGCGAGTCAGCAGGCATTGATCTGCAGACAGAAACCAATACGGCCATGTCTGCTGATTTTTTAATGCAGCAGATGCAATGGCATGAGCGGCTCGATGATATTCGGGATCAGCAGGATGTGAAGGATTGTGCGCTGTTTGCTGCAGAGTTGGCTCAGGTCCTGTCCATGACAACTGCAAATGTACAGATGCTGCTGGATGCTGAGCGCTACACCGAGGCTGCTACACGTATTCGCGAGTGGATGTTTCTGGATAAACTCCTCTCGCAGGTCCGAGCCTTCGATCCAACCTGATTTTCTCCTGATATGACCCGGGCTCGCGTGCGGGCCCTTTACCAAGCACAACGTGCACAACTGAAGCTGACCGATGGCATTACTGCAGATATCTGAACCAGGCGAATCACCCGCTCCACACCAACGTCGTTTGGCAGTCGGAATTGATCTAGGCACAACGCACTCGCTTGTTGCTGCTGTGCGCAGCAGTGTTGCCGAAGTCCTTGCCGATGAACAGGGGTATGCTCTGGTCGCCTCTGCCGTGTACCTCGATGCGTCAGGTCAGACGCTTGTTGGTCAGGCGGCGCTTGCCCAGCAGGCTGCCCATCCGCTCGATACACTGGTCTCTATCAAACGCCTGATGGGCCGCTCCTATGAGGATGCGATTGCTTCAGGGATGCCGTACCAGTTTTTACCTGATGCACAGTCAGTCAGGATTCATACCACGCACGCTGATCTCTCTCCCGTCGAAGTTGCTTCCAGAATTCTTGAAAAACTGAAAGTACTTGCCGAAGGCACCCTGGGCGACACGCTGGTGGGCGCAGTGATTACCGTCCCCGCTTATTTTGATGATGCACAGCGCCAGGCAACACGCGATGCAGCCCGGCTGGCAGGTCTCAACGTCCTGCGTCTGCTAAACGAACCAACGGCTGCTGCAATTGCCTATGGTCTGGATCACGGCTCTGAAGGCGTCTACGCAGTCTATGACCTGGGTGGTGGCACGTTTGACATGTCATTGCTACGATTGTCACGCGGTGTCTTTGAGGTGATCGCCACGGGTGGTGATACGGCGTTGGGTGGGGATGATTTTGATGCGTTGATTGTTGAAGATGCTGTGGTCAGGCATGGTTTGACCGTTGTCACCCATTCGGATCGTCGTGCGCTGTTAACTGCTGCACGCACTTTGCGCGAGGCCTTGACCGACACACCGACTGCATCAGCTGTACATACTGAAACAGTCTTGTTGCAAACCTCGCAGCTTGAGTTGAGTCTGAGCCGTGCCGCGTTCGAAATAATCGCCCAGCCCCTGATCGAAAAAACGCTTGCCTGTGCGCGCCGCGCCCTAAAGGATGCGCACCTTGGCATCCAGGATATCCAGGGTGTTGTGATGGTGGGTGGGGCGACACGCATGCCTATCGTGCGTGCCGCGGTCCATGATTATTTTGGCACCACACCGCTGACCGATCTTGATCCTGATCAGGTCGTGGCACTGGGCGCTGCCCTCCAGGCGAATCTGCTGGCTGGCAATCGTCATCCCGGAGAAGACTGGTTACTGCTTGATGTCACACCGCTGACACTCGGTATGGAAACAATGGGTGGCCTGGTCGAACACATTATTCCCCGCAACAGCACCATTCCCGTTGCGCGTGCCCAGGAGTTTACGACCTTTAAAGATGGCCAGACAGCACTGGCTGTCCACGTCGTACAGGGTGAACGCGACCTTGTGTCTGACTGTCGGTCACTTGCACGTTTTGAGTTACGTGGCATTCCACCGATGGTGGCAGGTGCTGCACGGATTCGCGTCACCTTTCAGGTGGATGCAGATGGCCTGCTAAGTGTGACAGCACGCGAACTTGCCTCTGGCGTCGAGGCCTCGGTCACGGTCAAGCCTTCTTATGGGCTGAGTGATGAAGAGGTTGCACGCATGCTGTCCGAAGGCATGGCGCTTGCAGATCACGATGCACAGATGAGAATGTTGCGCGAACAGCAAGTTGATGCGGCTCAGTTACTTGAGTCTGTTCAGGCGGCCCTTGCTGCAGATGCAGATTTATTGAGTGCAGGCGAGCAAACCCGCATCGAGCAGCAGATGCAGGCGACCCAGCGCAGCGCGGCGGGTGACGATGTCGAGGCGATACGCCAGGCAATTAAAGCGCTGTCAGCCGTGACCGATGATTTTGCAGCCAAGCGCATGGATCGAAGCATTCGTGCAGCGCTGAAAGGCCGCTCCCTTGACGATGTTGGTTAATTTTCTTAAAAATTGAGTTTAAAGATTTCATGCCTAAAATTACAGTCCTGCCCCATCCAGATGTGTGTCCTGACGGTCGTGTGATCGAGGATGCGACGCCGGGCGTTTCGATCTGCCGTATCTTGCTTGATCACCATATCGAAATCGAACACGCCTGCGAACTCTCGTGCGCATGTACGACCTGTCACGTAATTATCAAGGATGGGTTTAATTCCCTCGCGCCTGCGAGTGACTCCGAAGAAGACCTGCTTGATCGGGCCTGGGGGTTGTCGACCAACTCCCGTCTGTCTTGTCAGGCACTTGTGGCTGGCAAGGATCTCACAATCGAGATTCCCCGCTACACTATCAACCACGCCAAAGAAAGTCACTAAGACGGTTTGGGCGGCAAGGGTGTTTGTGCCGGGTATCTCTTTTAGGCACGGCTGGCTTGTCGTCTGAATGTGTCAAATAGATCACCCATCAGGAGACAATACCCATGAGAGAAAATCAGCTTCGTAAGAAATTGGCAGCAGGTCAGCCCATCATCAATGGCTGGCTGGCCATCCCTTCTTCCTATTCTGCCGAAGTCATGGGGCATCAGGGTTTTGATTCGATCACTGTCGACTTGCAACATGGCATGATTGGCATCGATGCCGCGCTGCCCATGTTCCAGGCCTTGTCTTCTACGCCTGCAGTCCCTCTGGCACGTGTGCCTGGCAACGATCCTGCGCAGATCATGCGCTTGCTCGATACGGGCGCCTACGGCATTATCTGTCCGATGATTTCTACCGTGGATGATGCAGCATGTTTTGTTTCATCCTGCCGCTACCCTCCCAGAGGACAACGTTCTTTTGGTCCTGCGCGCGCCTTGCTGTATGGCGGTGCAGATTATTATCCCGGCGCGGATCACGAAATTCTGGCGCTTGGCATGATTGAGACACAGGCGGGCCTGGATCATCTGGATGCCATCCTTGACATCGAAGGCCTCGATGGAATCTATATCGGACCCAATGATCTGGCGCTGGCTCTGGGATGTGTCCCGCGCTCCGAGTCTGACGAAAAAGTTGTGATTGATGCGATCGCCCATATTCGCGAACGCGCCAAGGCACACGGCAAGATTGCCGGTATTTTTTGCTCTTCAGGCGAGGCCGCAGGTCGTCGTATTGCCGAGGGTTTTCAGATGGTGACTCCTGGCAACGAAGTTGCACTGATGTCCTCCGCAGCCAAGGCAGCTATTGCTGCGGCGCGTGGCGCAGCACCGGCTGTGTCTGCAGGTAACGGTTACTAATTAAAGCAAGGACGGTCTCAGATGGCGCGCTTTTCTGCAAACTTAGGCTTTCTCTGGTCAGATAAGCCGTTACTCGAGCGTATTGAGCTCGCAGCCCACAACGGCTTTCAGGCAATTGAGTTGCACTGGCCGTACGATACTTCTGCTACAGAGGTGCGTGCTGCCTGTGAACGTCTCAACCTCACATTGCTGGCAGCCAATACCCCGCTGGGCAGGCCAGGTGAGTCGGGTCTGGCAGCCTTGCCAGGGCGCGAAGCGGATTTCAAAGCATCCTTCAAACTGTCGATGGACTGGTGTCTGGCTAGTGGTGCAACTGCGATACATGTGATGGCTGGTGTGATTGAGCCCGCACAGCGTGCGCTGGCTTTTGAAACCATGGTGCGCAACCTGCAATGGGCCGCCGATCTGGCCGCATCTTCAGGTTTGACACTGTTACTCGAAGCCCTCAATCCGCGAGACAAGCCTGATTATCTGTACGCGACCCAGGCGCAATCCAATGCGGTGCGTGAGGCGACAGAGCGCAGCAACGTCAAGCTCATGTTTGATGTGTATCACGTGGGAGTTGCCGAGGGTGACGTCCTGACCAAGCTTGCACTGTTTATGCCGCATATCGGTCATATTCAGATCGCTGCAGTGCCCAGCCGTGCAGAGCCTGATGAAGGTGAAATCAATTATCCAGTTGTGATTGAGCGCATCGATGCGCTTGGTTACACAGGCTGGATCGGTGCTGAGTATCGTGCGCGTACGACGGTTGAGGCTGGCTTAGGGTGGATGGATGCTTATTCTGCATGAGCATAAAAAATTGAATTTTCCAGTGAGATCGTTTGCCGCAGGATGTGCCTTGTCTGTCGCAGTTGCCGGGTGTGCTTCCATCGCAGGAACACAGTCTGCATGCATGGCAAAATATCAGTATTTCAACGATGTTGCACAGTGTATCTGGGCCAAAAAATTAGCAAGCTCTTCTTCAAGTCCGCGTGCTGCCGTTGTTGATTATGAGGCCCGAGTGGGTTTGCTTGAGCAAAAAGTCAGCAGCGGTCAGATGACGGACGCTGATGCAAAATTAGCGCTGCAGGAGTATTTAACCCGAATGCAGGCATCGTACTAATCCAATTAATAAATATGTTTTGAATCTAAAAATTATTTAATTGCAGTATTCTTGAACTGAGTTTGTATAACAAACGAACGACATTCAAGGAATCAATTCATTTATGTTTAAAACTAAAGCCTACGCGGCGCAGAGCGCCACAAGCGCACTGGCACCTTTTGAAATCACACGCCGTACCCCTGTGGCCGATGATATTCAAATCGAAATTCTATATTGTGGCGTATGTCATTCTGATTTGCATACTGCTCGAAATGAGTGGAAAAACACTCAGTATCCCTCCGTACCCGGACACGAAATAGTCGGTCGGATCGTTGCCATCGGTGACAAGGTCAAAAACTTCAAGATTGGAGACTTGGCGGGTGTAGGCTGCATGGTCGACAGTTGCGGACATTGCCATCCCTGCGATGAAGGTGAAGAACAGTACTGTGAGAGCGGTTTTACAGGAACATACAACGGTCCTGTCTTTGGTGGTGAAAACACTCATGGTGGTTATGCACAGTCAATTGTTGTCAAAGAGTCTTTTGTCCTGCATATCACCCACGACAAAAAAGATCTGGCAAGTGTCGCACCTCTCTTATGCGCAGGAATCACGACCTACTCGCCCCTTCGTCACTGGGGTGTCGGGCCAGGCAAAAAGGTTGGTATCGTCGGTCTGGGTGGCCTGGGTCACATGGCAGTCAAAATTGCTCATGCAATGGGTGCTCATGTCGTACTGTTTACGACTTCTGCAAGCAAAGTTGAGGACGGTAAAAAACTCGGTGCTGATGAGGTCTGCATATCCAGCGACCTGGAGCAAATGGCTGCTTATGCAAATCAGCTGGACTTCATTTTGAATACCGTTGCTGCGCCACACGATCTGGATGCCTATCTGCAACTGCTTAAGCTTGATGGCACGATGACGCTGGTGGGAGCTCCTTCGGACCCTCATCCCTCGCCCAATGTATTCAATCTGATATTCAAGCGTCGTCAACTGGCGGGCTCGCTCATTGGTGGAATCCGTGAAACACAGGAGATGCTCGATTTTTGTGCCAAACACAATATCGTCTCCGATATTGAAATCATGCCGATGGCTTACATCAATGAAGCGTACGAGCGCATGCTCAAAAGTGATGTGAAATATCGCTTTGTCATTGATATGGCGAGTTTGAACTAGCTCGACGGACGGTCAGTCGTATGGGGTTCGCTCTAGTTCAATGCGATTGAACAGCACCCCAGCGACTCACTAAAATAGATGCTGCTGTAATGACCGCGTACAGTGCAAAACCAATTGCGATCACGACAAACATATTGCGTGGGTCTGGCGTGAGCAGATTGAGTACGACCCAGCCACCTAGCGCCACAAAGACGAGTCTTGAACTGCTGCCAATCAGGGGCCAGAAGAGTTTGCCTGATCCTTGCGAGGCAAAGAACAGCACCAGTCCGAGTCCAAAAAATCCATAGCAGGGTCCGACGATATTCAGATAGCTGCTGCCAAACCGAATGATCTCGGGATCCGCTGTGAACCACTGCATCCAGAGTATCGGGAATACTGCAACAGTAGTGCCCAGTGCCAGAGTCACACCTGTTACCAGCAGGCTGCCAGTTAACGTGGCACGCAAGGCGCGTTCTGTGTTGCCTGCGCCGATATTGGTTGCCACCATCGTGGTGAGTACCGTGCCCACGCCAAACACGATCGGCACCAGGATGAATTCAAGCCGTGAGGCCACTCCATATCCCGCGAGTGCGAGCGTACCAAAGCTACCGATGTAGGCTGTTGCCATGAGGATTGAGCCATTGCTCAGCACTGGACTGATGGCGCCAGGCAGGCCAATCCGTAAAATCACGTTGAACAGATCATTTTGTAACGCACGGTTCCTGAACCTCAGGCGCAGCGGTGATTGCTCGCGCATCAGGTAATACGCCATCAGGGCGCTTGCAATAGCGTTGACGATAATGGTGCTAAGTGCCGCACCTGCGATGCCAAAGGCGGGTAGCGGCCCCCAGCCGAACACCAGCGCCGGGCACAGTGCAAAGTGCAGGAGCGCGGTGACGATCAGCATCAGGGACGGCATGGTCATGTTGCCGCAGCCGCGTACGATTGCTGAAAGCGTACTGGTGAACCAGATTGTGCTCGCACCTAAAAACAGTGTATTTGAATAGGTCAGGGCGATGGCCAGTGTCTCGCCCCGGCCACCCATGGATTTGAAAATATAGGGGCCAAGGCCCAGCATCACCAGTGTAAACAGCGCGGACATGATGGTTGCGACCACAACGGCATGCTGCGACAGTCTTTCTGCGCTGTCGCTGTCGCCTGAACCGAGCGCTCGTGCAATCACTGCATTGATTGAGCCGCCCAGTGCACCATTGGACATCTGCAACATCAGCATTGAGATGGGGAAGACCAGGGCGGCACCTGCAAGTGCCTCAGAGCCTAGCAGGCCAATGATGTAACCATCCCAGGCAATGATGGCAGTTGAGGCCATCAGCCCCAGGACGTTCGGTGTGGAGAGCTTGAGAATCGTCGGAAGAATACGCCCGTGCAGCAGAGCTTGGGTGCGGCGCGCTCTGAGCGCGGCAGCGGGCGTTGTCATTTAGTCTTCTTTGCGCAGATGCGGGAACAGAATCACATCACGGATGCTTGGGCTATCTGTGAGCAGCATGACCAGACGGTCGATACCGATGCCGCAACCGCCGGTCGGTGGCATGCCGTATTCGAGCGCACGAATATAGTCCGCGTCGTAATACATGGCTTCTTCGTCACCAGCGTCTTTTGCTTCGACCTGTGCATGAAAGCGAGCAGCCTGGTCCTCAGGATCATTCAACTCTGAAAAACCGTTGGCGATTTCTCGCCCTGTCATGAACAGTTCAAACCGTTCGGTGATGCCAGGTCGCGTATCGGACTCGCGTGCGAGTGGTGAAACTTCGATCGGGTAATCAATGATGTATGTCGGATGCCACAGCTGTGCTTCAGCAGTTTCTTCGAACAGTGCAAGCTGCAGGGCGCCCAGGCCTGCACGCGCAAGTGGTGGAGCATTGACATCCACACCGCGTTTTTTGAGCTGTGTGCGGACAAACTCAATGTCAACGAGTTGCTCTTCGGTGAACTCAGGTACGTGTTCAAGAATCGATTGCACAATCGTGCGGCGATGAAAGGGTACAGACAGATCGAGCTCGCGACCCTGATAGGTCAGCGTTGCACTGCCTGTTGCCTGGATCGCAGCTGCGCGGATAATCTGTTCGGTGAAGTCCATCAGCCACTGGTAGTCAGTGTATGCAGCGTAAAACTCCATCATGGTGAATTCTGGATTATGACGCGGACTCACACCTTCATTGCGGAAGTTGCGGTTGATTTCGAACACGCGTTCAAAGCCGCCAACCACGAGACGCTTGAGATATAACTCTGGCGCAATTCGCAGGAACATTTCCATGTCCAGGGCATTGTGATGTGTTTCGAATGGTTTGGCCGCTGCGCCACCGGGTATGGCATGCAGCATGGGTGTTTCGACTTCGACAAAGTCTGCATCAAGCATGACCTGGCGAATGGCGCCAATCGCTTTGCTGCGCGCAGCAAAGGTCTGGCGGGTCTGTTCGGTCATGATCAGGTCGACATAACGCTGACGGTAACGTAGCTCCTGATCCGCGATGCCGTGGAATTTGTCGGGCAGCGGACGCAGGGATTTAGCCAGCACACGTGCGGTCGCTGCGTGGATGGACAGCTCACCCTTATTGGTTTTAAACATCGTGCCGGTGATGGCGATGATGTCACCGATATCCCATTGTTTAAACGAGTCGTAGTGTTCCTCGCCCAGACTGTTGCGATCCAGATAGATCTGGATGCGGCCCGTACTGTCCTGCAGGGTGGCAAAGCTTGCTTTACCCATCACGCGCTTGAGCATCATACGACCCGCAACGGATGCTGGGATCGCTAATTCTGCCAGGGGCGCCTGTTCGTGTTCACCATAGGCTCTGTGCAGTGCAGCTGCGCGATCCTTGGGTACGAAATCATTCGGAAATGCGATGCCCTTGGCACGGATCGCGGCGAGTTTGCCACGACGTTCAGCAATCAGGTGATTTTCATCAGGTACAGGTGTTTGGGTATCAGTCATGATGTAAAGGTATGTTGACGAATATCGTCGATGGTTATTTTGCCAAAATCGTCACTTTCGAGTGCCAGGAGCAGGCGACGCGCGACGTCTTCGGGTGAAGCAAGCTGTTTGTTCTGATGAAAGTCCACAAAGCGCTCAAGCGAGGGCAGGGCAGACTTGGGCGTGGCACGAATCGTCTCCTGCATCCCTGTGTCGACGACACCAGGTGCCATTGAGACGATACGGGCGCGCGCGCCCTCGTCAAGCTGTGCGCATTCGGCATAGCGGTCCATCGCCGCCTTGGTCGCACAATAGACGCCCCAGCCAGAAGAGGGGCTGCGACCGGCACCGGACGAGATCAGCATGATGCGTCGATCGGCGGTCTGCGCTGACGCCGACAACACCTGTGCGGTCAGATAAATGGGCGCCGTGATGTTGATCTGGAATGCCTGGTTGATCGCGAGCAGATCGGTCAGGTCTCTGGATTGTGCAATCGGGGTCACTACACCGGCGTTATGAATCATGCGCACGCATTCGACACCCGTTGTCAGGGCATATAACTGCTTGCCCGCCTCAACTATTGCTGCAGGATCATTGAGGTCCGCTACGATCTGTGTCAGCTTCGTATCATGGGCCTGGGCCAGACGCTCAAGCGCCTCAGAGTGCTGGCGTGCCAGTGTCACGATATGCGTAGTCGCCAGATCGCGGGCCTCTGTCGGTGCACGCACCACTTGCTCGGCCAGCGCTGCTCCAAGACCGCGAGACGTGCCGGTCAGAATAATAATTTTTTTCACTATTGCCCCTTATTCTCAATCGTGCGCGAATGACCCTGCAAGATCTGCCTGATTCAGACTGGGTTGTTTAAACACCCTGTTTCAGGCTGGCCTGAATGAAAGGGTCCAGATCGCCATCCAGTACCTTTTGAGTATTGGATATTTCAACGTTCGTGCGCAGATCCTTGATGCGACTCTGGTCCAGAACGTACGAACGAATCTGATGTCCCCAGCCCACATCGGTCTTGGCATCTTCCATCTTTTGCTGGGCAGCCATCCGGTTACGCATTTCGAGTTCAAACAGACGTGATTTCAGCATCTGCATTGCTTCGGCACGGTTACGGTGCTGTGAACGATCATTCTGGCACTGCACCACGATGTTGGTTGGTATGTGCGTGATCCTCACCGCTGAGTCCGTTTTGTTAATGTGCTGCCCACCCGCGCCGCTGGCACGATAGGTGTCGACACGCAAATCGGCAGGGTTGATATCGATCTCAATTGAGTCATCGACCTCAGGATAGACAAATACACTGGCAAACGAGGTGTGACGGCCACCTGAAGAGTCAAACGGGCTCTTGCGCACGAGTCGGTGCACACCGCTCTCAGTGCGTAAAAAACCAAAGGCGTACTCGCCTTCGATCTTGATCGTTGCGGATTTGATGCCGGCAACTTCGCCATCGGATTCTTCGAGGATTTCGGCTTTAAAGCCTTTGCGTTCTGCGTATCTCAGGTACTGGCGTAACAGCATCGATGCCCAATCCTGGGCTTCGGTACCGCCAGCGCCCGCCTGGATGTCGAGAAAGCAATTCAATGGATCTGCAGGATTATTGAACATCCGGCGAAACTCCATTCCTTCCAGAGTGGCCTGGAAGGCCTCGGCATCTGTTTCGATGGCTTCGAGCGTCTCGTCATCCGCATCGGCTGCGGCCAGTTCAAACAGTTCGCGCGAGTCTGCTATCGACTGTTCAAGTGCCGTCAGGGTCGTGACAACGTCTTCGATACTCTTTTTTTCGCGTCCGAGATCCTGCGCGCGCTTAGGATCATTCCAGACTGCGGGGTCTTCAAGTTCGGCATTGACAACGTGCAAGCGCTCGGCTTTTACCTCGTAGTCAAAGATACCCCCGAAGAGCCTGCTCGCGGGACGCGTAATCAGCAAGGCGGGTGGAGATCAGGTTCTGACGTTCGGCTTCCATTGTGTTCCAGCAGGTAATGTATGTTTAAGGTAACTGACTATTTTAACTGGGTATTTGTCGAAGTTCAGGCCGCGCTGGCGTATTCAACGACAAGCTGGACCGAAACCATGCCATTCCAGACGTTTTGCTCGAGTCGGTAGGCAACGCGGACAAACTCAGGCAGGCTCTCTGCGTGTCCGAACCAGATCGCCTCAAAGCGCTGATGACCGCGTTCCATGGTCAGTTTGAGGTGTTTTTCACCGACCAGTTTTTGTTTGAGTATTCTGAACTCATCCAGAAATAACGGTGCGGCAAAGCCAGCGCCCCAGACTTGCTGTTGCAGCATGGTGGCAACGGCCGCATTGGCGTAGCCGGGCTCAAGCGAACCATCGGTCTCGATCAGTGGTTCAAAGCTCTTGCGACCCGTCAACTCGATCACCGCTTGCTCAAACGCTGGCCCAAACCGGTCAAAGTCTTCCCGGCCGAGGGTCAGCCCAGCGGCCATGGCATGTCCGCCAAACTTACGGATCAGGCCAGGATGGCGCTTGGAGACCAGATCCAGCACATCGCGCAGATGCACATCCGGAATAGAGCGGCCAGACCCTCTTAATTCATCATCGCCTGCGGGTGCAAAGGCAAGGGTCGGGCGAAAGAATTTTTCTTTCAGTCGCGATGCAACCAGGCCTACGACACCCTGATGCCATTCAGGGTGAAAGACACAGACCGAAGCACCAACAATGCCTGCCTGGATGTCTTCGGTGGCGGCCAGCGCCTGGTCACGCATGACACTTTCGATCTCGCGGCGTTGACGATTGATGGTATCGAGTTCGCGCGCAAGATCAAGCGCAACCATGTCATCGTCTGTTGTCAGGCAGCGAATGCCAAGACCCATGTCGGCCAGGCGGCCAGCTGCATTGATGCGTGGCCCGATTGCAAAGCCGAGGTCAAATCCGCTTGCTGCCTGTGGATCACGTGAGGCGACCGCAAACAGCGCCCTGATGCCGGGCTGCATCAGGCCACGGCGCATGCGGTCCAGACCGCGGGTCACAAGCAGGCGGTTGTTGGGATCAAGTTTGACGACGTCGGCGACCGTGCCCAGTGCAACCAGATCGGCCAGTGCATCCAGGCGTGGTCCGCCATTGGCGGTCAATATCCCACGCTTGCGTAATTCTGCCCTCAACGCCAGCATCAGGTAAAAAATGACTCCAACGCCCGCCAGGTTCTTTGAGGGAAAGCCACAACCATGCTGATTTGGATTCACAATGGCCAGTGCATCAGGGAGCGTGTCGCCGGGCAGGTGATGATCGGTGACGATGACGCCGATGCCGCAAGCGTTGGCAGCGGCCACGCCCTCGACGCTGGCAATCCCATTGTCTACCGTAATAATCAGGTCAGGTTTGCCACCCGGGTGTATGCAGGCAAGGTCGACCACCGCAGGAGAGAGTCCATAGCCGGTTTCGAAGCGGTTGGGCACAAGGAAGTCTACTTGGGCACCCATGCCACGCAATCCTCTCAAGCCGACGGCACAGGCCGTCGCACCGTCGCAGTCGTAGTCGGCAACGATCAGCATGCGCTTGCCGGCAGCGATTGCATCGGCCAGCAAGATAGCGGCGTGCTCAACATGTGTCAGGTCTGTGGGCGCCAGCATGGCTGGCCATTCAAGCCGAATGTCTTCGGACCGGGAAATACCTCGTGCAGCCCACAATCGCGCGAGCAATGGATGGACGCCTGAAGCCTCCAGCCGCTGACTGTCTTGCAAATCGTGGCGTCGGACGCTTAGTTTGGGAGATTCCACCATGTTTTCCAGTTCTGGGTTCTTGCGGGCAAAATGTGTCGCCACCAGGGGCGGGCTTGAGGAAGTAGTTCAATACCGTGTTCCAGGCCGAGCAGAGTCACCGTTGTGGATGCCGCAGTATTTTTTGTTGTGTCGTTGAGCACAGACGTGATGAATGAGGAAAGAGCGGGCAGGGTTTGAATCCAGCGGGCCCAATCACCTTCTGCATGACTGCTGATCAATTCTTCGTAGACTACCGGTAATTCGGTGTTTGCCGGGCTTTTCCAGCCTTGAGCGCCACCATAGAGCCAGAGGCTATTAATCGGGGGGGCCCCGCGCTCGGCTCGGGCGAGGTTGACCGGATGATCATGCCAGACCATCTGGATTTCATTGAGCAGTTTGCGCCACTGGCGCAGGCTTTCGTGCTGCGGCCACCAGTCAGCCATGGCCATGCCGGTCATTGCACATGGGCTCATTGATGAGAGCAGCGGCGTACCGTTGAGCCAGACGCGCCAGCGCTCAGGGTTTAAAGGCAGTGCAGAAATCGCACTGCCTACCCACAGGCCGCAGACGGCCTCAAAGAGCGCATCGGCTTCGGCAGGCGTGATCAGCAAGGCGTCAGGATGCACGAGTGCGGCACCATTTGTGCCAACTGTCACGCTACTGAGATCGGCGACCCATACCGTTTCATTGCTCTGGGTGACGCCCGCACGCATTGGGCCGAGCCCAGCTCCGAGCGTCAGCCCGGGTACCTGCTGATATCCGCGACGCATCAGCCCGATCGCTTCGAGTGGGGTACAGCCCATTTCGTCAGGATGCAGGCGCAGGATGCGGGCCTGTCTCGACTTAAAGTGCTCAACCAGGGCTGGGCAAGCTGTTTCGACGTATCGAATCAGTTCGGCAGCGACAGTAACGGGTGGTAATGCCCCGGGGATCAGAATTTCCATCTCTGGATTGTAGTAGGCTGCGGGTGACCTTGCGCGAAGGTGGTTTTTAGCTTTGATGTAATAATAGGTGCGTGCTGAAACTACCTTATGAACTCTGGATCGGGGCCCGCTATGCGGGCATGAGCAGTCTGCGTGGCCGCAAGGGCCGGCGCGACCGTTTTGTCTCGTTTGTTGCCGCAACCTCGATGGCAGGTATTGCCTTGGGTGTCGCCGCCCTGATTGTGGTGCTCTCGGTGATGAACGGCTTTCAGAAAGAAGTGCGCGACAGGATGCTTTCTGTTTTGCCTCACGTTGAGATCTATGTGGCTGGTGGAGACCCGGAGCGCATCGTCTCACAATGGAATGAGATCGGCGCCGCCGCGCTTAAATCCCCTTCAGTGCTGGCTGCGGCCCCCTTTGTGTCCGCCCAGGGCATGCTGATGCGCGGACAAGAACTGCGTGGCGTACAAGTGCGTGGCATTGATCCGGCAACAGAAAAAAACGTCTCAGATATCAGTCAGCAAATGGTCTCTGGCAAATTGACAGATTTAAAAGCCGGCGGATTTGGCATCGTGCTCGGACAGGAACTCGCAGATTTGCTGGGCTTGCGCCAGGGCGACCCGGTCATGATGCTCGCGCCACAAGCCAATATCGGTCCTGCAGGTTTTACGCCACGCATGCGCCAGTTCACTCTGGTCGGGACTTTCCGTTCAGGTCATTATGAATATGATACGACCCTTGCTTTTGTGGACGTGACAGATGCTGCCAAGCTGTTTCGCGACAATGCTGCAGCGGGTGTGCGGCTGCGTGTGAACGACATGTCGCGTGCACCTCAGATTGCCCAGTCTTTGCTGGGATTGCTCCCACCCAACGTGATGGTGTCAGACTGGTCACGTAATAATCGCACTTGGTTCGCAGCCGTCCAGACAGAAAAACGCATGATGTTCCTGATTCTCGCCCTGATTGTTGCCGTTGCAGCATTTAATTTGTTGTCGTCACTTGTGATGGCAGTCAAGGACAAGCAGTCCGATATTGCAATTTTGCGCAGTTTTGGTTCGACACCAGGAGAGATTGCCCGGATTTTCCTGGTACAGGGTGCCCTGATTGGTGTTGTCGGTACTCTGCTCGGGGTCACAGGTGGCATGGCCATTGCCTATAACATTGACGTCATTGTTCCCGCCATCGAAAAAATGATCGGGGCTCAGTTTTTGCCACGCGAAGTCTATTTCATCAGTTCATTGCCCTCTGACCCGCGGTTGGAGGACATCATCTCGATCGGTGTGACGTCTCTGATCATGTCACTGGTGGCCACTTTATATCCAAGCTGGCGCGCGTCGCGTCTGCAACCTGCACAGGTGTTGCGCCATGACTGAGTTTGCCCTGCAGGCATCGCATCTGTGCAAAGTCTACGATGAGGGTCCAAGCCAGATCCAGGTACTCGATGACGTCAGTCTGTCTGTGATTCCGGGTGAAATGGTGGCCGTGATTGGCGCCTCAGGCTCCGGTAAAAGTACGCTATTACATACTCTCGGCCTGCTGGATTTACCGACTTCGGGCAGTGTGACGGTTGCAGGCCAGTCTGCAGAAGGCTTGAGCGAAGCTGCCCGCAGTCGTTTGCGTAATCGTTCTCTGGGTTTTGTTTATCAGTTCCATCATTTGCTGCCTGAGTTTTCGGCACTCGATAATGTGGCGATGCCGTTAATTGTGAGGCGTGAGTCACGTCATGATGCACGAGAACTCGCACGCAGTGTGATTGAGCTTGTTGGTCTGACCAGCCGGATTGAACACTTCCCGGGTCAGCTTTCGGGTGGAGAGCGCCAGCGTATCGCACTGGCGCGAGCCCTGGTGACGCGCCCGGCCTGTGTGCTTGCTGACGAGCCCACGGGTAATCTTGATCGCCATACGGCGCAGCAGATGTTTGCCTTGCTCAAGCGTGTCAATGCAGAGTCAGGCACGGCCTTTGTCATTGTGACGCATGATCCAGAGCTCGCGGCGCTCGCGGATCGAAGACTCTACATGGAATCTGGCCGCCTGGTCGATGCTGTTTGATACACATTGTCATCTGGACGCTTCAGCGTTTGACTCTGATCGCGAGCAAGTCATTGCGCGAGCACAGGCAGCTGGCGTGCAAGCGATCCTCATTCCTGCAGTAGAAGTTGTCAGCTTTGAACGTGTACGCATGCTTGCTCATTCATTTGTCCAGGGTGCTTACGCACTTGGCATTCATCCTATGTATGTCGGACATGCGGGGCCTGACGACCTGAAGCTATTACGCGAGGCGCTCGCTGCGCATCAGCATGATCCGAAATTAGTCGCAGTGGGCGAGATTGGCCTGGATTTTTTTATTCCCGATATTTCATACGGGGCTGCGCGCGAAAAACAGGAACATTATTTTGATGCGCAACTGGTCTTGGCCAAAGAGTTTGATCTGCCGGTTTTACTCCATGTCAGGCGCTCGCAGGATACTTTGCTGAAATACTTGCGTCAGCGAAAGGTCAAGGGCGGACTGGCGCATGCCTTTAATGGCAGCCTGCAGCAGGCAGAGCAGTTTGTTGGTCTTGGTTTTGCGCTTGGAATGGGGGGCGCGATGACCTACGGGCGTGCCTTGCAAATCCGCAGGCTTGCCCAGCAGATCAGTCTGGACGCGCTTGTACTTGAAACAGACGCTCCAGATATTGCGCCAGAGTGGCTGGTTGAAAACAGACGCAACGAACCCGCACAGGTCTTGCGAATTGCACAGGTTCTTGCAGACTTGCGTGGTCAGGATCTCAAGGACGTACTTCAGGCAACCAGCCTGACTGCCTTGCGCATTCTGCCCAGGCTCATGCAGGCGATTGAGAGCAATTAGTCACACTCCGATTGCCGGCCTGATTTTCATGTGCAAGCATCCCGCTATTTTGCCGGATGCCCATGATATCGATGATTTCTGCAGGTATCGTCGCCGGTGCAAGTCTGACGCATCGGCTCGGCCACCTGCCTGAGTCGCATAGCCTGATTCCTGCCGTCCTCGTGTTCACCGTCTGTCTGGTTTTGATCAAAATATTTCAGCGTAACCGACCAGGATTGTCGATTCTGATGCGCGCACTGACGTGTCTGGCTGCACTGATGCTGAGTATGTGCTGGACCATTGAGCGTGCCCAGCAGCGTCTGAATGACATGCTGGATGTTTCGCATGAAAATGTTGTGTCAAAGCTGACAGTTCGTGTCACGTCCATGGCGCAAGATGATGCAGGGAGTCAGCGTTTTGAAGCGTATGTCCTGGACCCGATTGCGCAAGGCATTCCCCGTCACATTCAGGTTGTCTGGCAGGATCCTGCACCTGCACCTGCACCTGCACCTTCACGCATTCGCGTGCTGCCTGGCCAGAGCTGGCACGCTGCGGTCGTACTCAAGCGCCCGCACGGGGCAACGAATCCATACGGTTTTGATTATGAAGGCTTGATGTTTCAGCGCAATATACGTGCGATCGGAAAGATACGTGGCACACCCAGGCTGATCACTGATGCGCCGACCGCCACGTTTGGTGTAGCAGTGGCACGTGTGCGACACCATATGCGCGAGGCAATGCGCCGCGCGCTGGGGCCGGCACGGTATGGTCCAGTGATGATTGCTCTGGCAATTGGTGATCAGGACAGCGTTGCAGCTGGTGACTGGGAGGTCTTTAACCGGACGGGTATTACGCATCTGGTCTCTATCAGCGGCTCTCACGTGACAATGATCGGTGCGATGGCCGGTATGTTGGTGCTGTGGTTGTGCAAAAGGCTTCGCGTGAGATCACAGTCCCTGTGCGAACGCGTGCCAGCACGCACCGTTGCCGCTCTGGCTGCGATGCTCACGGCGTTCTTGTATTGCCTGCTGGCGGGTTGGGGCGTGCCCGCACGCAGAACTTTTCTGATGCTGGCGGTCGTTGCTACGGCAATTGTTGCACGTGTGCCAGTGAGCTTGCCTAATGTGCTGGGTATCGCTGCCGCGGCTGTCACAATCATGGACCCATGGTCACCGATTTCAACAGGCTTCTGGTTATCGTTCATGGCCGTTGGCGTCTTGTTCCTGGTTGGGCAGTCTGCGCCCGATGAACAAGTTCAGCATACCTTTCTTAAGCGCTTGTTGCGCACACTTATTCAGGCTGTCCGTCTGCAGTGGTGGATGACTCTCGCCATGGTGCCAGTCATCGCCTTTCTGTTTCAGCAGGTGTCGTTTAGTTCTCCACTGGCTAATGCAGTCGCGATTCCGGCCATGACTTTTATCGTCACACCACTGGCGCTTTTAACAGCGTTGCTTGCGGTGATTCCGGGCGGGATGATACTTGCTACAGCACTCGGGTGGCTGGGTCATCTCGCGTTGTCATGGTCGATGCGACCTGTTCAATGGCTGGCCCAGGCGTCATGGGCGACGCAAGACGTCTGCGCCGTCCCGGTTAGCTGGTTTGTCCTTGCAATAGTCGGTATGGTCTGGGCACTGCAGTCACCTGGATTACCGGCACGCTGGGCGGGATGGTGCCTGATGTTGCCCGCGCTGGTCTGGCAGCCTGATCGTCCGCGACAAGGTGACTGGAAAATGTGGGTGATGGATGTCGGACAGGGTGCAGCGGTCCTGATTCAGACTGAACAGAACAATATTCTGATCGATACAGGGCAGCGTTCAGGCAAGACTGACTCGGCACAACGTGTATTGATTCCGGCCTTGCGCGCTTTAGGTGTTCGCGGGTTGCATCAACTGATTGTTTCGCATGCAGATACGGATCACGCAGGAGGGTTGCATTCGCTGATGCAAAAATTCAAGATCGACGAAGTGAACACCTCCTTTGATGCAAAAAATTTTTTGCTCAGGCAAACGATGCTTACAGGCAAGGCGTTCATACCGCCCGGCGTATTTGCGCCGTGTGCTTCTGGACAGTTCTGGGAACGTGATGGTGTGCGCTTTAGCATATTGCATCCGTCTGCAGAATCAACCCGTTTAATGACTCAGACGGATCAAACAAGACAGGAAAGTCCCAATGCCCGCAGTTGTGTGCTTCATGTGCAGGGACGTCATCATTCGGTTTTGCTGCCAGGTGACATTGGTGTCAAGCAAGAACTCATGCTGATGATGAATCATCCTGTTCGATCCGATGTCGTGGTGATGCCGCATCATGGTTCGCATACCTCTTCATCAATTCAATTTGTTGAGCAGGCTGACGCTCAGCATGCTGTGGCCCAGGTCGGATATTTAAATCGCTTTGGACATCCGAAGCAAGCGGTACTTAAACGCTGGGCATTGTCCGGGGCACGGTTATGGCGGACCGATCACCATGGTGCGATTTTTTTTGAATCGACGGCTTCAATGCTGTCTGTCCAGTCACTTCGCCTGACACACAAACGCTACTGGCATCATGAGGTGGGCATTGAACGCGTGCGCATGCGCACCAATCAATGAAAAGACTGAATCAGGGTTTGATATTCAGGTGATGAAAAAAGTGTTTGCTTACCTGCTTGAATGAGCGCGTCCACATCATTGCGTGGCAGATAAAACACGGTTGCCAGTTTCATCAGACGCTGTCTGATAGTGTTGTCTGGCGTATCCCTCAAGCTGACTTTGATGACGTGCAGCTGCGAGTCAGGTGCAAACTGGGTCAGGCCTCCATCTGAATTGCGCAGTTCATGTTGCCAGTTTCCTGCAGCCTGATTCAACATTTCCATCGTCTCAGCCGACGCTTGCAAACCTTTGCTGATTCGCAATGCATTGACTGCGTCACTGATGCTCGGTGTTTGCTGTGTGGCATCTACTTCATTGAGCAAGTCGACTTCGGCGTTCACGATCACAAAAATTAACCGGTTGATTGAACCCGGTGGCGCACTATTGACGGACGCCGAGATGCTGCCACCAGCCGAGGCCCGATCGATGACTGACCGAAGTCCAAGATTATCTGAAGCCGCACCATCCACCAGATGAATATATTGTCGCTTGCTGGAATCCAGATAGGCAAGCTTGTTTCTGTATAGCTCTCGCATGCGATAAGTATCGGTCGGTTGTTCTTTTCTGAGCAATGAAATCTTTGCCGGACAGTCCTGACTGCTACTGTAATTTTTAAGGGTGACCGGACTGAACACGACCGGCACGGATGACGATGCACCGACTGCAAACCCCAGTGGAACACTCATCAGGTCTGAGCAGATGAGATTAAACTGATCTGGCGTAAATTGAAAACTTGTCGATCTGGATACATCGGTTGCTGTAATCAGCAGGCGAGGGCGCTTGGGGAGATCTGCAAACGTTTTATCCTGATATAACTTGCTGAATTTTTCTACCAGTAAGTCTCCTCTCCCGTACCAGGGTGAAGCAATATTCATGAGGTTCGACGGTTCGAGGGCGCTGGCAATCAGGCTGCCCTGAAAATTTGCATACAGAAAATCCTTTTTAAAGGTCGAGAGGTGCTCTGGCCCAAAGGCAGTAAAGTATGTGGCAAGCGCACTGCCTGCCGAGACACCGCTAATCAGATCAATTTCATCAAGTAAAGTAGTTTTCTGATCTTTCCACGCAATGTTCGTTTCACGCAATCCCTCCAGAACGCCGTACGCAAACGCCGCGGCTCGCGTGCCACCGCCGGACATGGTCACCGCCACTACGATTGAATAATTGTGTGTACTGCCATCCGAGAGGCTCGTGCCAAGCATGATGTCCCCAGAAACTGGAGAAACGGTCAGCGGTTGATTTAGCCAGGGCTTTTTTTCTGAAGAATTCGCAAAAACTGCCAGAATGGATATCGCTGCAGCCAGTATAAAAAATGCCTTGAACATATGTGAATGCGATCCAGCGAAGTTTTCAGTAGAGCGATAGTAACGATATTCAGACTCAGGACTCTATGTAAACCGATTGTTGTTTGCGTTGCCGGTAAGACTGCTGTCCCGGTTTGTATAAAACACTACAATGGAAGTCAGGACAATCCGGAGACTCAGTCATGATTTCACCCCGACTCAAAGCGGTCACCTGCAGTAGCCCGGCGGGTTTGCACCGCATGGCCTACTACGAATGGGGTGATCCGGAAAATCCCGATACAGTTTTGTGTGTGCACGGTTTGACGCGTACTGGGCGAGACTTTGATGCGTTGGCCCAGCGATTGTCCAAGGATTTTCGTGTAGTGTGTCCTGATGTCGTTGGTAGAGGCTTGTCTGACCGCCTGGCCAATCCGATGTTTTATGCCGTCCCTCAGTACGCCGCGGACATGGTGAGCCTGATTGCCCGCTTGCAGCCTTCGCGACTGCATTGGGTTGGAACCTCGATGGGTGGCCTGATCGGCCTGGCCTATGCTGGTTCAATGGCCTACGCACAGAGCCTGCAAACCATCCCGACGCCCGCCCAGACCTATCAGGAATTACCTTCTACCGGTGTCAGACTCGATAAAATCGTGCTCAACGATGTGGGGCCTCACATCGAACCTGATTCACTAGACCGAATTGGTGAATATGTTGGTACACCTGTCAGTTTTGATAGTTTTAATGATGCCGTTACCTACGTCAAAACAACTGCAGCGTCTTTTGGCCCCCACACAGAAGAGCAATGGCAGGAACTGACGCGCTATACCTATATTGAACTGGCGGGCAAATGGGTCAAGCATTACGATCTGGGGCTTGCTGTACCGTTTAAGGCAATGACCCCCGAGACTGCTGCGCAAGGTGAACAGATCCTTTGGCAGGCCTATGCGTCCATCCAGGCTCCGATTCTGATTGTGCGTGGCCAGGACTCCGATCTGTTATCTCCCCAGACCATGCAACAGATGCTTGAGCGCAATACGCGTGCGCGTGCCGTGGAGTTTGCAGGCGTCGGACACGCACCTACTTTTATGGCCCACGATCAGATCGAGGCCGTGGCGGGATTTTTGTATGCCAGATAAACCAGCCCTGACAGTGGATTTGCACAGTCATTCGACAGTGTCAGATGGTGTCCTGACACCAGACGCAGTTGCACGCCGTGCCTTTGAGCGGGGTGTGACCTTGTGGTCTCTTACTGATCATGATGAGGTCTCCGGTCAATCACTTGCGCGTCAGACCGCTGAGTCACTTGGAATGGGGTATCTTGGTGGCGTCGAGATTTCAGTGACCTGGGCAGGGCAGACGGTCCACATTGTGGGTCTTGGCATTGATACAGACCATCCCGAACTGACAGACGGCCTGCGTGCGACACGCGCTGGACGAGCAGACCGCGCACGCCGGATCGGTGACAATCTTGCGGCGCTCGGTATGCCTGGTGCGTTTGAGGGTGTATTGTCATTTGCCGGCAACCCCGAACTGATCAGCCGCACGCATTTTGCCCGTTATCTGGTGCAGGCTGGTTTTTGTCCGACCGTGCAGTCTGTCTTTGATCGTTATCTGAGTGACGATGGTCCGGCCCACGAACCCATGCAATGGGCCAAGCTTGAGGCTGCCGTCCAATGGATCCATTCTGCAGGTGGTGTTGCCGTGATTGCCCATCCGGGACGTTATCATTACACGCCAGTGCAATTCAGTGCTTTTTTTGATGCCTTCAAGGACTTGGGCGGTGAGGCGATCGAAGTGGTCACAGGCAGCCATGCTCCTCATCAATACGGCAAATATGCGCAAGTGGCACGGGATTACGGATTTATGGCCTCGTCTGGCTCGGATTTCCATAGTCCAACCGAAAGCCGACATGATCTGGGCAGTATGCCCGCACTGCCTGCCGACCTTGTGCCAGTCTGGAGCCGGCTTGTTTAAGACGGATATCTTCGAATCGGGATGTCAATCCATGCACACAAATGAATAAAGCTTTTGTTAAAGAACAGGACGGGGAAGACGATGAAGATGATCTGCCCCAGGCGGCACCGTTGCCTGTTGGCACCCGCAATTACCTGACGCCAGCAGGCTACGCAGCCCTGCGTACAGAGCTTGCGCAGCTGATGCTTGAGGAGCGTCCCGCGATGGTCAGGATCGTCTCCTGGGCGGCCTCCAATGGCGATCGCTCTGAAAACGGCGACTATCTGTATGGCAAAAAACGCCTGCGTGAAATTGATCGGCGGATGCGTTTTCTGACCAAACGTCTTGAGATTGCCGAAGTGGTGGATCCCAGCGCGCAGCCCAATAAGGATCAGGTTTTTTTTGGGGCAACGGTGGTGTATTGTGATCCAGAAGGACTGGAGCACACCATTACCATCGTTGGTGTGGATGAGGCCGAACCGCTGAATGGCAAAATCAGCTGGATTTCACCAGTTGCAAGAGCATTTATCAAGGGACGGGAAGGTGATACGGTCACCTTGCGTACCCCGAGTGGCGTGCAGGACCTCGATATTCTGCAAATTATCTATCCCGAAGCCTAATCAGAGCAGGGCAGCATGCCCCTTGCGGCTATCGGGCCATTTAAAAACAAAACCCGTGTCCAGCAGACGAGCATTACTCAGGCGTTTGCTCCCCACTCCTCTGGGTGGCGCACCCTCTGGAGGGATAGGGCCATTTACAAGTTGTGCAAGCGCCTCGTACAAAGTCCGCATGGGAAGTGGCGTGCTGTCCGTGACAAGGTAAACCGACTGGGGCTGACGGTACTGGAGCAAGTAGACTATTGCAGCCGTTGCATCTTCGATATGGATGCGGTTGACCCAGTGCGCGGGCTGGGTTGCTGCGCTCGCAAGTCCTTGGCGCAAACGATCTAGCAAATACGTACGGCCTGGCCCATAAATCCCGGACAGTCGCAGACTGATCGTGGAAATATGAGTGCTGTGTTGTAGCTGCTCCAGCCATTGTTCAGCTTCACAAAGCACTTGTCCGTTAAATCCTTTTGGATCAACGGGTGTGTTTTCAGTCACCCATTCATCGCCGTGATCTCCGTACACTGCTGTCGAGGATATAAAGATGATCCGCTTCAATGCGGGCGACTGGATCGCCTTGACGATATTTTGCAGCCCTGCAAGGTAGGTTGCACGATAGGCGGCTTCGCTGCGCTCTCCAGGAGCTGCTGTAAAAATGAGGTGAGTGATCCCTGCGGGCAAGTCAGTCAAGGTCTGCGGACGTGTCATATCCCCAGCAATCCATTGCATGCGTGGGTGAGCAGGAACACCAGTTTCTGCAGGCATGTCTGGTTTCGCACTGGCGGGCGGGTGGCGTCGCAGACCCCAGACCTCGTTGCCGTCATCTTCAAGCAGGGTGTGGGCCACACGTGAGCCCAGATCTCCGCAGCCAGCGATACATACTCGCATTGTCATGCCTCTGTTCGTGCCGGTAATGTCTGCAAGGGAAGAAAAAACCGTTCTTTGAGAGCATCCAGTCCCAGTCTGTCAAGAATAGCCTGCAGTCTGTCTATTGCATCCTGTTTGGGAGGTCCCTGGTGCTCTGCGATGATCAGTTCGTTTTTCATTGAGTGCTCCCAGCCGACGAGTTCTGTGACGGTGACCTGATAGCCATGTGCCTGCAATTGAAGGCATCTCAGTACGTTCGTCAGTTGACTGCCAAACTCTCGCGTGTGAATCGGATGACGCCATAATTCTGCAATCGGGTCTTTAAGTTGCTGTGCTTTTTGTTGTCTCAGTACTGCAGCCACTTCTGCCTGACAACAGGGCACCAGAACCATATAACGTGCCTGTTTGGCCAGACCAAAGCGAATTGCATCATCGGTCGCCGTATTGCAGGCATGCAGTGCTGTCACCATATCGACTTGTTCGGGTAGTGATGGTGTAGTGATGGAGTCTGCCACAGAAAGGTTTAAAAACCGCATCTGCTTAAAGCCAAGTTGGCTGGCGAGTTTTTCAGAACTGGCGACCAGCTCGGGTCGCGTTTCAATGCCAATCATCGTTGCATCTGGTGCATGGTGACGCAGAAATAGATCGACGAGAATGAATCCAAGATAGGATTTGCCTGCTCCGTGATCGACGACACAAAACCCGGGATGAATATCCTTGAGTTTTTTGAGCATCGGCTCAATGAACTGAAAAAGATGATTGACTTGTTTGAGCTTGCGTCGGCTATCCTGATTCATCTTGCCATCACGCGTCAGGATGTGCAGAGCCTTGAGCAAATCAATGGATTGTTCAGGTCGAATTTCAGTTGTGGTCATGGATAAGGTACAGTGATTTAAATTTGAATGATTTCAATTCATTCTGGGGTTTACGACTATAGACGATCATTTGTTGTGGCTGATAAAACTCAAAGTGTGATCAAAGAAATGAACCTCGTGCAGCTTGCGCAGAAGTCCATATTGCATTCCGGTGGAATTCTTGTCTACTTTGACAATGATTTGCATGCACGGGATGCTGCCGCTCAATTGACGACTCTTGCCTGCAGGCTTTCTGCCCAAGCTTACCTGAATATTGAATATGGTCAGGTTGCTGCCCAATGGGCCGTCCACCTGAGTGCGTCTGCACAGTTGATAGACATTACTCCGGGTTTCGACACCACAGGAATTTCGCACGCTCTCTGTCTTGATGTATTGAATCGTGCAACAGATCTTGATCTCGAAATTTTGCTGGCAATGGCGCGTAGTCCGGTTGCGTTTTGCTTTCCGAGTGTCCAGGAACTCGAATCGGGAATCAGGGTGAGGCGTTTTGCCGCTCAGGCTGCACGTCAGGCTGAGTTATCCTTTGATACAGAGGGGCTTGAACGCCCACGCGAGTATTGGACCTATCGACCCGAAACAAGTTTTACACTGCTACCTGACGTCTCGATTATTGATGCCCTGGTCCATACTATCCAGCCGGCACTATCGGGTGTGACCTATACATTTTCATGTTTCAGGGCGTCGGAGTACATTCTGCTGCTTGCACTGGCACTCGAGTTACGTGAAGTGCATCCTTTCTTGCACGCACAGCTTGAGGCCCGCTGGAGTCGACGCGCAATGATGTCCGAGGAATTTCAAGCTGTATTTTTACGCGAATATGGTTCAATTCGCGATCCCCTCCCTTTGAAATACTACGTGCCAGGAGAGCGGATCTGGTTTCGTAATCCGCATGAACGTTCTTCCGATGTGATGGGGTATGAAGGCTCCTGGTTGTATTACCTGGGTGCAGGCCTTTTTAACAATTTCTGGAAGCGTAAAACGCCATATACGCTGGTGACAAAGTGTCTGGAAATTTATCACTGGCGACATGGTGTCGCACAGGATTGCACGGGTAAGCTGATCATGGACGAGTCCATTGTTGAACAACGGGTGGAGCAGTCGCTGCGCGACCCGACTGAAGTCAGCCGCATTATGAAGCGCATGATGCGGTATCGTGATCCTGGTGGTGTCTATGCGCAGGGAGGTTGTATTGACGCTACCCGCGAATCCATGAGATGTTTGTATCCTCAAACCTCAGATATCATCATTCCAGCATAATCAACGGTTGCGTGCAGAGGCGACTCTGCTGCAAAATCGTACTTCATACGTATTTACAGATAAAAAATTGCAGGCGAAAGCCTGCTGGAGACGGATAATGGCTGTTCGATATTTAAAGCGTGGTAAAGATGCGGCTGCGGTGGCTGAGGCTGATGCAAAAGTACGTGCAACAGTTGAAGGTCTGCTGCTTGACATCGAGCAGCGGGGCGATCAAGCCGTCCGCGAAATGTCTTCTAAATTCGACCATTGGGAGCCGAGCGAATTTCGTTTGAGCCAGTCGGATATTGAAAAAGCAGTCAAGCAGTTATCTGCCCGTGAAATCGAAGACATCCAGTTTGCTCAGACGCAGATTCGCCGGTTTGCCCAGGCACAGCGCGATTCCATGAAGGACATCGAAGTCGAAACAATTCCTGGCGTTGTACTGGGCCATAAACATATCCCCATGAGTGCAGTAGGCTGCTACGTGCCCGGAGGCAAATATCCAATGATTGCGTCGGCGCACATGAGTGTCTTGACAGCAAAAGTTGCAGGCGTCAAGCGTATTGTTGCCACCGCACCGCCTTTTCAGGGTGCGCCCCATCCAGCCATTGTGACAGCAATGCACTTTGCTGGTGCTGACGAAATTCTCGTACTGGGCGGTATCCAGGCAGTAGGTGCCATGGCAATTGGGACGGAATCAATTGCCCCCGTTGATATGCTCGTCGGACCGGGCAACATGTTTGTCGCCGAAGCCAAACGTCAGTTATTTGGTCGTGTGGGAATCGACTTGTTTGCCGGTCCCACCGAAACACTTGTGATCGCTGATGACTCTGCAGATGCAGAAATGTGCGCTGTAGATTTGCTTGGACAGGCTGAACACGGTCCTACATCTCCTTCAATTCTTTTGACAAATAGTGAAACGCTGGCACGCGCGACAATGGTTGAAATCGAGCGCCAGCTCACCATCCTGCCAACTGCAGAGATTGCACGCGTATCCTGGGCGGAGCACGGTGAAGTCATTGTCTGTGACACGATTGAAGAAATGATTGCAAAGGCCGATGAACTGGCGTTTGAGCATGTCCAGGTGCTGACCCGTGATCCTGATGTCTTTCTCAATGGACTGACGCACTTTGGTGCCTTGTTTCTTGGTCCCCGGACGAACGTCAGCTTTGGTGACAAAGTGATTGGTACCAATCACACCTTGCCGACCAAGCGCAGCGCACGCTTTACAGGTGGTTTATGGGTGGGTAAGTTCCTTAAAACATGTACCTATCAACGTGTCACAACGGATGCCGCCTCGGCACTGATTGGTGAGTATTGTTCGCGCTTGTGTCATATGGAGAACTTTGCCGGACATGGTGAGCAGGCCAACCTGAGGGTACGTCGCTATGGTGACCGTGGCAATGTGCCCTGGTATCAACCTGTGCCCCCTCTTAAGTAGTATCTTCACGCATTCATCTCACACAAAAATAATGGAGACAAGATGATTGAAATAAAACCTGGGGTGATACGTTTATGCGTGTCACTCGGCCTGCTGATGTTTGCCGGGGTTGTGCCCCTTGCCGTGCAAGGTCAGGATGTGTATCCGAGTCAGCCTATCCGCTTTGTCGTGCCATATCCTCCCGGCGGTGTGAGTGACAATTCAAGTCGTGCGATCGCTGAGCGACTTGGGCGTGAGCTCGGTCAGACGATGATTGTTGAAAACAAGGCCGGTGCAGCATCCACGCTCGCGAGTAATTATGCGGCGCGCGCAGCAGCTGATGGTTATACCCTGTACGCAGCGCCTGTTTCAGTCGTGATCAATCCCGTGCTGCAAGGCAAGGTTGAGTACGATCCGCAAAAGGATTTTGCACCGGTTTCGATGATGATTACGTCTGCCTTTGTCCTGCAGGCCAGTCTGGATTTGAAGGTTAAAAACCTGAAAGATCTGATTGCGCTGATTCGTGCGAATCCAGACAAGTATGCAATTGGTACCTCTGGAATGGGTTCAATCAACCATTTGGCCGCAGAATACTTCATCAAGACTTTTGGTCTGAAAATGGTGGTGATCCATTACAAGGGAGGAGCACCTGCTGCGACAGATCTGATTGGTGGCCGGATCCAGATGATGTTTTCTGCAACCAACGAAGCGCTGCCTTTATTGGCCGCAGGACGTACACAAGGCATTGCTGTATCGACATCAGAGCGAATCAGTACTTTGCCAGATCTGCCAACGGTGGACGAAGCCACTGGCACCAAAGGCTTTGATGCAGTGTTCTGGCTTGCGTTGCTGGCACCCGCAAAAACGCCTGCGTCGATCATGGCAACCTTGCAGGCGGCCATGCAAAAAGTGGGTGCTGATCCGGTACTCAGAGAAGATCTTGCTAAAAAAGGTGTTGATCTGAAGGTCTCAACACCTGAGCAAGTCAGGGTCTACATGGAGCGCGATGGTGCCAAATGGGGCCAAATCATTCGCGAACTCGGAATCAAAGAGTAAATGGGTCGTTACAATCACTGATTCCCTGGCAGACGGACTGAATCCATGTCTGATGTGATTGCACTGATTTTTGACTTTGACGACACACTTGCACCAGATAGCACTTCGGGCTATCTGGAGAGTATTGGCGTCGATACCCAGCAGTTCTGGACCCAGCGGGTCGATCCCTTGCTTGCACAGGACTGGGATCCGGTGCCTGCTTATCTGCACGAAATGATTCAGCTTTCGCGTGAGCGCGGCAACGCGCCGATTACGCAGCAAGCCTTGCAGCAATGGGGCGCGTCTTTGCCGCTTCATGCCGGGGTCGAGACCTTGTTTAGCCGCTTGCGTGAGCAGGTCAGAAAGGTCCACCCGCAGGTTCAGCTAGAGTTTTATCTGATTTCAAGCGGCATCGGCGATGTCGTGCGACACACCCGTATTGCCCATGAATTCACTGGTATCTGGGCTTCTGAATTTATTTATGATGCTTCTGGCTCAATTTCCTTCCCCCGTCGCATCGTCAGTTTTACCGATAAGACACGCTATCTGTTTCATATTCAAAAAGGCATCGTCGGCCCATCCTACGTCGGCAAACCCTTTGAAGTGAACCGCAAAGTTGCCGAAGATCGTCTGCGGGTCCCCTTCGATCAGATGGTGTTTGTGGGTGACGGTTATACGGATATTCCATGTTTCTCCCTGATCCGGAGCTCAGGCGGTTTTGCTTTTGGCGTCTGGGATCCCAAACACAGGGACAAACGCAGTCGTGCCTGGGGTTTTATCGAAGATGGCCGTGTATCTAACCTGAACCAGGCCAGATACGATGATGATGCTGAGCTCTATCAGTGGCTCGAAGAAGCCCTCACCAGTCTGGCAGGGCGTGTGGCACTGAAGTCCAGGCTCTATCGTGGATGAGTCGATGATGCGGCTTGCGCTGGCGCAGGCCCATCTCGCAGAGCAGATGGGCGAAGTCCCGGTCGGTGCAGTGGTGGTTGATGTGGATGGGAACATTCTCGCTTCGGGCTTCAATCGCACCATCACTGATCACGATCCGAGCGCCCATGCCGAGATTGTTGCTTTACGTGCTGCAGGACTGCAAGTGCAGAACTACCGGCTACCAGGTGCTTCGCTGTATGTCACACTCGAACCCTGTGCGATGTGCCTGGGGGCCATGATGCATGCCAGACTGGCGCGAGTCATTTTTGGTGCGTCCGACCCAAAGACAGGTGTCTGTGGCAGCGTCATCAACCTGGCCGACCACGCCCAACTCAATCATCACACACACGTGACGGGCGGCATTCTGGCCGATACCTGCGGTGATGTGCTCCGTCAATTTTTTAAAAAACGTCGTACCAAGGATTTGCCACATGACTGACCATACACATTACAGTGTCCCCGATGCCAGCGGGATATATATTTTTTCTCCATCCAGTGCGGTTCCTGACCCAGAGTCGCTTGAGCGTGCCACTACACGCCTGAATGCGATGGGTTTCAAAGTTGCGATTGATCGTACTGCGCTGTCTCAGACACAACGGTTCGCCGGTACGGATACGCAACGGTTAGCTGCATTTGGACGTGCGATCAAGCAAAAACTTCCGATTGTGATGGCCAGCCGTGGCGGCTATGGCATCACGCGACTGTTGCCTCAATTGGACTTCAAAGCCATTGCAGACTCAGGCAAACGTTTTGTCGGTCAGAGTGACTTCACCGCCTTTAGTCTGGCCTTACTCGCTCAAACGGGTGCGGTCAGTTATGCCGGCCCCTCAGCGTGCTCTGATTTCGGTGCCAAAAAAACAGAAATCCTCACCGCTGAAATCTTTGGCGAGAGCATGCGTGGCGAACTCGAGATTTTAAGCTTTGAGACGCAGGATGCTGATGTTGCTGATTGTCGCGGTGTGCTGTGGGGTGGCAATCTCGCGATGCTGACCTCGTTGCTCGGCACACCCTATATGCCCAAGATCAAGGGTGGCATACTGTTTGTCGAGGATGTGGGCGAGCATCCGTACCGGATAGAGCGCATGCTCAATCAGCTGGCGCAGGCAGGTATTCTTGGTAAGCAGAAAGCTCTGCTACTCGGTGGTTTTACCCAGTACAAACTGGCTGAACACGATCAGGGGTATGACCTGAAATCTGTCATCGCCTATATCCGCAAGACAGTAGGAATTCCCGTCATTACAGGTTTGCCTTTTGGACACACCCCAATGAAAGCCACGCTGCCAATTGGTGCCAAAATTGGGCTGGCAACTGAAAAAGGGATGGCGCATCTGGTGCTCGATGAGCATGAGCATGAGCATGACCATGCCCACTGAGTGATCGGCTCAAGAGCGAAGCCTAAGGTATCGCTCTCAGTGAGCCTTGGGTCGCTTAGTGACTGCCTCCCAGATATGCAGCTTTGACCGCTGGATCATTCTTGAGCTTTTCAGCAGGACCGTGTGCGGTAATTCGCCCATTCTCAAGCACATAGCCATAATCGGCCACATTCAACGCAGCGGCAGCAAATTGTTCAACCAGCAGCATGGTCACGCCTTCTGATTTGAGACGTGCGATGATTTTGAAAACTTCATCTACCAGGATGGGAGCCAGGCCCATGGAAGGCTCATCAAGGAGGATAATTTCCGGATTGAGCATGATGGCGCGAGCCATCGCGAGCATTTGCTGCTCACCACCGGACAGGGTGCCAGCCAGCTGATTTCGACGCTCTTTGAGTCGAGGGAATAACTCTAGCGCACGATCCAGATCACCGTTGACATCGCCTTTGGGGCGACTACGAGTCAGGCGTGGGAAAGCGCCCAGAATCAGATTGTCTGTGACCGTCATCGTCGAAAATACGCGACGTCCTTCAGGTGAATGGGCAAGCCCGAGACGGGCGATTTTATAGGAGTCGAATCCGTCAATTCTGGTTTGACTGAGCGTAATTTCACCGGCCGTGGGTTTGATCATGCCTGTGACGGCACGCATAGTAGTTGTTTTGCCTGCGCCGTTTGAGCCAATCAGGGTAATCACCTGACCTTTGGGTACCTCAATACTGATGCCGTGCAAGACTTTGACCTTGCCATATCCGGCTTCGAGATTTTTGATCGCTAGCATGTGTTTTCCTGATCTTCTCTGCAAGTTAAGCGGACTGGCCGCCCAGATACGCTTCAATTACTTTTTCATCTGACTGGACTTCAGCGGGTTTGCCTTCAGCAATTTTCTGACCGAAGTCGAGCACTGAAACTTTGTCGCAAGCCGCCATCACAACATCCATATGATGTTCGATCAGAATAATTGTGATCCCATGATCGCGAATTTTCTGGATGATGACGAGGAGATCTTTGATATCAGGTGCCGTCAGTCCGGCGGCAGGCTCATCGAGCAGTAACAGGTTGGGATCAAGTGCCAGGGCGCGTGCAATCTCCAGCACGCGTTGCTTGCCGTAGGGCAGGTTGCGCGCCTCTTCGTTTGCCAGTGCATCAAGGCCTACGAACTGCAGCAGGCCTAGCGCGCGCGTACGCGCATCTGATTCTTCTTTGGTGTATCTGGGCAGATGCAACGACACATCCATAAGATTGGAACTAAAGGTGTGATGCAGGCCAACCAGAATATTTTCCAGTGCAGTCATCTCGCCAAACAGTTGAACGTTCTGAAATGTACGTGCGATACCTGAGAGCGCAATTTCGGAAGATGTTTTGCCGACGACGCTATTGCTTGCGTAGACAACATCACCGGCCGTAGGGACATAGATGCCTGTCAATACGTTCATCATCGTGCTCTTGCCAGAGCCGTTCGGACCGATCAAGCCATGGATGGTGCCGCGCTCAATGGTCAGGTCGACATTATTGAGTGCCTTGAGTCCACCAAACTGCATGAGCACCGACTTGACGCTCAGCAAGGTACCGCCTTTTGTCGTGTCTGAAGCTGCGTGAATCACATCTGTGCTTGACGGTTTGATCTCAAGTAGTGCTTCAGCATCGCGTGCGGCCTGCGCGGATTTTCCGGTCAATGAGGCGTAGTAATTCCTTACAAAACCAACAATGCCGTCTTGCAGGTAATACACCACCAGCAAAATCATGAAACCAAAAATGGTCAGACGCCAGTCGGTGATATTTTCAAGCCAGAATGAGAACGCAGCCAGTCCCACAATTCCTCCAAGAGGAATGGCGACTTTGCGCAGGGTGGTCAGATTCTTGACCAGCGAAATGGCTGACAGCAAAATAAACAGAATCGCCAGACCAACAGCAACCATGCGAAAGAGCACGATATCGTCTAGCAACTTTGGTAGCATGACAATGATGAACGAACCCAAAAGCGCACCAATACGTGATTTGCGGCCTCCCATGATGACCGCAAGCAAAAACAGGATGCTTAATTCAATGACATACGTATTCGGTGAAATGTACTGTTCCGAGTAGGCATACATGCAACCGGCCAATCCGGCAAAGCCTGCGCTGATGATGAAGGCATAGACTTTGTAGCGGTAAACCGATACACCCATGCAATCACATGCAACGGGACTATCGCGCAGTGCTTCAAAAGCACGGCCAAGGTGTGACTTCATGATCCGGTGCACAACTAATAAGCTCACCAGCATCAGTGCACAAACGATCCAGTAGTACTGAACTTCCGTTGCTTCAGTTCCAAAAAAGGAAGGCTTTGGAATCTTGATTCCCACTGGACCTTCAGTCAGGAAGCTCATTTCATTAATGAGAATCTGGATGATGGTACCGAATGCGAGAGTCACCATGGCCAGATAGGGGCCGATAACCTTGAGAGCGGGCAGGGCGAGCAGGCCACCAAACAATGCAGTGATGGTGATCGCCGCTGGAACCGTCACCCAGATGGGCATGCCGAGTTTCATGAACAGCACGCCTGCCACGTAAGAGCCAATACCAAACAGGCCGGCATGACCCAGCGAAACCTGACCGGTATAACCCACTACGATGTCGAGTCCGAACAAAAGAACGGCATAGATCAGGATCGTTTCGACCAGATGAATATAGTAGGGGTTCTCAATGACCAGTGGAAAGGCGAACAGTGCAATGATCGACGCAATCAGTAATACATGTTTAATTTTCATGAAATCAGACCTTCTTGATTGCAGATTTACCGAACAGACCAGCAGGTTTGATCGCTAGCACCAGCAACAGCAGAATCAGACCGGGTACATCCTTGTAGCCAGTCGAAATATAAAATCCAGTCGTTGTTTCGGCAATGCCGAGAATCAACCCTCCCACAATGATGCCCATGCCACTTGAGAGTCCACCAATAATTGCGACTGCAAAAGCCTTCAGGCCGAGAGCGGAGCCCATCGTGGCGCCTGTCAGCGTCAGTGGGGCTACCAGCACGCCTGCAAAGGCTGCAGTCAGCGAAGACAGGGCATAGGAAAAAGTAATCACCAGACCTGTATTGATTCCCATCAAACCCGCCGCATCGCGGTCATTGGAGGTCGCAACCACAGCTTTTCCATAAATGCTTTTGCGGTTGAATAACTCAACCAGCAGCATCATGGCTAGTGCGCCTGCGATCACGACAAGCTCCATCGGTAACACGTTGGCACCAAAGAGTTTGATCGGATCATCATCGATAGGTGAGGGGAAACGCATGTCATCTCGACCCCAGATATTTTCTGCGACGTTTTTAAAAATGATGCCCAGCGCAATGGTTGACATGATCCAGCCAAATTCGGATTTGATCTTGATGGCGGGACGCACACCAATCAACTCGACCAGACCACCCTGAATGGCGCCAAAGACACAGACGATCGGGATCATGAGCCAGTAATTGATGCCAAGCGTGTCAGCAAGTGTCAGGCCGACCAGCGCACCCAGCATCAGGGCTTCACCTTGACCGAAATTCAGTGTGCCTGAAGTCGCAAAGGTGAGCTGATAGCCAAAGGCGATCACTGCGTAGATCATCCCAAGGGAGATGCCGCTAAATATCAGTTGGAGAAGGATTTCCATAGGAATGTCCCAAGGATAAAAAAATGAATGAAACAAAAGACGAACTTTTACATTAAAAACGCCGCGCCAAATCAGCGCGGCGTTTAAGTCGGGTATTCAGACCCGGACTACATCATTACTTGCCTTTGACGCGAACCTGACCTGCAGTTTTTGCATCATCAGGATTGGCATACCCCACGCGGCCACCCTTGACTTCGCCCATCACCGGGATGTTTGAAGTAATGGCGTCATGGTCTGTCTTGCTGAAAGGCTTGTCATACACCGTCACGATACCGTCGACTTTGGCATTGAGGTTTTCGAGTGCTTCGCGAACCTTGGGGCCATCCGTCGTACCAGCCTGCTTCATGGCTGCAGCCAGCAAGAAGATCGAGTCGTAACCCTGGGCAGCTGACACAGGTGAGTCGATACGGTCTTTCTTTGGCTTGAACTCTTTCAGGTAAGCCGCAATGAACTCTTTGCGTTTTGGGGTGCTTGGATCCTGGATGAAGGTCTGTGGCATGGTTGCGCCGTCACCGTTTTTACCCGCGGTGTCGATGAAGTTGGCCATCGACAAGGTCCAGCTGCCAATCATGGGTTTCTTCCAGCCCAGTTTTGACATGCCGTTGGCGATCTGGGCAAGTTCAGGACCAATTGCATAGGTCAGGATGACTTCGGCACCGGCCTCTTTTGCTTTGAGCAACTGAGGCGTCATGTCGACGTCTTTAATGTTGAATTTTTCATCAGCAACTGGAGTAATGCCTTTGGCTGCGAGCGCAGCGGTCAGGTCTTTACGGCCCAGATCGCCATAGGCGGTTGAGTCGGCCAGAATGGCGACCTTTTTAAATCCACGGCGTGTGATGGCTTCTTCAACAATCATGGGTGCCTGGATATAGTCTGCCGCAGCGTTACGGAAAACGTAGTTTTCAGGCTCTTTCTCGAACTGTTTGGTGATCAGCGTGCCGGTTGCAACGTTGTTCATCACAGGAATCTTTGCTTCCTGGAAGAAACGCTGCGAAGCCAGCGCTACACCTGTGTTGATGTAGCCTACCGCTGCATCGACTTTGGTCTTGTTGATAAATTCCTGTGCAATCTGCACGCCCCGTTCGTTCTTGGCTTCGTCGTCGCGTTCGACAAGCTCGATTTTCTTGCCCAGGACACCACCTGAAGCGTTGATTTCTTTGGCAGCGAGGCGCACGCCGTCACGCATGCTGACGCCCATCGAGGACGATCCGCCTGTAAATGGTCCAATCACGCCAATCTTGATGGTGTCTTGTGCAAAAGCAGCTGTTGCAAGTGTGCAGGCAGCGACCGTTGTCAGTAATTTGTAGGTCAGTTTCATTTAATCTCCTCGGCTAATCTTTATCGATTTAGTATGCGTATTTTATCGATTTATGCAGGGAATCTGCTCCTCCATTTGTGAGGGTTTACTCTAGTCTTAAGCGAAAATATGCGTTATTTAATGTTAATTACGTGAAACTTACGCTTTTTGACCAGAGTTTTTTCTCCTGTGTGAGTGTCTGATCACTGCCTGTGCTTACGCTGTGCACGAAACGCTCTGGTTTCCTGAATGACTACGCCTGACAAGAGCACGATTCCTACCAGGTTCGGAAAAGCCATCAACCCGTTGAAAACGTCTGAGATGGCCCATACAAGATCCAGGGAGACGACAGTTCCCAGCATGACAAAGCTGATGAAAATGATGCGATAGGGGTATACCGCGCGTTTGCCCAGAATGTACTGGGCGCACTTTTCGCCGTAAAAGCTCCATCCCAGAATGGTGGAGTAGGCAAAGAAAATCAGGCCGATTGTCACGATCCAGCCGCCAGGGCCAGGCAGCAGGGCGTCGAACGTCTGGCTGGTCAGTGCGGCACCGGTTTGGCCGCCGCGATAGAGTCCGCCCATGACCAGAGCGATTCCAGTGATTGAGCATACGATGATGGTGTCGATGAAGGTTCCTGTCATGGAAACCAGCGCCTGCTGTACCGGGATGTTCGTTTTGGCTGCAGCAGCTGCAATCGGAGCAGTACCCAGCCCGGCCTCGTTTGAAAACAAACCGCGGGCCACGCCATATCGAATCACGGTACCGAGCGCACCGCCGGCGACGGCCGCTCCTGTGAAGGCATCGGTCATGATCAGGGTCAGTGCAGGCAACAACCTGTCCATATTCAGCACAATGATGACCAGGCCACCCAGGATATAAAACGAAGCCATGACGGGGACGATCACGCTGGCCGCACGCGCAATGCTTTTAATCCCTCCCAGAATGACCAGCGCGGTCACAATGGTCAGGATCACACCTGTGATCCAGCTGGGAACCCCAAAGCTTGACTCGATCGCATGCGCGACGGAGTTGGACTGCACCGAGCATCCCGTGCCCAGCGCGGCAATCATTCCAAAAAAAGCAAACATCCCAGCGAGCCATTTCATATTCAGGCCGCGCTCGATGTAGTACATGGGACCACCCTGCATTTCGCCGGTCTCGTCCCTGAAACGGTATTTAATCGCCAGCAAACCTTCGGCGTACTTCGTCGCCATGCCAACCAGTGCCGTCATCCACATCCAGAAGATGGCCCCAGGGCCGCCAAGAACGACCGCTGTGGCGACGCCCGCAATATTGCCTGTACCGATTGTTGCTGCCAGGGCAGTCATCAGTGCCTGAAATTGTGAGATGTCTCCGGGTGCATTGGGATCCTGTTTGCGCGAAAAGGCCAGTTTCAGTGCATAGGGGAGCATCGAAAACTGTACCCACCCCAGACGCAGGGTCAGATAAAATCCTGTTCCAACCAGCAGTAACAGCAGGAAAGGGCCCCAGACATATCCACCCATGCTATTGAAAAAATGGGTAATTGCCTCAATTACATTAACAATCGTGTGATTCAGCATGTTTTGCCTCCAGTTCAAGCCAGTCAAAGTCGCTGGCCATCTGGTCGGCATATTAGGGACGACAGTGTTCAAATAGTCATCTTTCACCCTCTTGTTACACTGAAAACTTATCTTTCAAGATGTAACCGCAATATTTACTCTATCGGCATAACGTGATAACCGCATCAAACCTCAGCATTCAGTTCGGCCCCAAACCTCTTTTTGAAAACGTCAACGTCAAATTCGGTGAGGGTAATCGTTATGGCTTGATCGGTGCGAATGGCTCCGGCAAGACTACCTTAATGAAAATCATTGGCGGCGACGTAGATTCGACTGCCGGCAACGTTCATCTCGAACCTGGTCTGCGCATGGGTAAATTGCGTCAAGACCAGTTTGCGTTCGAGGATCTTCGGGTACTTGATGTCGTGCTCATGGGCCATGCCGAAATGTGGGAGGCCATGTCACAGCGTGATGCGATCTACGCAAACGCTGATGCGACTGACGAAGACTACATGCGTGCGGCCGATCTTGAGGCGAAGTTTGCCGAGTACGATGGCTACACCGCTGAGGCACGTGCTGGTGAATTGCTGCTGGGGCTGGAGTTTCCTGTCGATCAGCATCAGCTGCCGATGCGCGAAATTGCTCCCGGCTGGAAACTGCGCGTGTTGCTGGCGCAGGCACTTTTTTCGAATCCGGATGTGCTGCTGCTCGATGAGCCGACCAATAACCTGGATATCAATACGATCCGCTGGCTGGAAGATGTCCTCAACGGCTATCAAAGCACCATGATTATCATCAGCCATGATCGTCACTTTCTGAATCAGGTCTGCACCCACATGGCTGATCTGGATTTCGGTGAATTGCGCGTATATCCTGGCAATTATGATGACTATATGCTGGCTGCAACTCAGGCGCGCGAGCGCGTGTCTTCTTCGAATACCAAAGCAAAAGAGCGTGTGATTGAGCTGCAGGACTTTGTGCGCCGCTTTTCCGCCAACAAGTCCAAGGCCCGCCAGGCTACCTCACGACTTAAGCAGATTGATCGTCTGAAGTCATCACAGATTGAAGTCAAACCATCTTCCCGCCAGAACCCGTTCATCCGGTTTGAGCAGAACAAGATGATGCACCGTCAGGCAGTCACGCTTGAACATGCACAAAAATCGTTTGATACACCAGTAATCAAGTCATTTTCGGCAATGGTCGAAGCTGGAGAAAAAATTGCCATCATTGGTGCAAACGGTGTAGGTAAAACTACATTGATCCGTATGCTCGCTGGTGATCTGAAGCCTGATCGTGGCACAGTGAAATGGTCCGAAAACGCTGATATTGGCTACATGGCCCAGGACGTATCGGACCAGTTCACACAAAAGGACGACAATCTGTTTGAGTGGATGACGCATTATCGTCAGCCCGGTGATGATGACCAGTCGATCCGTTCTGTACTCGGTCGCCTGCTGTTTTCAGCGGATGATCTGCCCAAGACACCGAATGTCCTGTCTGGCGGCGAAAAGAACCGCATGACGTTTGGTCGCCTGATGCTCAAACGGCACAATGTGATGTTGCTCGACGAACCCACCAATCACCTTGATATGGAATCCATCGAGTCATTGCAGCTGGCACTGGATAAATATCCTGGCACCTTGTTTTTTGTCTCGCATGACCGTGAGTTCGTTTCCGCTCTGGCCACACGTGTCTGGGAAATCCAGCCGAATGGCGAAATCACAGACTACCGTGGTGTCTACGAAGAGTACTTGGCCTCCAAAGGGGTGGATCACTAACGCCCCCCAACCATGATTATTCTTGGCTTTGAGAGCTCTTGCGATGAAACAGGTGTCGCTGCGGTTTGCACAGAACGCGGCCTGCTTGCACACGCCTTGCATACGCAGGTTGCCATGCACGCCTCATATGGTGGGGTAGTTCCTGAACTGGCCTCGCGTGACCATGTCAGGCGCGTGATCCCTCTTGCGCGAGAAGTCATGCGCGCGTCAGAACTTTCACTTTCTGATCTGGGTGCGATTGCATATACGGCAGGCCCTGGCCTGGCTGGAGCTTTGCTCGTTGGTGCCAGTGTGGCTCAGGCGATTGCCTGGTCTCTGGATTTGCCAGCCATACCGATTCATCATCTGGAGGGACATTTGTTGTCCCCGCGCATGGCCTCACCCTGCCCGGAATTTCCCTTCGTAGCGTTGCTGGTTTCTGGTGGTCATACCCAGCTGATGCGGGTCGATGATGTCGGGTCCTACACCTTGCTGGGCGAGACGCTAGATGATGCTGCCGGCGAGGCTTTTGATAAAACAGCAAAACTGCTGGGACTGGGATATCCGGGAGGCCCAGCTCTGGCAAAGCTGGCTGAGCAGGGCGATCCTTCACAGATTGTCTTGCCGCGTCCGATGCTGCACAGCCACACACTCGATTTCAGTTTTAGCGGACTCAAGACTGCGGTCATGACGCGCCTGAAAGACGCTTTGCTCCAGCCCGTTGTTTCTCCCACTCTTCAAGCCGACCTGGCTGCGGCCACGCAAGAAGCGATTGTGGATGTGCTGGTTGCCAAATCAGTGGCTGCACTTGTCCAGACTGGACTCAAGCGTCTGGTCGTGGCTGGTGGGGTGGGTGCAAATCAGTCATTACGCAAGCGCCTGCAAGCTAAACTTGTTCGCCTGCAGGCCCAGGCATTTTTTCCACCGCTCGAATTGTGCACGGACAATGGGGCAATGATTGCATTTGCTGCGGCACAGCGGGTGCAACGCGGCCTCGCAGACCTCGGCGCCCAGGGGCACGGTTTTAACGTGTCACCGCGCTGGGATCTGGCTCAGATCTAGCTTTTCTTTTTGCCCAGTCGTGGTTCTGTTCCTGCGAGCAGGCGACTGATATTGGCGCGGTGCCTGCCAAGCAACAGCAGACCGATTGCGGCAAGCGCCCAGGCCAGGGGTTGGGCAAAGGGCCAGGCTTGTACCAGACCTCCCAGCACATAAAAAAATGGTGCAAATATTGCACACACGATGGCTGCAAGTGATGAGTATCTGAAAAATACTGCAATGATCAGCCAGGTTGCCATGCTCGCGATGGCAAGCATGGGTTCGATTGCGATCATGACGCCAAAGGCTGTCGCCACCCCTTTGCCTCCCTTGAATCCCAGAAATATTGGATAAAGGTGTCCCAGGAATACCGCAAGGACCACGCCTGCGAGCACCTCTGCGGGCGCACCGGTCTGGGACGCCCCCCAGACGGCAAACCATCCCTTGGCCGCATCACCGATCAGAGTAAGCGCTGCTGCAGCTTTATTGCCTGAGCGCAAAACGTTTGTAGCGCCAGGATTGCCAGAACCATAGGTTCTGGGATCCTTGAGTCTGAACGCCCGGCTCACGACCACCGCGAAAGGAATCGATCCAATCAGATAAGCGATTGCAATCAACAATGGATAGGCAAGATAAGAGGGTAGAGTCAGCATGCGGGCAATCAGCTTGAAACAATGAATTCCGAGCATTCTAGCCCGCACCAGCCACAAACTGTGAATGTTGGGTTTTTTATCGGATGCTACGAGTACAATCGTCTGGATATTCTTTTAAGATTTTTCAGCAAACCTTTCAGTCCACACATGCATATTCTGGTTTCAAATGACGATGGTTATAACGCGCGGGGCCTCGAGGCTCTGGTTGAGTCGTTACGCGGTCTTGCTGAAATCACCGTGGTAGCCCCAGAGGTCAATCACAGTGGCGCGTCCAATTCCCTGACGCTCTCACGGCCCCTTGCCGTGCGTCACGCACCGAATGGTTTCATCTACGTCAACGGGACGCCTTCGGATTGTGTGCATGTGGCCCTGACTGGCTTGCTTGATCGCCGCCCCGATCTGGTTGTTTCAGGGATTAACAATGGCGCGAACATGGGTGATGACACACTCTATTCCGGTACGGTTGCAGCAGCTGCCGAAGGTTATCTCTTTGGTATTCCTGCCATTGCTTTTTCCCTGGTTGCAAGAGGCTGGAATCACCTGGATGGTGCAGTTGCAGCTGCCCATCAGCTGGTCGCACACCAGCTCAAGCAGCCCGTCGGCAGCCCTGTGCTCCTCAATGTCAACTTTCCTGACGTGTCAGGTCCACTGATTAAAGGGATGCGCTGTACCAGGCTGGGCAAGCGCCATCCTTCGCAGCCAGTCGTGCGCTCAGCAACGCCTTATGGTGAGACGGTGTACTGGATCGGTCCTGCCGGTGCTGCGCGCGACGCGTCTGTAGGCACGGATTTTGATGCAATCGAGCAGGGTTATGTATCTGTCACGCCATTACGCCTGGATCTGACTCACCAGGAACAGCTCACCAGCATTGCCGACTGGATGTCTCCTCTATGCAATACATGAAGGTGACCCGACTGATGAGTCCTGTACGCGACCCCAAGCTTGGGGCAGGGCGTGGTTTGCAGGGGATCACCCCCACTAACAGCAATACCCGGATTTCAGCTTCGCGATTGCCGCGTAAGCAGGACTTACCCCCAGTTGTGCCGCTCTCCGAGAATCTCGGCCTGAATTCCGAACGGCTGCGTGCAGCAATGGTGCAGCGGCTCTTTGACCAGGGGATCAGCGACGAACGCGTCCTGGCAGCCATGCAGGTCGTGCCGCGCCACGCTTTTGTGGATGAGGCCCTTGCCAGCCGTGCCTACGATGATGCCGCATTGCCAATTGGCCATGGTCAGACCATTTCACAGCCCTGGGTAGTTGCCCGGATGATTGCTGCGGTTTGCGAACAGTCCCTGCCTCACCGTGTGCTCGAAGTCGGTACGGGTTGCGGCTATCAGGCTGCAGTGATGGCCCAGGTGTTTGCTCAGGTTTATTCTATTGAACGCATCCGTGCGTTGTACGATATTGCGCGTGAGCATTTGCGCGCATTGCACCTGACTAAAGTCAGATTGTCGTTTGGTGACGGGATGGCCGGCTTTCCCACGGCTGCCCCTTATGATGCGATCATTGTTGCCGCAGCAGGCATACGCATTCCCCAGGCGTTGCTGGCACAGCTTTCAATAGGAGGTGTGTTGATCGCACCCGAAGGAAGCAGCACCCAGCGCTTGGTGAAAGTCCAGCGTACAGGTGAGTCGAGCTGGGACAGGCAAGAGCTCGAAGCAGTCAGATTTGTTCCGCTCAAGGCTGGTTTACAAAATTGAGCAAACAGGAGAAGGATATGCTCACAGAGCACAGTATCAAAATGAATGATGTGAAGGTTTCTCTACATGGTTCAGCGTCATTTTATTCAAGCCTGCGTTCAATCGCTTGCACCGTTTCGCTCCTGGTACTGGCAGGTTGCGCACATGATTCGGGCACGCGCGCCCCTGTTAACGATCTCAACCAGGCTGCGTCGACCGGGGCAGGTGTTGCTAAGAGCTACACGGTCAAGCCGGGAGATACGCTCAACAAGATTACACGCAGTACCGGTGTTGATGAAAATACTATCAAGCGCCTGAACAAACTGTCGGATCCAAATAGATTGATTGTGGGTCAGGTACTTAAATTGTCTGATGGAACAGAGCCTGTTTCGACACGTCCTGCAGCGATTGCACCGAACAGCAAACCTGAGGCACGTCCGCTTGATCAGGCTGCTGCCGGTCCTGCAACTGATGCGCCAGCCTCCCGTGCAGCGGATGCCGGCGTGATCAACTGGGGATGGCCCGCTCAGGGCAAAGTGATCCAGGGCTTCACCTCAAATACCAAAGGGATTGATATTTCTGGTAACGCGGGCGACTCCATTGTGGCTGCGGCCAATGGTCAGGTGATGTATTCAGGAAATGGTGTCAGAGGGCTCGGTAATCTTGTGATCATCGATCACAAAGATGGCTTTATTACTGCCTATGCCCATAATCGCAGCCTGCTGGTCAAGAAGGATCAGATTGTCAAGAAGGGTGCAAAGATCGCCGAGATGGGACAGACTGATGCGGCCTCTGTCAGGTTGCATTTTGAAGTGCGTCGCCAAGGTACGCCTGTCGATCCCCTGCAGTATTTACCTGCCAAGTAATTTGTCATGACGCCTACGCTTGTTTTTGATCTTGAGACGATTCCTGATGTAGAGGGGCTGCGCCGGCTCCATGGCTGGGACAGTGATGTATCTGACCATGAGGTCGCTACACGCGCCTTTGCCGCCCGCAAGGAACTGACGGGTAGCGACTTCTTGCCGCTGCATTTGCAGCGCGTGGCGGTAGTTGGCTGTGTATTTCGTGATGATCAGGGTTTTCGCGTCAAATGCCTGGGTACGGCTGATGATCCTGAATCCTCACTGCTGACTGGTTTTTTTAAAACCATCGAAAAATACACTCCTAAGCTTATTAGCTGGAACGGCTCGGGGTTTGACTTGCCTGTGCTGCATTACCGCAGCCTGATTCATGGCGTTGCTGCCCCAAGATATTGGGATATGGGCGATGATGACAGGGAGTTCAAATACAACAACTACCTGAGCCGCTATCACACCCGTCACATGGATCTGATGGACGTTCTTGCCAAGTACAACGGCCGTGGCAACGCACCGCTTGATGATCTTGCCAAACTATGTGGTTTTCCCGGAAAAATGGGAATGGATGGCAGTCAGGTCTGGAGTGCATGGATGGATGGTCGAACCGACGAAGTCCGGGGCTATTGTGAAACCGATGTCGTCAATACCTGGCTCGTTTACTGTCGATTCAGATTGTTGCGTGGCGAACTCGATCAGGTGGGTTATCAGGCTGAAATTGATCTCGTACGCTCAACCTTGCAGGCAAGTACCGCAGCTCATTGGGCTGAGTATCTGGCTGCCTGGAAAACTTAATTTCGAATGATCAGGTTCGCGAGGCCTCTGGCTGAGCGCCTGAACTGTTTCAGGAGTTCTCAAATTGAAAAAAGCTTCTCTCGTTCGTACCCTGGCGGCTGTCTGCCTTGCGTTTTCTATTTCAGCTGTCATGGCGCAGACTTCCGGCACACCAGCCAATTCGAGAGTCACCAAGTCCGCTGAGGTTGAAAAACCATTCAATCCTTTGCTTGCATTGCCTGATGCGCTGGTGCAATCCCTTGCCTTGACTCCCAAGCAACAAAAATTGCTGGATGACGCACATATCGCACGCCGCCAGATGTGGTCTGCACTGAGAAATGCTCGCCAGGCAGAATATGCCGCGATGACCAAAGAGCTCGAAAAAGAAAAATTTGACCCGCGCGAAGTCATCGCCATTCGCAAAAAAATACGCCAGGCAGCCGATAAACGACTGGACGAAGTGCAATCAGGCTGGCTCGCCTTCTGGGATACGCTTACCCCAGAGCAGAGTAAGCGACTGGTGACCTACATGAAAGAGCAGCATATTCTCCAGGGCAAGATGTCGGCTACACGTCCAAGCACGACAGACCCTGTGGTCAGACCCGCAGAGTCTGCAGTCAACGTGTCACCATCAAAATAAGCTCTGGCATACAATCCCCTCCATGATTTTAAGGATGGGTTATGTCTGCAGAAGTACTGGTAGTTGAATCACTGGATCTCGAGGCACGTGGTATTGCCCGACGCGAAGGTAAAGTCGTCTTTATCGAAGGTGCGCTTCCCTTTGAAAAGGTCACCGTGCATACGCTGCGCAGCAAGGCTTCGTATGAAGTCGCCCGGGTCGTCGATATCCATCGTCAGTCCTCTGCGCGCGTCGAGCCGCGATGCCCCCACTTTGGTATGTGCGGTGGCTGCGTCATGCAGCACCTTGATGCCGCGGCTCAGGTTGCGGTCAAGCAGCGCGCGCTTGAAGACAGTCTGTCCCACATCGGCTCGCTTAAACCTGAACGTGTACTGCCACCCCTGCACGGACCCACCTGGGGATACCGTTATCGAGCGCGCCTGTCGGTTAAGTGGGTCGCAAAAAAAGGAACCGTACTGGTAGGTTTTCACGAGCGTAAAAGCAGCTTTGTCGCCGATATTAAAACCTGTTACGTACTGCCGCCTCACGTAGCGGCATTGCTGATGCCTTTGCGTCAGATGGTTCAGGCTTTGTCTGTGCCAGACCGGGTGCCCCAGATTGAAGTGTCAGTCGGTGATCAGGTCACCGCACTCGTCTTGCGTCATATGACGCCGCTGACCGATGAGGATCTGGTTGTTCTGCGCAAGTTCGCCTCTGATCACAATATTCAGTGGTGGCTGCAATCAAAAGGTCCTGAAACAGTTCATGCGCTAGAACCCGAACACGAGTCGCAGCTCGCCTATACCTTGCCAGAGTTTGGCCTGCGTATGCCTTATCGTCCAACAGACTTTACACAAGTCAATCATCAGATCAATCGTGCCTTGATTTCTCGTGCTTTGATGCTGCTGGGCGTACGGCCTGAAGACCGGGTCGCTGATATGTTCTGTGGGCTGGGTAATTTTTCCTTGCCGCTGGCGACGCAGGCACGCGAGGTGGTCGGCATTGAAGGCAGTGTCACGCTGACACAACGTGCGCAGCAAGCCGCAGTTCAAGCCAATATTCACAACGCGCGCTTCGAAACACTCAACCTGTTTGAAGTTGATCTGACCTGGCTGTTCGGACTCGGACGTTTTGACCGCATGCTGATCGATCCTCCCCGTGAAGGCGCGCAGGCGTTATGTGCGGCGCTCGCTCAGATGCCTGCTGACCAGAGGCCTGTCCGTATTGTCTATGTGTCCTGCAACCCCGCCACACTGGCTCGCGATGCTGCGATGCTTGTGACCGAGGGTGGATTTAAACTAGTTGCTGCCGGTGTGGTAAATATGTTCCCCCACACCGGTCATGTCGAATCAATTGCCGTGTTTGAGTAACGTCTCGGACAGAATCTTTTGTGCAGCTTCTTTGACACGTACAGGAGCCGTGCCACCGATATGTGAGCGTGCGGCAACTGATCCTTCGAGGGTCAGTACCGCATGAACGTCTTGCTCGATCGATGGATGAAAGCGCTGGAGTTCGGCCACACTCAGGTCGGCCAGGTCGCAGCCTTTCTGTTCGCACTCCCGAACCGCATGTGCAACGGCTTCGTGTGCATCACGAAAAGGCACGCCACGTTTGACCAGGTAGTCAGCCAGATCAGTTGCCGTCGCAAAGCCTTGCAAGGCTGCCGCACGCATAGCCTCTGCCTTGACCCGGATCCCTCCGACCATGTCTGCAAAAATGATCAGTGTGTCGCGCACAGTGTCTGCCGTATCAAATAAACCTTCCTTGTCTTCCTGGTTGTCCTTGTTATAGGCCAGGGGCTGGCCTTTCATCAAGGTCAGTAAGCCCACCAGATTGCCGTTGACGCGGCCCGTCTTGCCGCGAGCAAGTTCCGGGACGTCAGGATTTTTCTTTTGCGGCATGATCGAACTACCGGTGCAAAATCTGTCAGCGAGATCAATGAAGCCGACACGCGGACTCATCCACATCACGAGTTCTTCTGAAAAACGCGAAATATGGGTCATGATGAGCGCTGATGCTGCGCAAAACTCAATGGCGAAATCCCGGTCCGAGACCGCATCCAGGGAGTTGCGGCAGACGTCGTCAAAGCCAAGTATTTTTGCAACCATCGGGCGATCAATCGGAAAGCTCGTACCGGCGAGCGCTGCAGCACCCAGCGGCAGAATATTGACGCGGGCTCGGCAGTCGGTCAAGCGGGCGGCATCACGGCCGAACATTTCGGCATAGGCCAGCAGATGATGACCAAAAGTCACGGGTTGAGCGACTTGCAAATGTGTAAAGCCTGGCAGGATGGTCTCGGCGTGGGTGAGGGCAACCGTCGCGAGGGCATGACGCAGAATATGTAAAAGCTCGATGATCTGGTCGATTTCGGCTCGCAGCCATAACCTGATGTCGGTCGCGACCTGATCGTTGCGTGAGCGGCCTGTGTGCAGGCGTTTGCCGGCATCACCCACCAGTTCGACCAGGCGTTTTTCAATGTTCAGGTGAACGTCTTCAAGATCCAGTAGCCATTGGAACTGGCCGGCAGAGATCTCTTGACTGATCTGGGTCATCCCGCGTTGAATATCGGCAAGATCCTGAGGGGCAATCACTTTGACTGCCGCAAGCATTTCAGCGTGGGCCAGTGAGCCCTGGATGTCGAACATTGCAAGGCGTTTATCGAAGTCAACCGAAGCGGTGTAACGTTTGACCAAGTCTGAAACGGGCTCTGAAAACCGGGCAGACCAGGCTTCAGATTTTTTATCAAACTGACTTTGAGATGGATTTTGAGTATTTTTCATGATGTACAAATTATAGAACGCGGCGCGAAAAGGTCCGGCGTGCGATAATTTTTTCTGATAACAACTAGTTTTAACCGGAATCGACATGGCCGTGGTTAGGGTAGGAATCGCTCAAATAAACGCAACAGTAGGTGATTTGGCAGGCAATGCCGTCAAAATTCTCTCCTCAGCTCGCGCGGCGCATGCTGCTGGCGCAGATGTTTTACTGACTCCTGAGCTAGTACTGACGGGCTATCCGCCCGAAGACCTGCTGTTGCGTCCTGCCTTTCTGCATGAAAGTGATGCGGTATTGGCCCGACTCTGTGCAGACTTAGCGGCCTTTAAGGGCCTGCGAGTCGTGGTGGGTCACACTCAGTCAGAAGCAGGCTGTCTGTTCAATGCTGCCTCAGTCTTTTGCGATGGTCTGGTGGTTGGGACCTACTTTAAACGTGAATTACCCAATTACTCTGTATTTGACGAGCAACGATATTTTTCACCAGGTGCGACCCCTCTGACCTTTGAGGTCAAAGGGATCTGCTTTGGTCTCAATATTTGTGAAGATGCATGGTTCGAGGCTGCCCCCCAGGCAGCCGCCGCCCTCGGTGCTGAGGCTTTACTTGTTCTGAACGCTTCGCCCTTCAACGTGGGTAAGCAGGCGCAGCGCGTCAATGTCGCCAGGCGCTGTGTGCTGGACACGGGTTGTGCGCTGATTTATGCCAACCTCGCTGGCGCACAGGACGAGTTAGTCTTTGACGGAGCCTCCTTTGCCATGTCCCGTGCGGGCACACTTGCTGTGCGTCTGGCAGACTTTAAAGAAGATCTGGGATTTGTCGATCTGCACGCGGATGGCACGCTTGAGCATGTGGCGCAACCTGGCCTGCACTTTTTGCCTCCGGCTGCCGAACTGGCCTGCCTTGAGTGGCAAGTCTGGGAAGCCCTCAAAACAGGCTTGTCTGATTATGTCCACAAAAATGGTTTTCGTACGGTCATTCTTGGTCTGTCTGGTGGCATTGACTCGGCGGTGGTCATGGCTGTTGCGGTCGATGCGCTGGGCGCTGAATGCGTCAACGCTGTCATGATGCCTTCGCGCTATACCGCTGATATTTCCCAGATTGACGCGCTCGATATGGCCAAACGCCTTGGGGTGCACTATTCAGAAATCGAGATTGCCGGCCTGGCAGGAGCTTTTGAGCAGACCCTGAGTCCGATCTTTGAAGGTCGTGCGCCAGATGCAACAGAAGAAAATATTCAGGCGCGTGTGCGCGGCATGTTGTTGATGGCACTGTCCAACAAATTTGGTCATCTGGTTATGACAACAGGTAACAAATCTGAGCTTTCCACAGGTTATTGCACCCTGTATGGCGACATGGCGGGCGGTTTTGCAGTACTCAAAGATGTTGCCAAAACGCTGGTGTACCAACTGGCCCGCTGGCGTAATCAGACGGTCGAGGTCATTCCTGACCGCATCATTACGCGTGCGCCTTCGGCCGAACTCAGGCCAGACCAGACCGATCAGGACAACTTGCCACAATACGACGTGATTGATGCCATTATTGAACACTATGTCGAGCGCAACGAGTCTGCTGCACAAATTGTTGCTGCCGGGTACCCCCGTGATGCAGTCGATCAAATTATCAGACTGATTCGCATCAATGAATATAAGCGCCGGCAAAGCCCGCCCGGTCCACGTATTACTGGCCGCGCATTTGGACGCGATTGGCGTTATCCTTTGTCAAACGGATTCAGAGAGTCTTTCTGATTGCCATGTCATTTATCTCTCTACAGGACTTATCGTGAAGCAAGTTACCGCCATTATCAAGCCATTTAAACTCGACGAAGTGCGCGAGGCCCTTGCTGAAGTCGGTGTCAACGGTCTGACCGTGACAGAAGTCAAAGGTTTTGGTCGCCAGAAAGGTCACACAGAACTGTATCGCGGTGCAGAATACGTCGTGGATTTCCTGCCTAAAATACGCATCGAAATGGTGGTCGCCGACAGCCTGGTCGATGGCGTAATCGAAGCCATTGTGGGTGCAGCACGCACCGGCAAAATCGGCGATGGCAAAATTTTTGTAGCCAGTGTTGAACAGGCCATCCGGATTCGCACCGGTGAAAGCGGCGATTCGGCACTCTAAATGAAGACCTTTGACTGGGCGAATCCGTACCCCTCCATCCGTATTCCGCTATTCGCGCGAAACGTGGTTTCTACATCGCATCCTCTTGCCGCCCAGGCAGGTTTGCGTATGCTACTCAAAGGTGGCTCTGCAGTCGATGCCGCGATTGCTGCTGCCGCTACGATCACCCTTGTGGAACCTGTGTCCTGTGGCCTGGGGGGGGACGCATTTGCAATTGTCTGGGATGGCAAAACCCTTCAGGGGCTGAACGCATCGGGTTATGCGCCCAAGGCCTGGAATGTCGAATATTTCAAACAGAAATATGGCGTCAATGCTCAAGGGATTGCCAATGCACCCAAGCGCGGGGTCGACTCCATTACGATCCCGGGCGTAGTCGCAGGCTGGGCAGCTTTACACGAAAGATATGGCAAGTTGCCTTTTGCCGACCTGATGGAGCCCGCGATCGAGATCGCAGAGCGTGGTTACGCGGTTCCTCCAGTCGTCGCGCAAAAGTGGGCCGCTGCCGTGCCCGAACTCAAAGATCAGCCCGGCTTTGCACAAACCTTCATGCCGCACGGTCGCGCCCCCAACGTTGGTGAACGGTTTGTTTTCAAGGATGCTGCCGAAACACTGCGCCGAATCGGCGCAACCCTAGGCCGCGACCTTTACGAAGGTGAGACTGCCGAAAAAATCATTGCGTTCATACAGGCAAACGGCGGAGTGCATACCCTGGATGATCTGCGCCAATACAAGCCTGACTGGGTCACTCCGATTTCTAAGAATTATCGTGGCTATACCCTGCATGAAATTCCACCGAACGGTCAGGGGATTTCTGCCTTGATGGCGCTTGGTATTCTGGACCAGTTTGATCTGGCCAGCCTGAAAGTGGACTCCGTTGCCTCGCAGCACCTTCAGATCGAAGCGATGAAACTCGCCATGGCGGATCTGTATCGTTATGTTGCTGATTCGCGCAGCATGGACGTTACACCTGAACAGATGCTGGGCGATGCCTACCTGGCCGAACGCGCCAAACTGATCGATCCAACCAAAGCGACGCATTTTTCTCACGGCTTACCGGCAACCGGCGGGACGATTTATCTGACGGCTGCTGATGAAGATGGCATGATGATTTCCTTTATCCAGTCCAATTACATGGGCTTTGGTTCCGGAGTCGTGGTGCCGGGTACGGGCGTGAGTTTGCAGAATCGCGGCGTCGGATTCTCGATGAACCCGACCTCACCAAACGTGGTCGAAGGCCACAAGAGACCTTTTCACACCATCATTCCCGGTTTTCTGACACGCGATGGTGTACCCGTCATGAGTTTTGGAGTGATGGGTGGCGACATACAGCCCCAGGGCCACGTCCAGACGGTGGTACGCATGATTGATTACAACCAGCAGCCACAGGCGGCCTGTTGTGCGCCCCGCTGGAAGCTCAATCGTGATTTCACACTTGATGTGGAATCTACAATGAATCCTCACACAATTGAGGGTCTGACCGCTTTGGGACATCCCCTGAAGGCGATTGACGATCCTTACATGGACTTTGGTTCGGGTCAGTTTATCTGGCGCCTGTCAGAGGACTACGAAGATGGGTACGTCGCCGCCAGCGACAGTCGGCGCGATGGGCAGGCAGTTGGTTTTTAACTGGCTTGTAATGGACTTCAGCACCTGGCTGTGCCGGCCAGATGCCAGAACTCAGGTAAAAAGCATTCGGCGACCAGAAGGGGCGACCGGTTACGCCAAAAAACAGAGCGGCGAGCGAGCAGGGTGCCGGATGCGGCATCGATCATCATGCC
>CANCOC010000008.1 GCA_947379755.1 Alcaligenaceae bacterium | reverse complement strand
AAGTCGATGTGCCCAGGTGGCGGAATTGGTAGACGCGCACGGTTCAGGTCCGTGTGCCGCAAGGTGTGGAGGTTCGAGTCCTCTCCTGGGCACCACTTAAGTGTAAAGCATAAAACTGCTTGATTAGAAGTTGAAGCCTCAAAATTCTTAGTTGAATTTTGGGGTTTTTGCTTTTTAAGTACAGACTTTTATACCAAGGCCTTGCGCATCAAAATATGCGCAATATTTGCTTCGGCGAACTCTTCACCCTCCTCCACAAAACCGTGGGTGGAATAAAACCCTGCCGCATGTGTTTGCGCATGCAACACAACAGTACGAAACCCCCTTGCCTGTGCCTCTTGCACCAGGGCAGACAGGATCGCACTACCTACACCTGAACCACGACAGGACTGCAAGACAGACATGCGGCCGATATGGCCATCGGGTAACAACCGGCCCGTACCAATCACCTGACCCAGCTGATCAAAAGCGCAGGCGTGCACGCACAGTTCATCCATGGCATCGACTTCTTCTTCGGCAGGCACTTTTTGTTCAAGTACAAATACTTGCATGCGAATCGGCATGGCCAGTGCTTGCATATCCGACCAGCTTCCGAGCTTGACCTGCACGTCCATGACGCATTCCTTTGTGCAAAATTTTTGTAATTATCACCTACGAAACACTATGAATCTGCCACGTTGCGGGCACAGGGTAAACTGGCGAGCCCTTTTAATCTTGCCAGACCAACCAGACCATGCTCAACGCAGTCGTCTACGCTGCTTTCCCAGTGTTTGCCCTGATTCTGACAGGCTGGCTGTGCGCACGATTTCAATTGCTCAACTTGCCGAGCATGCAAGGTCTGAACAAGTTTGTGATCTATCTGGCCCTGCCCGCCCAGCTATTTGACGCCATGTCTCATGCTTCGGTCACAGAAATCATGCGGCCCGGGTTTTTTGCTGCCTATGCGCTCGGTATGCTGGGCACCGCCCTGCTGTTCGCATACCTGACCCGCAGATCCTCATTACCGATCACAGATCAGCTCATCAGCGGGATGACAACAACCTACAGCAATGCAGGCTTTATGGGCATTCCCCTGTGCCTGATTGTCTTTGGCAAAACAGGGCTCGCACCTTCAATTATCGCAACCTTTATGACCGTCTCGGTACTGTTTGCGGTGACGATCACGCTGATCGAGATCAAGCGTCTCGAACACAGCAGCGTTGGACCTGCCTTGCGTAAAGTCCTTTTTTCAATGCTGCGAAATCCCTTGCTAATCGCCCCGATCGCAGGGGTCTGCTGGTCTGCAACAGGCTGGATGACGCCAGCGCCCATTGATCGCTACGTCGCATTGATCGGGCAAGCTGCAACCCCGTGTGCACTGATCGCCATCGGACTATTTCTGGCACTGCACCCTGTACGCGGGATCGATCAGACGGTCATCAGGATCGTTGTACTCAAACTATTCGTCCAGCCAATGCTGACCGCCGTGCTGGTGTTGTTCGTGTTTGATATTCCAAAAGTCTGGGCCTACGTTGCGATTCTCAGCGCGGCACTGCCTGTCGGGACCGGTCCCTTCATGCTTGCTCAAATTTATCAGCGCGATGCGACTGCAAGTGCCCGCGCCATTTTGCTGTCCACGCTTGGGTCGGTCGTCACCATTTCAGGTTTACTGGCCTGGATCAGCCTGCAGATGCAATAGCCTGACCGGCTTGACACAAAAATCTCCTACACTCGCAGGATATCGCCAGTGCGTGTCCCATTTCAGGAAAACTACCATGACAACCTTAACGCCCAGTACGCCAGTCTTGATCCCGAGGCCATCACCCATCAACATCAAACCAATTTCTGTTGCGTCTTTAGTCGTGATTGCAGGCGCGATCTATCTGACTCAGACCGTCGGTATCAAGCAAGGTGCGCTGTGGGTGGTTGGCGCACTGCTGGGCGTCACGCTATATTTTGCCTCCTTTGGTTTTACACAGGCCTGGCGTGTCTTTATTGCTGACCGGCGCGGTGCGGGCTTACGGGCACAGATGGCAATGCTTGCTGTGGGTGTGCTGCTGTTTTTCCCCTTTCTGGCACAAGGCACTTTATTTGGCAATCCTGCAAACGGATTCGTTTCTCCAGCAGGGATCTCTGTATTAGTGGGTGCATTTATTTTTGGTATCGGCATGCAGCTGGGAGGGGGTTGTGCCTCAGGCACGCTCTTTGCAGCGGGTGGCGGTAACACGCGTATGTTCGTCACCCTGTTTTTCTTTATCGTAGGATCCGTCATCGGCGCGTACATCTTTCCGTGGTGGTCGGGGCTGCCTGCAATCAAACCTTTTTCCGTTGTCAAGCAATGGGGGCTGTGGCCCGCACTTGCAGCAAACCTTGCTGTGTTTGCTGCAGTCGCCTGGGGCACGATCAAACTTGAAAAACGCCGACACGGCAGCATCGAACCCATTACGTTTGTTCCCAATCAAAAAGCCTCTTTGTTGCGCGGCCCATGGCCGTTAATCTGGGGAGCCATGGCCATGGTCATATTGAACTTCGCCACGCTGGCACTTGCAGGTCGCCCCTGGGGCATCACGTCAGCCTTCGCCTTGTGGGGTTCGCAAGCACTGCACGGCATGGGTGTAGATGTGGCGAGCTGGGCGTTCTGGTCAAAAACACCTCAAGTCATCACGGACTCGCTCACTACCGACATCACTTCGGTCATGGATATTGGCATCATGATTGGCGCCCTGGTCGCAGCCAGTGCAGCTGGTAAATTCGCACCCATCTGGCATTTGCCACTGCGCTCACTAATGGGCGCGATCGTCGGTGGCCTGTTGCTCGGAATCGGTGCCAGGATGGCCTATGGCTGCAACATCGGCGCCTACTTTAGCGGCATCCTTTCAGGCAGTCTGCACGCATGGATCTGGGTACCAGCAGCCTTTGCAGGTAATGCCGTCGGTGTGTACTTTCGTCCACTATTTGGACTCGCAGTCGAAAAAACACCTCGTCTGTCTGGCTGCTAAGTACATCCGCTCACCTGACTGCAAGGCACGATGGCTATTGATCTGAGCAATATTTGGGAGTGATGAATTCATGCATTTCTTTTTACTGAGATACTCCGCCCTCTGGCTCTGCGCGGCATTGTCGGTCGCTGCACCGATACTGGCACAGCTCGATACGTTGCGCGAATTCTGGTGGGCCATATCTGTTTTGGCGTGGTTGTTGACCATATTAGGGATGCATGACTTGATCCAGACCCGCCATGCAACCATGCGCAATTATCCGGTCATCGGCCACATCCGCTATCTGCTTGAAAAAAGTCGTCCCGCCATTCGCCAGTATTTCTTTGAAAGCGACACCGACGAAACACCCTTCTCCCGTGAAAGCCGATCACTTGTATATCAGCGGGCAAAGGAAGAAATTGACAAACGCCCCTTCGGCACCTTGCAGGATGTTTACAACGATCGTTATGAATGGATCAATCATTCGCTGGCACCATCGAAAATTGTCGACCAGAATTTCAGAATCACCGTGGGTGGACCAGATTGCAAACAGCCTGTGTCCCTGTCAGTACTGAATATCTCTGCAATGAGTTTTGGTGCACTGTCGGCAAATGCAATCCTGTCGCTCAACACCGGCGCCAAAATCGGAAACTTTGCCCATGACACTGGCGAGGGCGGCATCAGCACGTATCACCGGACACCAGGTGGCGATCTGATCTGGAACATTGGCTCTGGATATTTTGGATGTCGCGATGCACAGGGACATTTTTCAGAAGATCATTTTGTTGCCAATGCCAACCTGCCACAAGTCAGAATGATTGAAATCAAGCTCTCACAAGGAGCCAAACCTGGACACGGAGGCATCCTGCCAGGCAGCAAGGTCACAGCCGAAATCGCCCTCGCGCGCGGGGTCAAAATTGGCGAGGACTGTAACTCTCCTGCCGCACATTCTGAGTTCAGCACCCCCGTTGGTTTGTTGCAGTTTGTCCAGCGTCTGCGCAGATTGTCAGGCGGCAAACCTGTCGGATTCAAACTCTGTATCGGTCATCCCTGGGAATGGTTCGCAATTGCCAAAGCCATGGTACTCACGGGAATCACGCCTGACTTCATTGTGGTCGATGGTGGTGAAGGCGGCACAGGTGCAGCACCCATCGAATTTGTCGATCATGTTGGCACACCACTGCGTGAAGCGCTTTACCTGGTACATAGCACGCTAGTAGGACTCAATCTGCGTGATCGCATCAAAATCGGTGCTTCGGGCAAGATCGTGTCTTCGTTTGACATGGCACGAGTGCTCGCGCTCGGAGCAGACTGGTGCAACAGTGCACGGGCCTTCATGTTTGCGATCGGCTGCATCCAGGCTCAACAGTGCCATACGGGCAACTGCCCAACAGGCGTTGCAACACAAGACACCGACCGCCAGCGTGCACTGGTTCCCAATGACAAGGCCCCCAGAGTTGCGAATTTTCATCGCAATACCTTGCACGCGCTGGCTGAATTACTGCAAGCGGCTGGCTTGCACCACCCTGACAGTCTGCACACGCATCACATTGCCGTGCGAACACCGGGCTGCGATGTCACCCTGTTGTCCACCATATACCCTGAACTGACACCCGGCTGTTTGCTGACCGGTGAACTGCCCAGCAAAGTGTTTCGCATGGGCTGGCCAATGGCCAACCCGGAAAGCTTTACAGCAATTGCCGCGATCGATCAGGAGTCCGCTGCCATGACGGCATAACTGAGACCATCACGACTGATCCGGTGTTGAACCAGTCGTGATCCACTTATTCATATGCGCAGTCAGCGATACAGTCCTCGTAGTGCGGCAGTCTGGATACAAAACCCGAATGAAACATACTTTTGCCAAGGCGTGCAAATCCCGCACGAGAAATTTCACGACGACAGCTCCATAGGCCCGCTAACTGGTAACGGGTCATTGCACTGGCCAAAACCTCTTGCGTCAGGTCTGGGTAAAAAGGAGCCACCACGCGGGCAAGCTCCTCTGGTCCGTGGGCCTGTAACCAGGGACCAAACTGTTCGATCGCACGAACCATGGCCTGGAAAGCCTCTCTGTTGCGTTGCATGCCATCCACAGTCGAGATAAAAGTTGTGTACGCGGTATAGCCCCGCGCACTCGCTGCCTGCAGCACCTGCCCAGCCCCCTGTGCCAGCGCCTGCGAGACGAATGGCTCAAACAGCTGCGCCACATCAATCTCACCTTTGAGCAAGGCACGGACATTTTCCTGCATGAGTCGATCATCAATCAAAGCAATCGCTTTTGGATCGACCCCAACGTCCCGTAAATCTTCCTGCAGGCAAAGCCAGGGCGTAGGGACTTCGCTGACGCAGGCTAGCTTGAGATGCTGAAGATCGGATAGCTGAAAGTGTCTGGGGTCAGCCCGGCCAACCAGGAAAAACGGATCCCTGGCAGCGACCTCACAAAACGCAACAAGCGAAGTGCCTGTGCGCGGATGCTGATCACGCTCTGTGATTACACGCAGCGGCCCCCCCCACATGACATCGATATTGCCTTGTGCGAGCTCGGCGATGCCTGCACCAGGAGATGGTGAATCCAGCAGCGTAATAGAGACCCCCTCTTTTGCAAACAAGCCCAGAGCATGGGTTGCATAAAAAGGCGCATAAAAAACTGCACGGAAATTCTCAGCTAGCTTTATATTCACAGTTATTCTCAAGATTTCGGCTTAGACAATATTACACGTCCGCATAACTGGAAGATACGCTCAGCATGTTAAAGACCCACCACCGCTACGATTACTCACCCATCACGCAACGCCCGGACTACAGCTGGCCCGAGGGCAAACGGCTGGCCGTGCACTTCAGCCTCAATGTCGAACATTTTGCTTTTGGTGAAGGCCTGGGCAACGACTATGCGAATCCCGCACCCCAACCCAACACACGCAGTTTTGCCTGGCGCGATTACGGTAACCGGGTTGGCGCCTGGAGGCTACTGGAGCTGGCCGAAGCCTATGACTTTCCCTATGCGCTGCTAGTCAACACCGAGCTTTACGACTATTGCCCTGAAATGATCGCGGCATTTAGTCAGCGCGGCGACGAAATTGTCAGCCACGGACGCACCAACGCTGAGCGTCAGTCGGACATGAATATTGAACAGGAACGGGCGTGCATCGAACAAGCCACACAAACGATCCTGCGGCATGAAGGCAAAGCGCCAGCAGGATGGCTGGCACCTTACATATCTCAAACACATGACTCCCTGGATCTACTCAAAGAAGCTGGCTATCGCTACATGATGGACTGGCCGCTCGATGACCAGCCGGTCTGGTTCAAAACAAGGCATGGCCCGATTCTGTCAATTCCCTACTCACACGATCTCAATGATTCCTTCGAATGCGTGTCACGCCGCACACCCTCGCAGCTATATTGCGACAGCCTGATCGATCAGTTTGATGAATTGCTTGAAGAGTCTGCCCGCAGACCCTTGGTCATGAGCGTTGTGCTACACAGCTTTATTCTTGGCCAGCCCTACCGTCTCAGACAATTCCGGCGTGTTATCGAACATATTGTTGCGCGTCGAGATCAGGTCTGGCTGACTACGCCAGGGGCAATTTGCAAGCATATTGAAAGCCTGCCTGCTGGAACCGTACCCGGCATGGATATTGCTTAGATAGCTGTCTGCATGAATCCATTTAAAGGCCAGTTCACGATGAAATATAAATATCTCGTATCAATACTATTGAGTGTGATGGCAACAAGCGTTGTGGCACAAGGCAAGACTGCGGCCGATACTGCACAACGCTATCCTGATAAACCGGTCCGCCTGATCATCACCGTTCCGCCAGGAGGTGCCTCAGACTTTGTAGCACGTTCAATGTCCGAGACCTTTGCCAAGGAACTCGCGACGCCTGTACTGGTCGAAAATAAAGCTGGCGCCAATGGCACCATCGCCAGTGCTTACGTGGCCCGTGCCCCTGCAGACGGCTACACACTTTTGCAAGCGGGTATCTCGACCCATGGCATTGGCCCATACTTTTACGACAAACTTACTTACGAGCCGTTTAAGGATCTGATTCCTATTGGCGCCATTGCAGAGTTCCCTATCATTCTTGCCGTCAATGCACAGCTACCCGTCCACTCTGTCCAGGACCTGATTGATCTGGCACAGAAAAAACAGTTGAGCTTTGCATCTGCCGGGACAGGCAGCGCGCCCCATCTGTCGGGGGAATTATTCAAAATCGCCACGGACATCAATATGGTGCACGTTCCCTACAAAGGCTCAGCGCCTGCGGTTGTGGATGTTGCGAGCGGACAGGTCGACATGATGTTTGACGGAATTCCTGCTCTGCTGCCACACATCAAGAGCGGCAAGCTGCGACCCATTGCCGCCGTCAGTCTCAAACGTAACAGCACACTGCCAGACTTGCCGACCTTTACCGAGCTGGGCTATCCAACGATGGTGGCCTCTGTCTGGTATGGCTTGATGGCACCGGCCGGGACATCTTCATTCATTGTTGATTACGTCAATCACGCTCTGAACAAGACGCTGGCTGCACCAGAGCTACAAAAGAAACTTGAAGATGGTGGCGCAATCGTGATACCGGGCACACCAGCTGAGTTCGGTGACTTTATGCAAAAAGATTATGCACGATGGGGCGAGGTCATCAAAAAATCGGGAATCTCAACGACGAACTAAGCCTATGGCCATGAATCGGGTGAGAGACGCGTTAAACGCGCCTCTCACGCTCAGACATCCATGGTCTATTTGATATCGATCACAACATTGCCAATCAGATGGCCTTGTTCAACCGCCTCGTGTGCAGCCACAATATCATCAAGGCTATAACGTGCGCCGACCGTGTGAATCAGGTGGCCCGTGGCAAGCATGGCGTTCAGCTCTTTGAGCGCAAAGGCACGCTCTACTGGCGTCAAGTCATAAACCAGAAAAAACTGCAGGCTGAGTGTAGTCGTCAACATGATGCGAAACGGCACTGCAGTATCTTCTGCGGAATTCGAACCATAGCAAGCCACCGTGCCATGTGATGCCAGTGCACCCTCACGCAGCAGATTCGCAGTGGTCGAAAAATCCATATCAACGATGCCGTCAACGCCCTTGCCGGCGGTGAGTTCCTTGACGCGCTGTGCAACGTTTTCTGTTTTGTAGTTGATCGTATCGGTCACACCCGCTGCGCGTGCGTGCGCAACCTTTGCCTCAGAGCCGACCGTTCCAATGACACGCGCACCCTTGAGCGTCGCCATCTGTGCTGCATAATGCCCAACGGCCGAAGCAGCACCAATCACCAGGACATTCTTACCCTTTATATCCCCCAGACGACGAACTGCCTCAAATGCGGTCAGACCGGGAATACCCATGCACGCGGCAGCATCAAAATCGACATTGGCAGGTAACTCGACCGCCTGCGCCTCTGGTAAAACTATGTACTGAGCAGCCGTTCCCATGGGACGTTGCCACTGGCCATTCCAGATCCAGACTCGCTGGCCAATACGACTTGCTGACACACCGACGCCGACTGACTCGACCACGCCACCCGCATCGCTATGAGGAATAATCTGTTTAGCATTCAATGGCCGGGCGCGCCTGGATTTCACGTCAGACGGATTGACACCAGAAACTGCAATCCTGACGCGTACTTCTCCTGGTCCGGCGACAGGCGTCGGGACTTCACCCACTATCATGACTTCGCGTGCTTCACCATTTTTTTCATACCAGGCTGCTTTCATTTTGAATCCTCTCTTGCGTGAACGACACATGTGGATGATATTTAAATACAGGGCGCTGCCGCGTGGCTGAGCATTGGTCAACCACAACAGGATTTAACCTGGCTTTCGATACTCATTTTCAGCCCAGGCATAGGCGCTGTTGGTATTGAGCTTGAATCCGGGACCGACACGAACTTGAGCCAGTTGCTCGCCATCCAGATCGTGGGCACTCAGGAGCGCGTGTGGGTCATCCTCGTCAGGCACAAAATCCAGATTGATCTGAATTTGTTCATGACCCACTGTGATTGTGAGATTTTTATGGTGCAAAGCATGCATATGCTGCTCGTGGCGACGCACGACTTCAGAAGCTGTTTTCACCAAAGTGTTGAAAGCATTGGTATCGAGAGGTTTGGGATTTTTTTTATCACGTCCCATGGTCCAGGGACCAATGAGCGCAGGCTCTGGCTCGCCATCCTTACTCATCTCGACGGCCCAGCCGTCGTCGTCTGAATTCTTGACGACCCGGGCAGTCCAGCCTTTATTGATCCAGAGTCTGGGCTCCTGTACGGAGTCAGGTGTGTCGTCTTCATTCAGTTCGTGGGCGTTGTTTTCATTCATAACGTACATTCTACTTGCCCCGACAGACATCAGATCACCAGGCGCGCCTTTAGATCCTGAATCTGGGCCGCTGTGTAGCCAAACTCGTGCAAGACTTCTTCTGTCTGTGCACCACGTCCAGGCGTGGCACTACGGATCTCGCTGGGTGTGCGCGACAATCCCACTGGCTGGCCCACCAGTTGAATATCCCCCAACTCCGGATGGTGAACCTGTCTGGCAATACCAAGATGGCGGGTCTGAGGATCGTCAAAGACCTGATCCATCCTGTAGATCGGTCCGCAGGCGACGCTAGCTGCCTCAAACCGTTCAATCCATTGCTGGGTGGAATGCTGGCAGGTGATCTCTGAGAGTTCACGGTTCAACTCGACGCGATTCACAGACCTGAGTTTGCCCGTTTTATATTCCGCACGTTCAAGCAAATGCTCCGCATGCGCAGCCTTGCACAGTCGCTCCCACATCTGCTGAGCACCTGCCCCTGCGATATTGATATGCCCATCCGAAGTGGGAAACACACCCGTTGGAATAGAAGTGGGATGATCATTGCCCGCCTGTTCTGGCACTTCGTGACCAATCAGCCACCGCGCGGCCTGAAAATCCAGCATCCCGATCATCGACTCAAGCAATGAGGTCTGTACCCACTGTCCCACACCCGACTCTTCTCTTTCGAGCAAGGCGGTCAGAATCCCAATGGCGCAATACAGGCCGGTTGCGGAATCCGCCACAGCGATTCCGGCACGCACTGGCCCCTGGCCGGGCAATCCTGTGATTGCCATTAACCCACCCATACCCTGAACAATCTGGTCATAACCCGGACGATTCGCATAAGGACCATCCTGCCCAAAACCCGATACGCTGGCGTAAACCAGACGCGGGTGACTGACGCGTAATGTTTCGTAATCAATACCGAGACGAAACTTTACATCCGGCCTGAAATTTTCAACAATCACATCTGCGGTACCCGCCAGTTTTTTAAATATCGCCACGCCTTCGGGATCTTTCAGATTCAAGGTCATGCTACGTTTGTTGCGGTGCAAATTCTGAAAGTCAGGCCCCAGGCGGCTATCCCCCCAGCCATCACTGACACCCAGCGCTTCGGGCGTTTCGATCTTGATTACGTCCCCTCCCCAGTCTCCCAGTTGACGAACAGCTGTCGGGCCAGAGCGCAGGCGCGTGAGATCAAGAATTCTAAAACGGGCCAAGGGGCCACGGCGTTGCTGACTCATTTAAACTTTCCCTGTTGTTTGACGACGTTACCCCAGAGCGCGTAGTCCTTGTGGATCATGGCGGCAAACTCTTCAGGGGTGCCATGGGTCACGTCAAAGCCCGCGGCGATCAGAGACTGCTGCACATCGGGCATATCCAGAATCAGGTTGATCTGTTGATTGAGCCGGGAAACAATTTCGGGTGGTGTGCCGGCCGGGGCCACGATGCCGTACCAGCCGCCCGGATTAAAAGCCGGGTAGCCTGACTCGGCAGCACTCGGAACATCCGGCAAAGCCGCCACACGTTTGTTGCCTGTGACCGCAATAGCTTTAAGCTTGCCGGCCTTGATCAGCGGAATTGCAGAAGGCAGGCTTGCCACCATCATGTCCACATCACCACGCGCGAGCTCAACCACTGCAGTGCTGGCATTTTTATAAGGGATATAAAGCATTTTTGTATGGATCAACTGTTCAAACAGCACCCCGATCAACTCTGTCTGCGAAGAGGTCGACGCATAGGTTGCTCCATTGGTTTTGGATTGAGCAAACGTCGCAAACTCTTTCAGTGTGTTGTAGGCCGACTCCGGATACGTGACGATCAAGTAAGGCTGTGTGACACCGATGGCTACCGCGACGAAGTCTTTCAACGGGTCATAACCGATATCTTTGTACACAAAAGGATTGACCGCCATGGTGCTGACCAGCGCCACAGTGAGTGTGTAGCCATCCGGAGGAGCTTTAGCACCAAAAGCGGCCCCAATTCCGCCTTGTGCACCAGGCTTGTTTTCAACAATGACCGTCTGATTCCAGGCTTCACCGAGTTTTTGTGCAATCATCCGGCCAAAGGCATCTGTCCCACCGCCTGGCGCGTTAGGAATCACCATGTGAATGGGCCGATCGGGATAGCCTGCTGCATGAGCGGCATTAAAGACACCTGACAGACAAAGCTGCAGACACAGCACAACCAGATATTTCAAAACGTTGTCTCCTGCTTTTTTGGATATTATTTTTTCTATTGAAGCACGGTATTGCACCAGATGACAGGTTAAATGCGCGAGAACGCATGATTCCAATATACTTAAGGATTGCCCCATGAGATCCGCCCAAGATGACACGCCCCCTAAACGCTCCAGAAGTTGTCACGACCCCCGAACTGGTGATCCATGGGCGCATAGCCACGATCCGTTTTCGTAACCCAGCTTATGCCAACCGTCTGAGTCCAGTTGATCTCGATGTGATTAAAGCGCATCTGGCCATCGTCAATGACGATGAAAATGTTCTGGTTTTAAGATTCATCGCCGATGGCAAATACTTCTGCAGCGGCTACGACATTTCCTCGCTTGCTGCTGAGACGGCTCCCTCATCGACCTACTTTGGCGATACGGTTGACCTGATTGAAACAGCCCGCCCAGTCACGATTGCTGCAATCAATGGCGGCGTCTATGGTGGCGGAACAGACCTGTGTCTGGCATGCGATTTCCGGCTCGGTGTACCTGCAGCCAATATGTTTATGCCCGCATCAAAACTCGGACTGCATTTCTATCCTGGCGGTATGGTGCGATATGTCACCAGGCTAGGTCTGAACAACGCAAAGAAACTCTTTCTGACCAGTCAGAAAATTGAATCTCAGGAAATGCTCGCGATTGGATTCCTGACTGAGCTGCTTGAGCCAGAACATCTGCTTGTCCGTCTCGATGAGCTCAGTGAACAGCTTGCTGGCATGGCGCCCATTGCACTGCTCGGAATCAAAAAGCATTTGAATCTGGTCGCACGTGGCATCGTCAATGACCAAGAAATTCGAACTGCCGTTGCACACTCAGAAAAGTCGGCCGACATGAAAGAAGGCGCCTTGGCCTGGAAAGAAAAACGCTCAGCAACCTTTACGGGAAAGTAAAGCTTGCTGAGCGACTGAGGTCTGACACAGGGCTGCGGCAGCGGTCAACAAAGGCCCTGGCTGCGCCAGTCTTTCAGCTTAATTTGATGCGTTTGCGGCGACTGCCTGGATCTGGTCAAGTGTCAGATAGCCTTTGTTGTCCACATCAATCTTGCTAAACGCCGCTGCAATACGCGGCATACCAGCCTTAGCTTCTTCGAGGGTCAGTTTGCCATCATGGTTCTTGTCTGCCGCTTTGAAACGATCGGCTATTTCTTTTGCCTGGCCTGTCAAGGGAACTTCAGCCGCATAAACACTGCTGGCGATTGAGGCACCGCACAGAAGGCTTAAAGCGAGCGTACGGGCAAATTTGTTTGCAAACATTTCAGATCACTTTTTGTTGGGTCAATCGATAAGAAGTACATTATGAATATACATCCACTCATCGACCAACGGAACGACCTGTCCAGAATAAATATTCCTTTCAAACCTCTCAGGCAATCACGCATCACAGCGTATTGAGAGGAATTTTCAGATATGCAATTCCGTTATCCTCTTTGGGCGGGAATTGACCAGCCCGGATATTGATCTGGACAGCGGGCAAAATCAAGACAGGCATCTCGAGGGTCGCATCCCGCCTGGTTCGCATCTGGACAAAGGCCTGCTCGGATATTCCGTCTTTCAAGTGGACATTGGATTTCTTTTGCTCAGCAACAGTGGTTTCTTGTTGCACAGCACGCCCCTGAGGGGGATAGTCATGGCACATGAATAATCGTGTCTCAGCGGGATAACTCAACAGGCGCTGCGCAGACTGATATAAAGTTTGCGCGTTCCCTCCGGGGAAATCGCAACGGGCTGAGCCCACATCAGGCATGAACATCGTATCACCTACGAAGATTGCATCATCTACTTTGTAAGCCATACATGCTGGCGTATGTCCTGGAACAAACAGTGCTTCAAAGGAAAGATTGCCAAAGCGAATCATCTCATCTTTGACTAAAAGATAATCGAATTGTGTACCCTCCGTATTGAACGATGTCTCAAGATTAAAAATCCCTTTGAACACCTTTTGTACAACCTGAATATGATCACCAATCGCGACCTGACCACCAATTTTTTGTTTCAGGTATTGCGCAGCCGACAGATGGTCAGCGTGGGCGTGCGTCTCAAGTATCCATTCAGTCGTTAACTGATGAGACCTTACAAAGTCAATCACCGTATCAGCAGAACGGGTCTGCGTACGGCCCGACTTCGGATCGTAATCCAGCACAGAGTCAATGATGATGCATGGCGAATGGTCAGATTCGTAGACAACATAAGTAAATGTCCAGGTCGCTGGATCAAAGAAAGTTTGAATCTGTGCAGACATGCTCATGACTCCTGTATGTTCAATATATGATGTGCGTCATGCAAAAAACACATATCGATCAATCAAATTTATTGTATATTACTTTATGATATAAGTATATAGCTTATAAATATAAACAAACGGATCATATTTTGGATGCCTCGCTTTTTATTAGCATCGGACTCGGTGGCGTAGTTGGTTTCCTGTTATCCCTGACCGGTGCGGGAGGCGCCATTCTTTCTGTTCCATTGCTGGGGTTTGGGCTGCACCTCACCGTCGCACAAGCAGGTCCGATCGGGCTGATGGCAGTCTGTCTTGCTTCGGCAATCGGTGCATTTCTGGCATTGCGGGCAGGGATTTTGCGCTATCGCGCCGCTTCTTTCATGGCGATCTTTGGATTGCTGCTTTCGCCGCCCGGCATCTGGCTTGCCCAACGGATTCCAAATAAACCCCTGTCGATTGGCTTTGCCATCATTCTGGGGATTGTAGGAACCAGACTACTGATTGCAGCCTACCACGAGCTAAAAGGTACGACACGTGCAGAGATCCGACCTCCTCCGTGCCAGTTGAATCAGTCAATCGGGAGGCTGATCTGGACGGTCCCTTGTGCCAGGTCACTCGCAGCGGCAGGCGCGACTGCAGGATTCTTTTCTGGATTATTGGGAGTGGGTGGCGGTTTTATTATCGTGCCGTCACTTAAGCGCTTTACCGACCTGCCCGTGCAGTCAATCGTAGCGACCTCGCTGGGCGTGCTGACCATTGTCTCGTTTGGCAACGTGGTCATTGCAACCGCGACCGGCAACATGATCTGGCCGATTGCGATTCCCTTTGCGACAGGTGCACTATCCGGCATGCTGGTCGGGCAGCGCGTATCAAAAAGAATTTCTGGTCCAAGATTGCAACAGTTCTTTGCGATATTCACCCTCTGCATCGCTGCCACGATGCTGGCAAAAGCCCTGCTTTAGCAGGATTCTTGCCCACAACGGTTACTCAACAGTGATCTTGCGCGTCTGAATCAGGTTTTTCCAGCGCTCATTTTCACGCACAACAAATGCCTTGAATTCTTCGGGCGTACTAGCGACGATTGTAATGCCGAGATCTTCGAGCTTTTTAACCGTTGCGGGCACGTGCATGGTCTGGATAGCTGCATCACTCAGTTTCTTTTTTACAGAGTCTGACAGCCCGCTGGGAGCCACCAGTCCTTGCCAGCCAGCGACCTCCATGCCTTGCACACCCGATTCTGCAAAGGTCGGCACATCAGGCAGTGCGGGCGAACGTTTTTGATCCGTGATAGCAATCGCGTGCAATCGACCAGCCAAAATCTGGGGTAGGACAGCATTGATGTTAGTCATAAAAAAATCAACCTGACCACCGAGCGTATCTTGCAAGGCGGGTGCGCCACCCTTGTAGGGGACGTGCAAGCCGCTTGTGCCACTTTGCTGCCACAGTAACTCCGCCGAGAGGTGATCTGATGCCCCAACACCCGAACTTGCAAAGGTCAGCGTGCCGGGTGACTTTTTCATCGCCGCAAGGACCTCTGCGACCGTCCGCTCAGGTCGCGCCGTGCCGGTCACTAGGACATTGGGAGCTTGAAAAGGCAATGTGATGTAATCGAAATCATTCAGTGCATCGTAATTGACCTGTTTGAGCAGATGAGGTGCCACAACAAAGGTGCCGATTGAGGATACGAACACAGTGTAGCCATCGGGATTGGCGCGTTTAACCTGAGCGGCAGCAATCGTTCCGGTTGCACCCGGCTTGTTCTCTACGATGACCGTCTGACCCAGCATGGACTGCAGGCCCGAAGCAAGTGTGCGTGCAGCCAGATCGGTCGGCCCGCCCGCCGGAAATCCGACAATCATATTGATCGGCTTATCAGGCCAGGAAGCACTCTGCGCCTGAACAAGGGAACATACGGCAAACATACCAATCGCGACCAGACTTTTCATTTTTCGCCCAATGCTTTTCTGACATTCGTCACCAGTGCATCACTTGCCTTGGCAAGCAGACTTTGGTCTGAACCCAGACCCACCATCGTATAGCCCCAATCAATGAAACGCACCGCATCAGCTTCGGAAGCGGCAAGAATGCCGGTGCCTTTGCCTGCATCCCTGACGATCCGGGCGACCTGTTCAATGGCTTGTTGCACCTCAGGTGTACCGGGCTTGCCCAGATATCCCATGCTCGCAGCCAGATCATTGGGACCGACAAATACACCATCAATGCCATCAACTTCCACGATTGCCTTGACATTGGCCACGCCTGCGGCGGACTCAATCTGAGCCAGAATACAAATATTTTGCTCGGCATTTTTGTGATAATCGGTCACTCGACCCCAGCGGTTCGCGCGTTGTTGTCCTGCCACGCCGCGGATGCCGCGTGAAGGATAGCGCGCTGCACTGACGATTTCACGGGCGACCGCTGCTGACTCAATGCTAGGAAAGATCAAGGTCCGCACGCCCAGGTCCAGATACTGCTTGACTAGATCCTTGTCAAATTTGATCAGTCGCACAGCCGCTTCTACGTCATAGCCACCTAGCATCTGGATCTGTGACAACACGGTCTGCAGATCGTTGGGCGAATGTTCCATGTCTAGCGTGAGCCAGTCATAACCAGAGCCCGCCAGAATTTCGGTGGTCAGGCTATTGGAGAGTGCACACCACAAACCAAGTTGTACCTGCCTGTTAGCAAGGCCGGATTTCACGGCATTAGGTTTAAGCATCATATTATTTGTCTCAGAGTTATTATATTTTTGAGTACCGCAGCGTTATTTTCTAATCATTCAGATCGTTTTTTAAGTGTCTCAGGATTTACAACATAAAGTGGATCGCGACCATCAAGAATCGCAGCCACATCATCGGTCATCGACTTGAAAATTCTGCGCATTGCGCCTTCGGTCGTAGCCATCGCGTGCGGCGAAACCAGCACATTTTTATGCCTGAAGATCGGATGTGAACAATCAGGCGGTTCCTGATTGAACACGTCCAGTGCAACACCTCTCAGGTGTTGACTGGTGACTAGCGCATCGATTGTATCCAGGCTATCAATCACACCACCCCGTGCAAGGTTCACGAGATAGGAGCCAGGCTTGAGTTTTTCAAGTTTTTCGCGATTGATAAAGCCCATTGTTTCTGGCGTTTCTGGCAAATGCAATGAAACAAAATCTGCCCGTGACATCAATTCATCGATTCCGACCATTGTGACGCCAAGCCGCCTGGCGACATCCTGATCAATGATGGGATCATGCGCGATGACCGTCATCTGAAAAGGCTGTATCAATTCAGCGAGAATACGGCCGATCCTGCCAAAGCCCACAATACCCAGCGTCATGCTGTCCAGATCCCGACCCTGAGTGGTGTAACGCGAATTCCAGTTGCCGGCTTTGAGCTCCTCATCCCAAAACGGGATGATTTTGCACAAGGCAAGCATGAACGCGACAGCACCCTCGGCCACCGCACGAGCGCCCGCACCGGGTGTGTACACCACCGGAATGCCACGCGCCGTTGCTGCGGCAATATCAACCGTGTCGTAACCCACGCCCGTACGACCAATCACTTTGAGATTCGGTGCCGCGTCCATGACAGCTGCCGTAACAGGCGCCTGGCCACGCACCACAAGTGCAACAGCATCAACGATTTCACGCTGGATACACGCTTCGGTCATCTCAGTGGCTACTTTGCACTGGCCGTATCGACTGAGCACATTTTGAGCATAGTCATCAATCGGTTGCGTGGAAAGAACGACTGAACGGTTCACGGGCGCACTCATGACTGACAGGCCGCGTCAATCAGTCGTCTCGCGATGCTGACCGGGTCCGGCAGTTTTGGCAGATCGTCGATCGCGAACCAGGCCGCCGCTTCGATTTCGGTTGGATCCGGCACAATATCGCCACTGACATAGTCGGCAAAGAATGCCAGCATCAACGAGTTGGGAAAGGGCCAGGGTTGGCTCTGAAAATAACGCAGATTGGTGATTTCGACCCCAACTTCCTCACGAACTTCCCGGATCGCGCATTGCTCGAGTGTCTCACCAGGTTCGACAAAGCCAGCCAGCGCGCTGAAAACACCAGGTTTGAAGTGCGGGCTGCGAGCCAGTAACAAGTCAGAGCCGCGGCGGATCAGAACCATCACCGCGGGAGAGATTCTGGGATAGGCAATCAAACGGCAAGCGGGACATTCCATCCCGAACTCAGTTGTTTTTTTAATCTGGGGCGTACCACAACGTCCACAGAAGCGATGGTTTTTTTGCCAGTCCATTAATTGCGTCGCGCGTCCAGCCATGGTGAAGGCTTCTTCTCCAACGGCTCCAAACAGACTGCGTACGGGCATCAGCTCACCCCGGATGTGCTCTGGCAATGTTTGCGCATCAATTGCGTAACAGGGCTGACCTTGCCACTGCCCGACCATCAGAGCATCCTCAGGATGACCAAAATCAGCAGCATTACCAAAAGGAAATACGTGGCCTTGCGTCGATTCATGCTGTATCAGCACTTGATTATCAAATCGGATCAGCCAGTAGCTTGAGTCACTCATCGGGATTCCTGTTTTTATATTTAAAAGCTATATAGCAAATTTTCAGCGTCAAACTTCAGACAGTCTTGCAAAAATTGCACGCGAACATTGTATTCTCTGAAGCTTAACCGTAAGGTTACGGCAGTCAGTTTTTAAATTATGACCCAGTCAGGCCCCCTTTATATCCAAATGACCGCAACTTATCTTCTACCCTCTACACTCGCCGATCTGGAAACCCGCTTAAATCAGGATCTTTCCTTACTCGATATTCCTGCAAAAAAGTGGTGCATAGAACGCACGCACGCAGGGCAGACCGTGCTTGAGGTTGCCGTGATCGGTGGCGGCATGGCCGGAATGGCCGCGACAGCAGCACTCGGTTTTCTGGGTATTCAAGCGGTGATTTTTGACAGGGCGAACACTGGTCAGGAAGGCCCCTGGGTCACAACTGCCAGAATGCAAACCCTGCGTTCCCCCAAGCAACTGACAGGTCCCGCACTGGGTCTGCCTGCGCTGACCTTTCGGGCGTGGTTCGAAGCCCAATTCGGCGCCACAGCCTGGGAGATGCTGGACAAAATTCCCCGTACCCAGTGGATGGATTATTTGCGATGGTATCGAAAGGTTCTCAAGCTTGATCTGCGCAACGCGCATCACGTGCAGGCAGTGCGCCCGCGCAGCGATGGATTGGTTGAACTGCAGATGCAAACCCCCACAGGCCAACAAACAGTTTTCGCTCGCAGGCTGATCATTGCAACAGGCCGCGATGGTCTGGGTGGCCCCTATCTGCCTGCACTCACAGACACACTGAGCCGACATCAATGGGCGCATTCTTCCGAGCCGCTCGATTACGCCACATTGAAAAATCGCAGGATCGGTGTAATTGGTGCTGGAGCCTCTGCCATGGACAGCGCAGCAACGGCACTTGAGGCGGGTGCTGCGAGCGTCGATCTGCTGATTCGCCGTGCAGACCTGCCACGGGTGAACAAAGGTAAAGGTGCAGGCAATCCAGGGCTGACTTTTGGCCACATCAATTTGCCCGATGCATGGAAATGGCAGATCCGTCACTATATCAACGCCCAGCAGGTTCCTCCTCCACGCGCGAGCACACTGCGGGTTTCAGCCTTTTCGAATGCCAGATTCAACCTCGCGTGCCCGATTGAGCATATCGAAACGCATGGTTCGGTATTGCAAGTTCATACCCCACACAAAACCTTTGAGCTGGACTTTCTGATATTTTCGACAGGGTTCAGAATCGACTGGAGTGCCAGACCTGAATATGCCGCACTCGCACCTTTTGTGCGTGCATGGAAAGACCGCTATCAACCATCACCGGATCAGCCTGATCAGGAACTGATGGATTCGCCTGATCTTGGCCCTGTATTTGAACTACAGGAAAAAACACGGGGCTCCTGTCCAGGACTGGCTCGTATTCACTGCTTTTGTTATCCGGCAGCGCTTTCACATGGGACGGTGTCCGGAGACATTCCGGCAATCAGCGAAGGGGCAAAAAGGCTGGCTCAAGGTATTGCAAGCCTGTTTTATCAGGAAGACGTCGCGCAGCATTTCGTTCGCATCCAGCAATTCGAAGAGCCTGAATTGTTCGGCGATGAATGGACCCCTAGCCTTTAACATCAAGGACAACACATGGCACATACTACTGCTGAGGACACCATTGACAGGGTCGCAGGACTTACGCCCGATCTGAGCACTTACGCAACCCGTCATCAGCGCGCAAAAGTCGTCGCGGCGACACAGGGCAGCGAACAGGCCTTATTTGATCCGGCACTCGCCGGTCTGACACTGATCGAGCGGCTATGCGTCGCCCTGTATGCCTGCAGGCTCACTCCGTCAGAGATGCTGGCCAGGGAGTATGGTGCCCGTCTCGAAAAGGCCGGAGCAGACCCAGCGTGGGTGAAACAAGTTCTGAATGCAGACATTTCGCATACCGGACAGACGCGACTGTCCGCCCTGCTGGCCTTCACTCACGCACTCATTACTGACCCAGTCAAAGCAGATCAGACCGCGTTGCTGGCTCTAAAAGAGGCAGGCCTGTCTACACCGGAGGTTGTCACGCTCGCGCAACTGATTTCCTTTGTTTCGTACCAGGTTCGCCTCGCTGCCGGCCTGGCTGCCATGAAAGCTCTGGAGCAACAACCATGAATCAGGATATTCCCGAATCTATCCGGATCAAAGGCTTTACCAATGAGACGCTTGGCTGGACAGCCTGGCTTGATGTGGTCAAGCTTGAAACGGCAACTCCTGAGCAGATCGCGGTCCTTGAAGAAAGCCACCCCAAGGCCAAAGTTTCAGACTATTACCTGTTCCTCGTGCATCAGGCTGAAATTTTGCGTCAACGTTCTGCGGCCTTTAATGCCATCATGTATGCCCCCGGCGGCATGCCACGGGCAGAAAGAGAGCTCGCCTCAAGTGTCGTTTCGCGGATCAATGGGTGTGTCTATTGCGCCTCTGTTCATGCCCAGCGCTTTGAACAGCTTGCCAAACGCAACGATGTCATCAAGCAAGTATTTACCGATCCGCATACTGCAGGTACAACAGAACGTGAACGTGTCATCAGCCAATTCTCCGTTGCACTGACCAGCTCACCCGAGTCGGTCACCTCGCAAAGTATCCAGACACTGAAAGATGTCGGCCTCAATGATCTGGAAATTCTGGATCTCATTCATTCCATCTCAATCTTCGCTTGGGCCAACAGGCTCATGCTTAATCTTGGCGAACCAGTATTCGCCTGAGCCTCCCAGGAATAATCATCATGCGCCGACTCCTATCCTTGTTTTCACTTTCAGTGGCACTGCTGCCCGTCCTGCCTGCTGCGGCGCAGACAGTGGCCTGGCCCTCACCAGACAAGCCAATCCAGATCACCGTACCCGGGCCAGGTGGTGGCGGGACGGGGGATACACTCGCACGCATGTTTGCCGAACAACTGGCCCAGCGCCTGAAAACGAGCGTGATCATTGAGAACAAACCTGGTGCGAATGGAAACATCGGCGCAGCTGCGGCAGCCAAATATCCTCCTGATGGCTACAGGTTCCTGTTTTCCTGGGCAGGCACGCTTGCGGTGAGCCCAAACCTATACGCAAATCCAGGTTTTGATTCACAAAAGGATTTCATACCGATCGGCCTGATTTGTGATGTCCCGAATATTCTGGTGGTCAATAACAGTCAGCCGGTACAGACCCTCCAGCAGTTCATCGACTATGCTCGCGCCAATCCCGGCAAACTGAACTTCGGCTCAACCGGAATCGGGAGCTCCATGCACCTAGCCGGCGAGCTGTTCATGAACGAAACTCAGACTAAAATGGTGCATGTGCCCTATAACGCACCCGCTCTTGCCACGACGAACCTGATTGCAAATGATATTCAGCTGATGTTCCAGCTGGTACCTGGTATTGCCGGTCAGGTCAGGTCAGACAAGGTGCGTGCGCTGGCCATGATGTCGTCTACCCGCTCTCCCGCCCTGCCCAGCGTACCCACGACTGCAGAGCTGGGATTTCCCAAGTTGCTGTCCTCGACATGGTTTGCATTACTGGCACCCAAAGGTACGCCCCAGCCCATCATTGATCGCATGAATGCTGAAATCAATCATATTCTGGCGGATCCGGAATTCAAAAAGAAACTGGCCGATGTCGGTGCAACGCCAATGGGTGGCACACCTAAAGACCTGTCGGACTATCTGGCAACAGAAATTCTAAAGTGGGGTCACGTCATTCAGACGGCAGGCATTAAAAATCAGTAAGTATTTTGAATCCCATCGTTACAAACTCACCACATTACTCATCAGGTTCTATGCAAAACGAAAGCTTCATCCCCGGTAAAGACGTATCTCTTGAATCCACTATTCGTACGATGGAGGCAAAGCTCGCGAGCCGCGGTTTTCGTCTGGATGAATCATCCTGGCTCAACCCCGTGGAGTCCATCTGGTCCGTACATGTCAAGGACCAGGATTGCCCAATGCTGTTTGCCAATGGCAAAGGTGCAACAAAACTCGCGGCACGCGCCAGCGCTCTGGGTGAGTTTTTTGAGCGACTTGGCACACATTACTTCTGGACACACTTTCACCTGGGCCAGACGCGCGCGAACAAAGAGTTTGTGCACTATCCGCAAGAGCGATGGTTTGCGCCCACCGAAGACGGCGCCTGGCCAGAAGACCTGTTGAATCCGACCTTGCATGCTTTTTACAACCCTGATAATGAAATTGACAGCGAAGTCCTGGTTGACCTGAATTCAGGCAATGTGGAACGCGGTATTTGCGCCCTGCCCTACACCCGCCTGAGTGATGAAAAGACCACCTGGTTTCCTGTCAACATCATTGGCAATCTCTACGTTAGCAACGGTATGGCTGCAGGCAATACACCCAAGGAGGCGCGTAGCCAGGCACTATCCGAAATTTTTGAACGTCACATTAAATACCGCATCATCAGCGAAGGACTTTGCCTGCCCGAAGTGCCCGAGAGTGTGATTGCACGTTACCCAGGCATAGCTGCAGGCATCAAAGGTCTGCGTGAGGCGGGTTTTGGCATTCTGGTGCGAGATGCCTCGCTCGGTGGCAAATATCCGGTGATGAACGTCACGCTGATACATCCTAAAGATCAAGGCGTCTTTGCTAGCTTTGGCGCCCACCCTCGTTTTGAAATCGCTCTCGAACGCGCGCTGACAGAGTTGCTGCAAGGCCGTGCGCTGGATGCTCTTGAAAACTTCCCCGAACCCGGCTTTGACATGGACGAGATCACGGCGGTCTCCAATCTCGAAATTCATTTTGTAGACTCAAGTGGCGTCATTTCGTGGGACTTTATGGGAGACGAACCAGACTTTGAATATGTCGACTGGAACTTCAGCACCACCACAGACGAAGACTATGCCTGGCTCTGCCAGGCAATCCAGTCTGAAGGACATGAGATATACGTCTCAGACTTCTCCGAACAAGGCGCTTACGCATGCCGGATTCTTGTTCCCGGCATGTCAGAAATTTATCCCGTCGGCGATCTCGATTGGGAAAACAACAGCATCGGCAACCTGATCCGCCCTCACCTCGTGCGGCTCAACGAGCTGAGCGATGAGCAATGCACAGAGCTGCTTGCAGACTTGCAAACATTGAACCTGAACGATGAGCGCCCACTCTGGGAGATTCTGGGGCTCGCGACACCCAATGGGTCGACCTGGAAAGAGCTCAGGATCGGCGAGCTCAAGACACTCCTGGCGCTTGCAATTGGTGACACGGACGCCGCACTTGAAGGTTGCGACTGGATCCATCACTATAAACAGATGAATCCTGCCCGAAGGCTGGTTTATCGCTGCATAGAAACCTTACTGAACCTCGACGATACCGAACCATATATTCGGTCACTTACATTGATGTTCGGCACCGAAACCATGCGCCAGGCCCAGGCCCTGATCGAGCGTAAAGAAAAATTCTTTGGCCTCGACACGCTAGGTGTGGATATGCAAGGCAGCCCCATGCACCAGACCCTGCTCGCAGCCTACGATAAATTATTTATGCCAAGCTCGCTTTAAGTTAAGATCACAGCGAGACCTGCAACCATATGCAGGCTCGCAAACTAAATGTTACTAAGAACGAAAATATTCGTCGGATAGATTCAGTACGTGAGGAGGCAGACCCATGTTGGCAATTCCGCTAAGCCTAGTGTGTTCACTCGCGTCTTTTACAAAGTGAGCGCAATGAACAAAGCAACACTGCACCTTTCCATTCCCGTTAAAGACATCGCCAGCACAGTATCTTTTTATCAAGAGCTGCTGGGTTGCAAGGTGACGCGCGTAATTGAAGACCGCGCTGATATTGATTTTTTTGGGCATCACCTGGTTGCACAATTGTCTGCTGTGGAGGCCGCACACCGATCTGTCAATATCGGAAAAAATCCCTATCCCTTGCGTCACTTTGGAGTGATCGTCGAATCGGACGTATACGAAATGATGCTCAAAAAGTTACGCGCCGCACACATTGAATTCGCAATGGAGCCAGATCATATTTTTGTCGGCACGCCAAGGGAACAATATGTATTTTTAGTACTTGATCCCTCTGGCAATGCAGTAGAGGTCAAAGGGATGATCAAGCCCGCTCAAGTTTTTTCAGAACTATAAATTTAAAATTAAAAATATATATATAACGGAGACAAACCATGCAATGGATCAAGGCCCTTCAATACACAGCGTCTGCGCTGCTGCTCATGACGGCAGCCAGCTCACCTGCGATGGCAGACTACCCAAACAAACCAATCAGAATGCTTGTAGGCTACGCGCCGGGTGGTGCAGCCGACAAACTCATCAGGCCTATCGCCGATCGCGTTTCAAAAATCATCGGACAACAATTCATCATTGAATATAAACCCGGTGCGGGCGCCTCGATTGCACTGGACATCACGGCAAAAGCGCCACCTGACGGCTACACACTGCACATTACAGATTCAGGCCCGATGGTAATTTTGCCAAATATGCGCAAGATGAACTACGACCCGATTAAAGACTTTACAGACGTTGCAATGATTGCAGGCGGTGGCACCGTGATTCTGGTGCGCCCGGACTCCCCTGCAAAAGACATCAGGCAACTGATCGCGATGGCCAAGAAAGATCCCGCCAACTGGGGATACGGCACCTCGGGGATTGGTGGTGTAGGACATCTGGCTGGCGAGCAGCTCAAAGTGATCGAGAATATGAATATCTCACACGTCCCCTACAAAGGCGGCAATCCAGCTGTAGTTGAGTTGCTGGGTGGTCACGTGCCTTTCCTCTTCTCGTCGCTCGGTTCAGCTGCCACGCAAATTTCAGCTGGTAATCTCAAGCCGCTGGCAGTCACCTCAATGCAACGCAGTGTTCTGTTGCCAGACGTGCCCACAATGAATGAGTCAGGCTACCCAGGCTTTGATGCAGCAATCTGGTATGCCATCGTCGGACCCAGAGGATTGCCTGCAGACGTCATGGCAAAACTTGTCCCTGCCTTTAATGAAGCCATGAAAGATCCATCCATTGTGAAATCAGTCAATGCAGATGGTTACGATGTCATCGAAATGACACCGGATCAGATGGCCGAACAGATCAAAAAAGATCTTGCACACTGGGGCAATATCATCCAGAAAGCTGGGGTGAAAGACGAGTAATCAAGGCGCCTGAACGATGCGGCCATCAACCAGATTGATCGTACGGTCGCACGTCGCCGAGAGCCTTGGATCATGCGTGACGATGAGTACGGCACACCCGAACTGCTGATTGAATTTTCTGAATAATTCAAACACACCCGCAGCAGTTTTGGTGTCAAGATTACCCGTTGGCTCGTCTGCGAGCAGCAGTGCGGGACGCGTCATCAACGCGCGGGCAATGGCGACACGCTGTTGCTGGCCACCCGACAATTCATCAGGCTTTTTATCCATATGCTGCTCAAGACCAACATCAGCAAGTAAACCGCGCGCGCGATCCTGCATTTCTTTTGTCGGTTTGCCTTTGGTCACCATCATTGGCATCAGTACGTTTTCGATGGCAGTGAATGCCTGGATCAAGTGATGAAACTGAAACACAAAGCCGATCGAATTACCACGCAAAGCTGTTCGGGACTCATCATCCATAACGCGTGTTGGTTGACCCAGCAGATACAACTCACCAGAGGTCGGTTGATCAAGCAAACCAATGATATTGAGCAAGGTGCTTTTACCTGAGCCAGAAGGCCCGATTAGCGCCGAAAAATCTTTCTGACCGACCGACAGATCAATCCCATGGAGAACTTCGACCTCATTTGGCGCCCCAATATTATAAGACTTGCACAAGTTTTCCAGCCTGAGAACAGGCTCTGACTGGGCAGAGGAGGCGCTAATCATGACCTCAGACATAGCGGATTGCCACGACAGGATCCAGACGCGAAGCGCGCCAGGCGGGAGCAAGGGCAGACAGGATCCCCGCCAGAGTTGCCACCGCCATCGCTGCAGGGATCAACGCAAGCGGCAAGGGAATGTAAAACAGTTTGGGACCAAAGGTGTTGAAAGCCCCCACCAGCGCATAACCAAGAAGTCCGCCAATCGCCGAACCGATCAGTCCCAGAATGGCACCCTGAAGCAAAAACACCAGCAACATCTGCCCCCTGCGCGTGCCCATCGCCCTTAGAATACCAATCTCCCTCGTTCTTTGCGTGACAGTAATTGCAAGTACACTTGCGATACCCAGCGCCACAGACAGTCCGACAAAAATAGTAATGATCGAAGTCGAAAGGCTTTGCGAACTGAGTGCATTCATCAGCTGTGCATTGGTTTCCATCCAGCTCTCGGCCTTGAGGCCCGTGAGACGTGCGATACGCGCCGCGATCCTATCTGCCGCAAAGATTTCATTGACCGTCACATCAATCTGGTTCACTCCACCATATAGGCCGAGTAAAGACTGCGTCTGCTTCAAGTCCAGATAAACAAAGCGCGAGTCAATATCGCGAACACCCAGCTCAAAAATACCGGCCACCGTGACGACTGCCGAACGACCCTGTCCGCTTTCGATACGCAGTTTATTACCAGCGCGCAAACCCAGGTCATCAGCCAACAATTTTCCGATGACTGCGTCGCCTGCTCCCACTCGGAATTGCCCGGAAATAATATCTGTGCTGATAGGAATGATTTTTTCGTAGCGGACAGGATCGATACCCACAATGGAAATTGACTTGAATACATCACCACGTCGCGCAAAGGCGGGCCCAGACACTACAGGCGAGACGGCCTTGATCTCAGGCAGCACATCGAGCGTATCGCGCACCTCAAGCCAGTTGATGATGGTTCTTAGCCGCTGCGCGCGCTTATCTTCAAGCGTCAGAGAAAGTGTGCCTGGTGGCTGGGAGATCACTTTATTTTTTTCGTCAGGGGGCTGGACCTTGATATGCGACTGTGTACCAAGCGTGCGCGCAACAATGTTGCTCTGCAGGCCCATGATCAGTGCCGTGATGAACACAATCACCGATACGCCAACAGAGATACCCACCAGAATTAATGCCGTCTGGGTACGCCCCTGGCGCATAAACTTGATAGCGATCGTAGATTCGATCCACATGGCTCAGTTGAACTTCACTGGAGTTTCTTTGCGGGTGGTTGAAGCGGACTGACTCAGAGGGAGGGGCTGCCTGGAAACCCGAACGCGTTCACCTTCTTTGGCATGCACATCCAGCACTACCCAGTCACCCGCCTTCAGGCCACTGCTGACCTGGCTTAACGCCAGACCGCGCAAACCAAGTGTAATCGTGACGCGTTTAACGCGACCACCCTCTATGGTCAGCACGTCTGCCTGTGTGCCACGCACGTCAATCAGCGCGTCATTCGGGAGCGTAAGCGCCTGATCGGCTTTACCCGTCAGGATATTGACTGAAACCGTCATATCCTGGCGCAGGTAATCAGGTACCGGATCAACTTTTAACCGAATATCGACCGTGCCACGTTGCGGGTCAATCGTGGGAGCAATGAAATTCACTTTTGCGGCAAAGGGCTGGCTCGGATAAGCATCCGCGATACAGCTTGCCTCCTGACCGAGCGCAAGCACACCGAGGTTGCGCTCATCAAGTGGAATCAGAATCTCTGTATCTCCATCGCGCGCAATCTCAAAAAGCACTTTCCCGACTGGCTGCACCAGATCGCCCGGCTCAACATTGCGTGTCAGGATTGTGCCCGATACCTCTGCCCGTAATACCGTCTTGAGCAGCATCGCCTGAGCGGCTGCAAGACGCTCCTGGAGGATGCGTTCCTCGGATTCACCCGGCGCGAGAGACTGGACAAGCAATCTGGCCTGTTCGGCTACAGCGCGCGCGTTGGTTTCGCTATTTTTAGATTGCTCATACGCTTCACGTGAAATCGATTGGAGCGCGAGGAGCTCATTCCGACGTTTTGCTTCACGCGTGGCCTGTGCAAATTGTGAATCAGCCTGCTGCAGGGCCGCCTTGGCTTGTGGGCGACGGGCGAACTGTAACTGATCGAGCGCCGCGCGCGCTTCTTTTTCTTTTGCGATCAAGTCATCAGCTCGCAATACAATCAGGACATCACCCGGCTTGACACGATCACCTTCCTTAACGCGTCGTTCAGTCACAATACCGGCGATTTCGCTGCCGACCTGTGCCCGGGAAGTAGAAATGACTCGCCCCGTTGCGACGACGTTTTGAATCAGAGAAGCAGGCTGGAGCTCATAGGCCGGTAAACGCGGCCCTTGCCAATAGCGAAACAACGCAAAGACAGCAATTAAAGAGACAGCTATCAGCAGAATGAAGGGGAAACGTTTAATAGTCATTCGCCATTAAACACGTAAACCGTCACTCATGTTCAAGCTCCAGACCAGACAACCGGACAAAAGTTAAACCCACAACAGATGAGAGTCATTCTGTTGATCCTTCGCAAGCAATGTTGATTAAACCGGCGACAACACGTGAATCACACGCGTAGCAATGAATTCCTTAGTTTTAGCCCCGTAAGCAGCCATGTGAGGTGCTGCAGCGTGTGCTTTCAGGGCATCCATACTTTCCCATTTTTCGATGACTAAAAAAGTATCAGGTCCCCAGGGAGTCTGGATGGCGGGCGCCCCGGTGGCATCAATCGCAGCACCGTATTCAATACAGCCTTGTTCTGCCTTGACTGCAGGGACGTTTGCATGAAAATGGCTCAGGATTGAATCGCGCATACCAGGCTTGGCAGTGATGACGGCTAAAACATGAATCATGAGAAAAGTCTCCGTAAGTAAAAAATAAAATTACACAAATGTCTTAAATCGCTGACTTCGCGCTGGCCACGTCGGGTATGGCGTCTGTCACTTTGAAGGTCAGTAAAGTTGAATCGTCCACACCACTAAAGGTGACATATTGCAGGGCAATCGCATCGCTTGAGCGGATTTCGAACAGCATGCTGCTGCCCCCCGCGTAATCAGCAGACTCCTTTAGGTACAAGTTGTCGCTAATCGTGAGCCAGTGATTTGACCCTTGAGCAGGCTTGAAACACTCGACGATACGCGTACCGCCTCCGGCCAACTCACCCGCACGGTCAAATATCGCTCGTTTAAACAGGCAGATTTTATCGCCCGCCTTCATTTCGTTTGGAAACCCGGCCAGTCGCTCACCCACCACCCCACGTTCACCAAGCGTATTGAGTGTCTCGACCGTTTCGAAGCGCTCATTCAACCGCTCGACATTCAGGCCCTCTTCTTTTTCGTGATCAAGCAACAGGGTGAACGGCGCCTGCAAGGTCAGATAGGACTGACCTTGGTCGTTGGTTTCTTGCTGTAAAAAGCGTCTGAGCTGCATGTTTCCTACGCTTTGATCATCGCGCCCGACGGCAGGTTGATAGCAAAGCGTATAGCGCACAGGCGCAGTTAAAAAATCTGTATACGCTTTGGAAAAATTAAGCTTCATTGATGTCATTGTTTTAAATCGAGGTTTTTCTGGGCATCAGAGAATAGCTTTTTTTGACCCTCAAGATACGCTGCGTACTCCTTTGGGGGCAAAAGTTTGATCTCTGCACCAAAGCCCCCAAGATTTTCAGCGATCTGTGAATGATACTTTTCGGTCACCTTTTGAGCGGCACTATAGATGGCATCAATCACTTCTTTGGGAGTGTCCTTCGGTGCAGAAATTCCGTAATAGCCTGGGCTGGCAACCTTATATCCCAACTCTTTAAAAGTCGGCACATCGGGAAAGGCTTTCAGACGATTTTCACCAAAGGTCGCAAGTGGGCGCAAGGTGCCAGCACGGATATGCGCCAAAGCCGGGGCTACTGCAGAGGAGGTCATCTCCACATGCCCGCCAAGCAATGCGGTCACAGCCGGACCACTTCCCTTTTCAGGAATATGTGTCCATTTAACGCCTGCTTCACTGGCAAATATTTCAGCCAGCAAATGGGTCACACCCATGGCACCTGAAGTCGTGAAATTAATCTTGTTTGGATTCTTTTTTGAGTAGTCGACCAGTTCCTGCAAGGTCTTCCAGGGAGAGTTCGAAGCCACTAACAGCATGAAGCCCCCTTCTGATAAGGAGGCAATGGGCGCAAAAGATTCCGTGGTGTACTTGATCTCTTTGTTAAACAATGGAACGACAACAATCGATCCCTGAGAAGTGCCCACCAGCGTATACCCATCGGGCTTGCTGGTGGCAACCATCCCCGCGCCGACTCCACCACCTGCGCCGGCCTTATAGGTCAGAATGACCGGATGCCCAAGAAACTCACCCATCTTGTCAATGAAGGGTCTGAGCATGTTGTCCGTGTCCCCCGGTGCGAAAGGAATCACTACCTGAATCGTCTTGGTCGGGAAGGTCTCTGCCGCCTGGGTCGCTGTGCCCAGCAGGCTGGCCGCGAGTGCGAGCGCAGTCATTATTTTTTTAACAGTCATATTGATCTCCATATATTTTTTATAAGTGTTGCGTACTAAACCTTAATCACACTTGGCAGTCATTCCTCCATCCACAATCAATTCGGTTCCCGTAATGAATCTAGCCTCATCAGAGGCCAAAAACAAGGCAGCATTGGCCGTATCCCGACCATCACCCGTAAAAGGCATTGGAATTCTGGCCTGTCTTTTTTTGAGTAACGACTCAACGTCCCCTCCACTCTGGGTATTGGCAAGCACAACATCCACCAACGGCGTATGTAACTGACCTGGCAAGATCGAGTTGATACGAATCCCTTTTTTGGCATACTCCACAGCGACGACGCGACCGAACTGAATGACACCTGCCTTGGATACGGCATAGCCTACCTGCGGCGCGCCACTAAAGCGAATACCGGAAATCGATGCAATATTGACAATCGCACCCGAACCTTTTGATTCCATCACCGGGATCACATATTTACACATCAGAAAAACAGATTTCAGATTCAGGTCGATCTGGGCATCAAAGGACTCTTCGCTCAGGGCTACCGGACCGCCTGGTGCCGGACCTCCTACGTTGTTTATCAGAATGTCGACTGTGCCGTACTGTGCAATACAGGCTTGCACCAGTGACACAATCGCCTTGCTATCTGTCACATCAGCAACATAGGGAGTGAAATCCCCCCCAAACGCGCGAATCATGTCATGGGTTTCAGTCATCGCCTCCAGGCTCTTGTCGACCGCAAATACGCGCGCACCCTCTTGCGCGAAGCGCACGGATATTGCGCGACCATTGCCCCAACCCGGCCCCACACAGCCTGCGCCAGTCACAATGACTACTTTATTTTCAAGCCTGAGTGTTGGTGTGTACATAATATTTCAGTTTAAAAGTGAGTAAGGAATTCTAAAAGTGGACAACGGATCTAGAAATATACACACTGTTTGAACCTCAATCGCTAGGGAATCCCCTATAGAGAATTCGTTTGACAGTGCGCGTCTTTGCCTTTAATTTGCTGATAACCAGGAGCCGAACATACGTGCCCGGATAAAAAATATAAATGAGACTTCATAATAAAGATGGCACCGACATCAGATAAAAAGAAATTCATATTCGGTGAGCGTGAACGTTTCATGCTGCTGCTCATGGCGCCTGCTGCAATCCTGCTCGTCTTGTTTCAAATCGTCCCTATTGCGATTGGCCTGAACGTCAGCTTCAGGGATTGGGCGTTATACAACCCAAAAGAGACCTGGATTGGCCTGAAACATTACATGGCAATCTTCAACGATAGTGTGTTCATCAACACTGTCCTGCCAAATACATTTATTTTCATGTTTGGAAGCGTGGCGTTTTCACTTGTCATTGGCATGTCCATCGCCTTGCTTCTGAATAGAAAAGTGAAAGGACAAAAAATCATTCAGACTATCCTGCTCCTGCCTTTGATGGTTGCTCCAGTCATTGCAGCCATCATGATGCGATGGATGTTCAATGATCAGTTTGGTATTGTGAATGTCGTGATCGGCGCTCTGGGACTAGAGACTGTCTCATGGTTTACCCAGCGCGCACTCGCATTTAGTGTGATTTTATTTACAGACATCTGGCTCTGGACGCCCTGGTTCACAATTTTGTTACTGGCTGCGCTACAAAGTTTTCCAAAAGAACCTTTCGAAGCGGCAGAGATAGATGGCACCAGTCGCTGGCGGACCTTTTGGTACATCACCCTGCCCATGCTACGTCCTGTGATAGTGGTGTGCGTCGTCATCCGTGCCATTGATGCCTTTCGCACCTTTGACATTGTCTGGACACTCACAGGAGGCGGCCCCGGGCGAGGCACTGAAATATTCAGCCTGTATGCCTATGTCATCGCGTTCCAAAATCTGAATTTTGGAAAGGGGTCGGCAGCAGCAATGATCGGCGCCGTCATCATCCTGATCTTTGGCTTGTTGCTTTTCAAAGTTCTGAACAAAATGGTGGATACCAAGGCATGAGGCAATTTCACCGCCCCTTCCTGTTTGGCATCCCGCTGTACGCGGGTCTGATGCTCGTGTGTTTTCTGTTTGCTTTTCCGGTGCTCTGGCTGATTCTCACCTCTGTGCGCCCGCCTGCAGACATGTATTACGTGCATCGCGGCTGGAACTTCACGCTGTCGAACTTCGGTACTGTTTTCGAAAATGAACGGGTGGTCGAATCTTTTGTAAACAGCGCGATCATTGCAACGGCCTCAACATTCTTCTCCTTGCTGGTAACTGTTTGCAGCGGCTATATGCTGTCGCGCTTTAAGGGACGCGTCTCCAGCTCATGGTTTGGTCTGATCTATGTGTTTCGCTGCGTGCCTTACATCTCGTGGGTACTGCCACTTTATTTTGTCACTCAAAAATATGGCATTTACGATACGTATGTGGGTTTATTGCTGCCACATATCGCCGTTCATATCTGCTTTTTTTCGTGGCTGATGAAAGGCTTCTTTGACGGAATCGATCCCTCAATGGAATATGCAGCTCTGATTGATGGTTGCACACGATGGGGAGCCTTTTTCAGAGTCGCACTGCCCACTGCGATGCCCGCCATCGCTGCGCTCGGCGTCTTATGCTGGCTGTTTACCTGGAACGAGTTTCTGTTTGCGCTGATTCTCACCGGCGAACGCGTCCCGATGGCAACGGTTGTGATGGCACAGTTTGTCAGTGAAATGGGAATTGAATGGAATCTGATGGCGGCCACAGCAGTGCTCGCGTTAATGCCGGCATTCCTCTTAACCCTATTTGGTCAGAAATATGTCATTAAAGGCTTGAAGATGTAGTTTGATCCTGCAATACCAGAGCCCTAGATCAAACGTGGGGCGGTCATTATAAAAACGATGGAGACAATCATGCAGAAACACATTTTGAAAGGCCTGCTTGCTGGCGCATTGCTGCTGCAATCTGTCAGCGCCTTTTCTGCCGATCCGCAGCGAGAGTTGCGCATTGGCTATCAGCCTAACCCGATCCAGGATGCCTCCATCGCTATGATGGAAAAATGGGGCAAGGCAAACAACGTCAAGATCATCAAGGTTCCCAACAGCTATGGCGTCTATGTTGAAAAAATGACTGCGTCACTCACATCGAACTCGAACCAGTACGATGTGATCTGGCATAACGATGACTGGGGTCAGTTGTGGGCACACTTGCTTGAGCCAACCGAAGATGTCAAAAACATCGACAAGGCAGACAAGACGGCGATGGAAGGCTTCATCTTCAACAATGCCGCAGGCAAGAATACTGTTGTGCCCATGGGGCATACATTTGGCGTATTTTATTATCGCAGCGACCTGATGCAGGAATCAGAAGTCCCAAGAACCTGGGCAGAGATGGTTGCGATCAGCAAAAAACTGCAGTCTGAGGGCAAAGTGAAATTCGGCTATGTGGGTGGCATGTCGATGAATAACACCTGGTTCTCATGGTTCTGGTCGATGTGGGCAAACAGTTGCGATGTGTTCTATCCAATTTTTAACCGCGACAACGCCGCGCTTGCAGCAGCAGGGTGGAAATCAGCAATGACAGATCCCTGCATGAAGCAAGTCACAGAATTCTGGTGGGATGCACTCAATGTAGACAAAATCCTGCCTAAAGGCATGCCTGCCTATGATCGCAACGAGGCCAATGCCGTCTTTATGGCGGGCGATGCCGCCTTCACTGTCGGTGACTCAGTATATTGGGCAAGCTTTAACGATCCGGCAAAATCGAAAGTAGCGGGCAAAATCAACATTGCCTACTTCCCGATCGGACCGAATCGCAAAGAGCCCTTTGCGTGGAACGATATCTGGGGCTGGGCTATTCCTAAGTCCATCAGTCCTGAAAAAAAGCAACTCGCTAAAGAGATGCTCGGTGCGATGATGGCCGACGATCAGGGACAGATTGATCTCTGGAAAAAAACCGGCGCTCCACCACCAAACAAATCACTATGGCCTCAAATTTCAGAGCAAGATCCATTCATGCGTCAGTTGCAAAAAGTCAGTCTGGATGTCACAGGCCGCACACACGGAGCGTATTACTTTGCTCAGTGGCCTGCCGTGCATAAAGCCTATTCAGACGCTGTCATCACCGCCATCACAGGCCCACGTGACGGAATTGAAAAAGCACTCGCCGAAGGCGCGGTCAACATTACTAAAGCAGCGAAAGAATAGATCATGTCAAGTGTAGTGTTGAAACAACTCGTTAAGCGTTATGGTCATGCCGAACCGGTTGTCAAGGGGATCAATCTTGACATCGCCGACCGTGAGTTTGTGGTGCTGGTCGGTCCTTCGGGATGCGGCAAGTCCACAAGCTTGCGCATGATCGCTGGTCTTGAAGACGTGAGTGCGGGAGAGATCTGGATAGGGGATCGGGTCGTCAACGACCTCCCACCCCGCGAACGCGATATCGCAATGGTGTTTCAGAACTATGCGCTTTATCAACACATGACGGTCTTTGAAAATCTGGCCTTTGGTTTAAAAAACAAAAAAGTACCCATGTCCGAAATCCAGTCGGCGATCAAACACGCCTCGCAGATTCTCGGACTGGACGTCCTGCTTGACCGCAAACCCAGTCAGCTTTCAGGCGGTCAGCAACAACGGGTCGCGCTGGGTCGCTGTATCGTTCGTAACCCTCAAGTTTTTTTGTTTGATGAGCCCCTGTCGAATCTGGATGCAAAGTTGCGCGCACAGATGCGGATTGAACTTAAACGCTTGCGTGAGCGTGTCGACACTACCTCGATTTTTGTGACCCATGATCAGGTCGAAGCAATGACCCTGGGTGACCGCGTAGTGGTGATGAAGGACGGTATTATTCAACAGGCTGGCACACCCGTTGAGGTCTATAGCCGACCTGCGAATCAGTTTGTTGCCAGTTTTATAGGCTCACCTGCAATGAATTTCGTCACAGCCCGCACACTCGGTGACAACCAGTTTGGTACGGACTGGCTCAGCCTGAGCAGCATGCAGGTCCCCGCTGGTCATGCCCACCTGACTCTTGGGATCCGACCTGAGCATATTGCACTGGGTGAGGATGCACCTGGCATCGCAGTCAAAGGGCATATTGAAATCATTGAAAATCTTGGCAGTGAACTGATCGCCACGGTACGCGTGGGCAAGGACTCCATTGCCGTTGGGCGGATCGACCCGCTCGCACGGATTCAACCTCACGAAACCGTCACCATCAAGATCGCACCAGAAAAGTTGCATTTTTTTGATACTGAAACTGGCCAGGCCCGACATCGGTCGGTGTGAAAAGTCCACAGCCTGTTCAGGCTGTTTAATCCGGAATGCAGATGAAACGAATTTTATTGACGGGTGCTGCGGGTGGAATAGGCCGCGTGGTACGGGCAGGCCTGAAGGGCCAATATCCACTTTTACGTTGCATGGATATCGCCGAGCAGGAGCCTGCTGGTCCAGGCGAAGAAATCGTCCGATGTGATTTGCGTGACATACCTGCCCTTGAACTGGCGATGCAGGATATTGATTGCGTCATACATCTTGCAGGTGTTCCCGTCGAAGACACTTGGGAAAAAATTCTTCCTGCAAATATCGAAGGTTGTTACAACGCTTACGATACTGCCTCGCGTATGGGTGTCAAACGGTTTATTTTTGCAAGTTCCAATCACGCGATTGGCTATCACCGGCGCGCAAAATTTATTGACAACACGGTCGCACCACGTCCGGATAGCCGCTATGGTGTCTCCAAAGTATTTGGTGAGGCCGTTGGCAGGCTATATGCAGACAAGCATGGGATGCAGGTTGCCTGCTTGCGCATTGGCTCGTTTCGCCTGGCAAACAAGCCTGAAGATTTTCGTCAACTCAATACCTGGATCAGTCATCGTGACATGGTCCATCTGATTCAATGTTGTATTGATCATGCTGGTTTTCATTTTGAAGTGCTGTATGGCATTTCAAATAATCTGCGCAATCGCTGGGATAACAGCAATGTGGCAGATATGGGCTATCGGCCGCAGGACAATGCGGAAGATTACCTTGCAGAGGTATTGGCACTCAAGACGACTGAAGATCCGATATCCGTACAATTTCATGGCGCAATGTTTTGCGGACTGGAATTCACCGGGGATGTCAGCAAGATAGATTAATGACGCATTCATGTCGCGCCCCAAACCACGATTACTGATAAAGTCACCATAATCACAAGAGTGACTGAACAAGCGATCGTATGCAAAACACGCACCCATTTATAGCCCGGACACTTGCAGACCACGAGTTATTGGCTGCCCTTGATCTCGCGCGCCTCAACTACCCTCCGGCGAACTGGGTTAAGACAAGGACAGGTCCGGACAACAAGCCCCTGATTGACGTACTGATTGTCGGAGCCGGCATGTGTGGTCAGACAGCTGCGTTTGCCTTGCTGCGTGAAGGTGTGCGCAATATTCGCATCATTGACAGCAAGCCCCATGGCAAAGAAGGTCCGTGGGGAACCTATGCAAGAATGCCAACACTGCGATCACCCAAGCAGATTAATGGCCCAGATCTTGGCATTCCTTCTTTAACATTTCGCGCTTGGTATGAAGCGCAGCATGGTGCCGAAGGCTGGGCCGATCTTTATAAAATATCCAGGCTGGACTGGCTGAATTACCTGTTGTGGATCAGGAGAGTGGCAGGCATCCCGGTCGAAAACAATATCACTCTGCGATCTGTCGACGCAGAACCGGAATGGATATGTGCAACGCTTGAACAGAGCAATGCACAAACCGAGACCGTCTATGCAAGAAAAGTCGTACTGGCACTTGGTCGTGAAGGCAGCGGTGACGCAAAGCGTCTGACCTTCCCATCTTTTGATCCCGAGACCGACACCAACCTAACTCGAGTATTTCATTCCTCTGACGAGATCGATTTTAAAGCACTCAAAGGCAAACGTATCTCGATACTTGGTGCGGGTGCATCCTCCTTTGACAACGCAGGCACCGCACTCGAAGCTGGTGCAACATCTGTCACGATGTTTGCTCGCCGTCCGCATTTACCACAGGTAAACAAGTCAAAGTGGAGCGTGTTCAGCGGCTTTATGCGGGGCTATGCGGCACTCGATACGCAGGCGCGCTGGCGTATGTATACATATATTTTCGATGAGCAATCCCCTCCTCCCCATGAGTCTGTTCTGCGATGTGAAAAACATGCTGGCTTTAGTATCCGTTTTAGTGAGCCCTGGCTTGATATGCAAACAACGACTGCAGGAGTGAATATTCACACATCCAAGGGCGCATACACATTTGATACTGCAATTCTGGCAACGGGTTTCAGTATCGACTTACCTGCCCGCCAGGAGTTGGCGTCCATCCGTGGCTCGATCGCACTCTGGAAAGATCATGTCCCGGCCGAGGTTGCCGCAAGTCACCCCGTTGCAGCACGATTTCCCTTTCTTGGAAAAGGGTTTGAACTCACAGAACGTGTCCCAGGAAGCAAACCAGGACTGGAACGTATTCATATTTTTAACTGGGGCAGCACCATGAGCCATGGTGCGCTTTCGAGTGACATACCCGGCATGGCTACGGGTGCGCTGAGACTGGCAGACAATATCGTTCAAACACTTTTCAGCGAGGACGAACATCTGCACTACGCCAGTTTACTGGCCTTCGAAGATCCAGAACTTGCACCAACATCCTATTTTATCGAACGCGACAAACGCAGCTCCGCCAGCACGCCTGAGTAAGTCTGACTTACTGGGGCTCTACTCCTGCATCACGCAACAGTTTTGTCACGCGCGTCACCGCTGCTGAAATATCCGTGTCATATGCTGCTGGTGATGCGCTGACATCCACAAACATCGCTTTTTCCTCAAGCAACTGGATAACTTTCGGATCCGCCAGGACCTTTACAACTTCGGCATAGAGATAATTAACAATTGATGAGGGAGTCTTGGCGGGGAGTGCAAGTCCAATCCGCGTGGTGAAACGATATTGTGGCAAACCAGCTTCAGCGGTCGTTGGAACATTTGGTAATTGATCCAGACGCTTGGACGTTGTGACGGCAAGCGCGCGCAACTTGCCATCGAGAATATTGGGTAGAGGTGTCTGCGGCAAATCGAACATGACATCAATGCGTCCGCCCACCAGATCAATGAGCGCTTGAGAGGCTCCCTTATAGGGAACATGTGTCATTTTGACACCCGTAACGCTTGCAAACTGCTCACCAGCCAGATGAAGAGTATTACCTGCACCCGCCGAACCATAATTTACCCGACCCGGGTGGGCACGCGCATAGGATACGAGTTCCTGGAGTGTCTGCGGAGCAAAGCCTGGGTAGACAGCCACAACCAGTGGGGACTCGACTAGGTTTGTAATCCCAGTAAAAGCGGTGGTCGGATCATAAGGAAGGGTTTTGTTCAAAGGGACAAGCGAAGCATTTGTCAATTCGCCCAACAAAAAAATCGTATAACCATCAGGCTTGGACTTGGCGACATAATCTCCTCCAATCAGCGTACTGGCTCCCGGCTTGTTTTCGACAACAACAGAATGTTTGATGCTTTCTGTTAAACGCGAAGCAACGATCCGTGCGACGAAATCAGAAGAGCCACCAGCTGTATAGGGAACAACTATTTTGATCGGTGTTGATGCGTCAGGGAATTGTTGGGCTGTAGCCTGTAAAACAGGTAACAGCGAACATATTGCCACACCAAAAAACTTCAGAGTGTTGAACACAGGCTAGATTCCTGAATAGGTAGGATCGAAAATGAATTTTTTACATCACCGAATAACTTTATCATGCAGTCTTCGTAGAAATAATATGCTAACTGCAGCTAAACCTGGTCGTTGGCTTGCGTTAAAATAGACGGTTCGTCAAACTAAGATATATTTATGGTCAATCATATTGACAGCATGCCCCCCACAGAACAGATATGGACGGATGAGACCCTTGAAAATGGGGGATCCGAGTACAGTCACGACCATTCGCCCACACTTTCGGTGTTTATTGCCTCAGCCTCACCAGAGCAAGAGCGGTTTGACATGCTCGTCAAACAGGCGGAACAGCTGACGCAAAAAATGGATGCGTTGCGCAAAACAGTTGACCAGCATCGTATCCTCCATGCAAGCACCCTCCCTCCCCTGAGGCAACGCCACAGCAGTTTATTACGCGACATGACGCTCTGGCTCGACCACCGTGTCAAGCAAGGCACACTGGCGATCAAGCAGCAACGTCTGATGTGTCGAATCATTTGCAGACTGTCAATCGACTTTGCAAAGGCTGGCGATAAAGAAATGCGCGTCCTACATGATTCGTACAGCGACGAAAGCCTCGCTGATATTGAATTGGCTCAGGCAGCGCAGACCCAATCCTATTTTGAAGAAATGATGGGAAAGTCGTTCGGTGAGGAAGAACCCTTCGAAACAATTGACGATGTCTTGCACGCGCGCTTTGAGCATATCCGCAAAGAATCTGAAGCCCGTGCCAAAGCTAAAGATGCCCGCAAAAGCAAACGCGGTCGGTCTGCCTACATGGAGCAAGCAGATCAGCTCCTTGAGGACTCTGAAAGTGCTCTCCGGACGATTTACCGTCAGCTTGCGAGTGCCTTGCACCCAGACCGTGAGTATGACCCTGCCGCACGCACACACAAAAACCAGCTCATGAGCGATGCAAATACCGCCTACGCTCGTCGTGATCTCCTGGCATTGCTTCAGTTACAGTACCAGGCAAATTTAACGGATCAAAAAATTGCATCAAGCCTGGCACAGGAAAAACTCGCCTCACTCAATGCCTTGCTGATTGAACGCATGAAAACGATGAACCGTGAGTTGCGTGATATCGAACTACACGCGGCCGCCGAATTTGTGCTTGCACCCTCCATCACAATTACCGCAGCATCGCTCAAGCATCACCTGACCACGCTGCAAAGAGGTTTGCAAGCAGATATCGCCTTGGTTAAAAGTGATTTTGCAGCAATACAAACAGATAAAGGTCTGGTGCGCTGGTTAAAAGAACAGGAAGTCCTGAGTTAGTCTGAGAGACCCAGCGCGCGTTCGATTGTATTGTGCGCAACCGACGTGCGCGGCACTTTGAAATCAAACCAGCTACGGACATCTTCTTCGAGTCCGATCCCGTGCATATAGTTGTAAATTGCCTTTTTAAGCCCAACGCCTAATGCGGCATGGTCTACACCTGTCGGGTCGTAAAATCCTATGTCATTTTTGGCAAAGCTCACGAGCGGCAAGGTTTTGAGTGTCACACCATATTGCTCCGGATTCAGGCCAACGGGAGAATGCACCGTACAGGTAAACCGGTGGAAAAATCCACTCTGAATGCAGCCATTGAGAAATAACTGCCTGACATATTCCAACGCGTCCACGGTATCCTGAACGGTCTGCGTTGGAAATCCATACATCAGATAGGCATGCACTAAAATTCCGGCATCTGTAAAGGCTCGGGTCACACGCGCAACCTGATCGATAGAAACGCCTTTTTTCATGAGTTTCAACAAGCGATCAGAGGCAACCTCCAGGCCGCCCGAGACCGCGATGCATCCGCTGTCTGCAAGCAATTCGCACAAATCGGGAGTAAAGGTTTTTTCGAAGCGAATATTGCCCCACCATGAAATCCCCGTGTTGCGTGTAATCAACTCTGTTGCGAGTGCTTTCAAGGATTTTGGCGGTGCTGCCTCATCAACAAAATGAAAACCTGTTTGCCCTGTTTCGGCAACGATGGCATCGATCCGGTCCGCAAGCACGGTGGCCGACGCGGCATCGTAACGACCAATGTAGTCCAGACTGACATCGCAAAAGCTGCATTTTTTCCAGTAGCAGCCGTGGGCCACGGTGAGTTTATTCCAGCGACCATCGCTCCAGAGTCGGTGCATCGGATTCAGCATATCCAGCAGGGACAGATATTGATCCAGAGGCAGGCCATCCCATGTGGGTGTACCAACCTCAGAAAAAGCTATATCAGGCTCAACCAGATTCACGTAGCGGACAAGCCCTGTATGCTGATCCCGCACAAAAGTTCTCACCAGTCGCTGCTCTGAACGTTTTCCCTGGATATGGTCAAGCAACGCAAGCAAGGGGCGTTCACCCGCATCAAGCGTCACGTAGTCAAAATAATCAAACACACGCGGCTCAGTCAGTTCGCGTAACTCGGTATTAACAAAACCACCTCCCAGCACAATCCTGATCTGCGGGTCATAGGCCTTGATGGTCTGTGCAATCCTGAATGCCGCATACACGCACCCTGGGAATGGCACCGACAAGAGCACCACTGTCGGTGCATGACGCCTGAGAGAATTGAGAGTCAACTGGGCAAGCGTGTCATCCACCAGGTTGGCGGGAGCCGATAAAGCGATGGATAAGGGATCGAAGGTTGGCTGGCTGGCGGCCAGAGATTCGGCATAGCGCACAAACTCAAAGCGGGAATCCACCGCATCACGCAGCACATCAGCCAGGTCGTTGAGGTACAACGTAGCCAAATGCTTGGCACGGTCATTCAGGCCCAGGGCGCCAAACGCCCAGGCAAGTGGATCACCCCCCTCGTCATCCATATAGACATCAAGCGAATCAAATCTAGGGCCTTCAGGCAAGAATTGGCGGCTTGCAACACGATGTGCCAGCGTGGAGTCACGCCCCTGTAAAAAAGCAATCACGGGTCCGATCGTGGCGAAATATCGCTCGCGTTGCGCGACAAAAGCCTGGAGGCTGGGCGAATAGCTGGATGCGGTGATTGTCTCAATCTGACTGGCAACCTGCCGCAGTCCTTGCGCCGAAAGCAGCTGTAGTACCAATGCCAGCGCCAAATCCTCCTGAAAGGCGATCACGCCTTGTGAGCGTAAAAATCCCGTCAGATAGGCCGTTGAAGGATAAGGCGTATTGAGCTGGGTCATCGGGGGAATGACGGACAAGACGCGAAGAGGCAAAACAGGCATGGTCAGGGGGATCAGAACGCCCGGGATCGGGTGACACGCCATTATAGACTTCACCTCATTCAGCGATACACTGCACCGTCAACCAAATGTTTCAGGCCAGCCATGCACCAGACCCAGCTTTCTCACCCCAAACGATTGATTGTCGCCATTACTGGTGCATCCGGCACAGTTTATGGGGTGCGGATCCTCCAGGTTCTTCAGGATTCAGGGATCGAGACACATCTGGTAATGAGTGATTCAGCAAAACTGACGATGGCAGCCGAAACAGACTTCGTGCCTGCTCAGGTTGAAGCGCTGGCAAGTGTCGTGCACGTCTCCAAAAATGTAGGTGCAACAATCGCCTCGGGATCGTTTATGACGATGGGAATGATTGTGGCTCCATGCTCTGTGAACACAATGTCTGAAATAGCCTGGGGTATGACCGGCAATCTGATCTCCAGGGCTGCAGATGTCATTCTGAAAGAAAGACGTCGCCTTGTCCTGATGGTTCGCGAAACCCCATTACATGCCGGACACTTGAAATCCATGCTGCAGGCTACCGAAAACGGGGCAATCATCATGCCACCGGTTCCTGCACTCTATGCAAAACCGGCGTCCATTGATGAGATGGTCGACCATACGATCGGTCGCGCACTGGATTTATTCCAGATCGATACAAACCTGGTCAAACGCTGGAATGGTTTGGGGAAAAAATAAATGTACCTGTTTGTGTATTACAAACTTGATCCACAAAAATATCCTGAACTGAAGTCCCAGATACTGGATATGCAAGATACGCTCACGAGTCAGTATCCAGGCATCACGTGCCAGCTACTGAAACGCCCTGAAGTCGATGACAAGGGACGAGAAACCTGGATGGAAACCTATCACTTAGCAGACATTAATGAAAATGAATTCTGCAAAAATCTGGAGCGTATCACGCACGATGAACGCTTTCCACAACCACGTAGAAATGAATTTTTTATTTCTCACTCCTGATATATCCGGGCATCACAATCCATACAAAGATTGTGATGCTCCAAATCTGAACGTGTTATTTGACTAGCCCAAAGCGCTTGTTCATCGCAGATATATCATTCTGGTAATTTACTCTGGCCTCAACAACACAAGCTTGATATGTTGGTCCGCCAGTCGATTTGCATGCATCGATAGATGACTGTTGCGCAGCAACAGCTTCTTTTCTGGCTGTGGATATTTTTTGTTCTGTTGTCACGTCTTCCTGTGTCCATCGTGCAGGCTCAGGCATGAGCACAGGTTGAACAGCAGTCTGGGCCATGGCTGTTGTTGCACTGGCACTTACTGCGAGTACAAAAAACATACTTGCCACGGTACGATTCATTATCATTGTTTTCATGATCTGCTCCTATATTTCCGAGCCCCAATTCTGGATCAGGCAAAGTATGCCGTCTGTACGGTATAGCACTTAGTCATCGTTATGTGCTCTACCGGACAGACGGCGTGCAGCTTTCAAAGTACTGTCCTTGAACTGGATCACATTGGCTGATTCGATATCGGAGTTCTCATGAGAAAAATCAATATTTGCTTCGTAGGCCTCGGACTTGTCATTGCACTAAGTGGCTGCTCAGGAATGTCGCGACAAGGGCAGGACACAGCAGTCGGAGCAGGAGTCGGCGCCGTTGGTGGTGCCATTCTGACGGGCGGAAGCGCACTTGGTACGGTAGGTGGTGCTGTAGTAGGTGGCGTGATTGGCAATCAAGTCGGAAAATAAGTACGAAAAAGTGTGCACGCGTTTATGTTAAACACAGACGCGCGCGCACCTAATTTAAAGCCTGCCCAGTAAAAATAAAATTAATAGCACGATCAATATCGTACCGAGCACGCCACTCGGGGCATATCCCCAACTTTGACTATGCGGCCATCTCGGGATGGCACCGATCAGCATTAAAACAATGATGACGATCAGAATTGTTCCTAGTGACATGTTGTTTCTCCTTGTAAACAATTGAGAATCTAACAACTAGCCAGAGGCAGGTCTGTACGGCATCGCACAGACGTCATATGCATCACAGACGATGATGATCTCAGCCCGGACAAAGTGTGTCCATGCCTCACGGGCTGAACGACAGAAGGTCATAACCGGATGCCATATTCTTCAACCATTTTTTTTCTACAGGAAATATTCACATGAAAAATATGTATAAATATCTCACAGCAATATTCATGGCTTGCACACTGATCGCTGTTGCTGGCTGTGCCTCAACAAGCAAGCAGGAAGGCACCGCTGAATACATTGATGACAGCGTCATTACGACAAAAGTCAAAGCGGCCATCCTGAACGATGCAATGCTCAAAGTCGCTGAAATCAACGTTGAAACATATAAGGGCATCGTTCAGTTAAGCGGATTTGTAGCATCGAATGCCGCGGCGGATCGTGCCGTAGAAGTGACCCGCAGCGTAGCCGGCGTGAAGTCCGTCAAAAATGACATGCGTTTGAAATAAACCTCCGATCCGCACATACACCGAACGGATGTGCGGATTGATCCATACAAAATTTACAAAGGTAGCAATCATGACTCAACCCTCCAGTCACATTCCAAGCGGCAGTGAAATTTCCGGCCTGTGGAAGCAACAAGTTGGTTCTGCAAAAATCCTGTGGGGCAAGCTGACCGACGATGAAATTCTCAGAACAGAAGGACAAATTCAAAAACTTGCGGGCCTGGTTCAAGAACGTTATGCAATAACACGCGAAATCGCCGACCAGCAGGTTGCTGAATTCATGGCAAAAATTAAAGTTTAAATATCTGTCGATACTTCTTGTTCGTGCTAAGGCACGAACAAGGTGAACCGGAAATTTAACGCAGAAAAAGGTTCACTCATGAAATATAAAAAATCAAAAAATTTAATTGCGCTGTCAGGACTTGCTTTTGCACTGATGACAATCGGCCAGACCGCACAGTCAGAAACGATGACCCAAAGCATGACCGATGTCAGGCAAGAGGTTCAGATCTGGACGACTTACACTTTAAATCCGTATTTGCGTTCGAGTGACCTCAAAGCTACCGTCAAAGACGGCAAGGCAACCTTGACCGGAAGTGTGCCAGAAGGTGTCAACAAAGATCTTGCCCGAGAAATCGCTCTCGGTGTGCAAGGCATTAAAGAGGTTGATAATCAGATTGTGATTGACGGTGAAAAATCCGCAAGCATGCAGGCACCCGTCAGCGGGTACGCCGAGGTGATTGACGACGCGGGCATCACCCTTGCAGTAAAGTCTAAATTGCTGTGGAGCAAATACACAAGTGCCCTTCAAACGACAATCGAAACAAAATCTGGTCGCGTCACGCTAACGGGTACGGCCGACAGTCCTGCAGCAAAAGATTTAGCGGGACGTCTGGCAGGCAACACAAAAGGGGTCATATCGGTCAAAAATATGCTTGTCGTGCATGCACCCAAGGCCTTGGCTGCACAGGTCAGCACAGGCACTCGTGTTGCCGTGGATACGACAAAAATCATGACAGCCTCAACGGAACAGGCCGTGACAGATAGCTGGATCACGACCAAAGTGAAATCAACCTTGCTGTACTCAAGCAATGTGGCTGGCTCAGATATCGTGGTCACAACAAATCAAGGCATCGTGACATTAACCGGCAAGCTCGCCAGTGGTGCTGAGCGCGCGCTCGCAGTTGAATTAGCCCAGAATGTACTCGGCGTAAAAAGGGTCGAGTCAAAAGGTCTGACCTTTTAATTGAATACAGCCTGTCACGCTCATCAGTCCGGACGTGGCAGCCTGAACTCTATTTACGTTGCCACCAGATCAGACAGACTCCGCTCAGAATAATGACCCCCATCCCTGCAAGCGTCATGCCATCGGGCATATGACCGAAAAACAGGAACGCTACGATTGCTGCAAAAACAATCTGCGCATAACTGAAGGGAGCCAGTGTTACGATCGAAGCATAGCGATAAGAATATGTCAGCAGCATATGTCCAATCATCGCAAGCGACCCACTCACCAGGACCAGAATAAAATCACCTATGGTGGGCGTTTGCCAGAAATGGCCGACCACCAGGCTCATCAGCACCGTACAAATCAGACTTGTCACAAAATTGGTCGATACGATGTGATCTGATTCCAGCAATCGTCTTGTCAGAATCTGAAAAATAGCCATGCTGATCGATGTCGCAAGCGGTAACAGGATCGCAGGTGTAAATAACGCACTGCCCGGCCGCACGATGATCAACACGCCTAACAATCCGATGATGACGGCGATCCATTGACCAGTATTGATTTTTTCCTTCAGAACACGGCCTGCATACCAGGTCACCACGATCGGAGACAGAAAAACCACTGCCGTCGCTTCTCCAACGGGTACATAACGCAGGCCCATTACAAAGCAAACGCTCGCAACCAGCATGCACAATCCGCGCGCAAGCTGCAGTTTGAGTTGCTTGGTGCGCACCATATCCAACCCCATGCGCGGCCCGAAAATTCCCGCCATCAAGAGGCTCTGAGTCATGAACCGCGCCCACACCACAAGGATTGGTGCGTAAAAGGCTGTCAAATACTTCGAAATTCCATCATGCGTGGCAAATAAGAGCGTTGCCAGCAATATAAGCAAAATTCCGTAAAGCGGTCTTGAATGCGGAGGTGTGAGAGTGTTCAAACGATTGAATTAGATGGAAATTTCGTGGAGAGGTTACATCTGCATGTGTAGATCTTATCAAATCCTGACTCGGTCACCTCGCGAACAATTCCCTGAGGATACAGGCGGACCGGCAGCAAAAAACTAAGTAAAACAAACACTTTTTCCATTTATGTGCAGTAATGGACATACAATCAGGTGTATAAAGCATAAATTAGTATGCGCGCGAATGAGAGACAAATCCATGCTTAGAACAGGTCAGGAAATGGACTTCAAGGAAGTTAAAGATAGCAATTATCTTTTTCACAGCATTCCTGATGAAGATTGGGAAAGAATCCTGCCTCATATTGAGGCCGTCGACATGGAGCTTGGCAAAGTGCTGTACGAGCCAGGCAACAAAATGAGTCATGTGTATTTTCCATCAACAGCGATTGTTTCCTTGCTGTATGAGCTGGAAAATGGCTCGTCAGCAGAAATAGCAGTAGTAGGCAACGAAGGCGTCGTTGGCATATCGATCTTTATGGGTGGCGAATCTACATCAAGCCGGGCAGTTGTTCAAAGCGCGGGTAAAGGCTATCGCATTCAGTCAAGCATGTTGCTTCGCGAATTTAATAAATCAGTTCCTGTGATGCACTTACTGCTGCGTTATACACAAGCGCTGATTACACAGATGTCCCAGACTGCAGTATGCAACCGGCATCACACACTTGATCAGCAGTTATGCCGCTGGTTACTGCTCAGTATGGATCGGTTGAGAAGCAATGAGCTGATCATGACTCAGGAATTGATTGCCAACATGCTGGGCGTCAGGCGTGAAGGTGTCACCGAAGCAGCTTTAAAGCTGCAAAAAGCCAAGCTGATTCAATATGCGCGCGGCCACATCACAATCCTGAATCGCCTTGGCCTTGAACAACGTACCTGTGAATGCTATCAAGTCGTTAAAACAGAATATGAGAGACTTTTGCCAAACAAAATGGCTGTTTAGTACGCTAACAGACCGAACCTGCAGTCAAAAGAGTAGATAGTCGCAGTTAGACAGCTGATATCAACAAATCAGAGTGCTCCTGGAGCCACCCATTGCGGGGTTATGTGGCAATCACTTAAGTGAGATGCCAGCATGGATAGTAATCTGCTGCTTCAGCGTTTAGACAATATTGAACGGGATGCATTTTTTTCTGGTGCAGAATGGATCCCACTGATACTTTCTGAGGTGATCTGTGAGTCGGGTTGTGCCGCGGAATATCTGCACTTTCCAACAGATGGATTTATTTCGCTTGTTCAAAAAATTGACAATCATCCTCCCCTGGAAATTGGCATGATCGGGCGCGAGGGATGTCTGGGTGCAGAAGTAATCCTCGGCCTAACAACAAATCTTTTCACGGCACGTGTTCAGGGAGCTGGACATGTATGGCGCATCAAGCTGACTCAATTTTTACAGCTTGCACGCAAATACAAAAAACTCGAAGAATTACTCAAAACCTATATGGCGGTGAGAATACAGCTGCTTGGTTTATCTGCCGCTTGCGAACATTTTCACGAAATAGGTCCACGACTCGCAAAGTGGCTCCTGATGAGTCAGGATCGCGCACAGTCCCCTATTTTCATGATGACGCACGAGTTTATTGGACTCATGATGGGTGTCAGAAGGGTCGGAATCACAACGACAGCAAGTGATTTTAAAAAGCGGGGGCTGATCAATTACCACAGAGGTGTTATGCAAGTCCTGGATCGCGAAGCACTCATTTTGCAAGCCTGTAGTTGCTATCAAAAAAACAGGGACATCTATGCCCTACTCATGCATTAGAATTATTCGCGCATCCAGTCCATCAGGCGATCGACCCATGTTTTTGCAGGCAAATTCCATTTGCGATCGATCACCTCCGCGCGGTCATACAGCTGATCAAAATCCACTGAAGGGCTGTGTTTGAAGGCAATAGCCACGACATTACTGTCATGAACCTCTGGCAGCCATGCAACGGACTGAAAGACTTGCTCCATCATTTCAAGATTTTTATCGTGGTCCGGATAATCACAAAACAGATTGACAGTCATTATGCCCTCCGGACTTAGGCAATCGGCACAGGCCTGATAAAAATCGAGTGACCCAAGAGCCGGCCCGAGTGCCAGTGCATCATAAAGATCAACCTGCAAGATATCGACCATGCCGTGATGATTGACATTCGTCACGTAATTCATGGCATCCATGGCAATCGTACTCAAGCGCTGATCATCGCTCGGGAGTGCAAAATCAGACCGGCAGATATCGATCACTGCAGGATCAAGCTCAATCGCTGTAATCTGACTGAGGGTAAAGTGCTTGTAACAAAATTTGGTCAATGAGCCGGCCCCCAGACCAAGTTGCACGATGTGTGCAGGCGACTCTTTAAAAAGAGTCCATATCATCATTTGCTGGATATATTCGAACTCCAGCGCATAGGGATCAGAAATCCTCATGGCACCCTGAATATTAAGGGTACCAAAGTGCAAGTTCCGAATACCATCCTGTTCAGAGATCGCGGGCGCATTCGTCATCAAGTCAGGTATGGACATTGGTACTCAAGATTTTAAGTTGCGTTCAGCGTCACGCAACCAGTTTTTGAAATGATCAATCGTTGTGCGGAGCGTCGAATACTCCAGCGCGACAGTACTACTCACTTTTAGTCTCAACACGTGATTCGCAATGGCATTGAGCTGACCCACATAGTCTGCGTGGGTAGTAGGTGAGTAAGATTTGAGGAGCCGTGCTTCAAACTCGTTCAATTCAAGATGTAATGCCATGATGCGGTTACGCATACGATCCAGACGAACAGCGGGAAGTGATCTGATAAAAGGATACAAAAATGCTGCCAGTGCTGTAAATGGTACAAGCAGCCAAAATACTCTCTCGATGAATGCACTCAACCAGAACGGCAGATAGTTCATCAAGACGGGACCGCCGCGCTCGTAGAACTGTCGTGCGACCTTGCTCTGCGCGACGGTGCCATCCTTGACCGAGGGAAACTCATCTTGTTGTGCAAAATAACTTTTCACACCATTAATATGTTGAGCTGCCTGTAAGAGCAACATCTGAATGGCAGGATGAAGATCTTTGTCTATGATCAGGTTGGTAGTGGTAGCGATCAGCTTGATATCCTGGTCAGGGATGTTACGTTCAAGATTGAGCCCACCCATGGGGACAACAAGCTCATGCAAGAATGGCAAACGCCTTGTATAGGCGTCTGCCCGGACAAAATTTCTCATTTTGACATCGGGATTATTCAACAGGGCCTGCACATTGTCTGAATCCATCCCATCAATCAGAAAAACTGCCTTGACCTCGCCCCGCTCGACCGCCTTTGCATAATCTTCGTAGGGTAAGCTGACAATATTGGGATTGTCATCCAGGTTATCAGTCAACCCATTCAATTTGAGCAGTTTGAGTGCGAGCACCTTCGTGCCACTCCCACTGTTGCCTAGCGCAATCGGTTCACTTAGATAATCCTTAAGCTGATCAGATGGGGAAAGTTTTGATTCATGCTGGTAAAAAAACCAGACCGGCTCATAGTCGACACTGCCCAGTGATAAAAGTCCATCAGTTTCGCTGCCTGTCGCAATTCCGCTCTGAATAAAAGCAACTGAAACTGAGCTCGCTGGATCCTTCACACGCTGAAGGTTTTGCATCGCACCTGTGCTATTTACAATGTCAAGCGTCACTCCATTCTGCGCCAAATAATCTGCATACTTTTGCGCCAGGATCGAGTACGAGCTTCCTGGCGCTCCCGCTGACATTTGAACGTGTAATGGCGGCATTGGTTTGGCATACCAAATGACAGCAACAAAGAGAGCTGCAATCAAGATGACAAGCCCCCAGTTATTCCGACAGAATCTGACCAGAGCAACCGACTCATCCAGAGTATTCTGATATAGCGCAAGGGCACTGTCTTTAAGCTCACTACTGATCAACTTCATTGTCCGGCCCCATGAATTCCAGCACGGGAGTCCGCACCGCCACGTCACAAAAGCTGACCTGCCACCACATTCAGGTATGGTTTAGAACAGGCTACTTGGCGACATGATGACACAGTTCAATCTACGCTCAATTGCACGAAATCAACTGTTGTGTATTTGGATCGTACAAATCATCCATTCAGCCTTGCCAGAGGACGTCTGAGGATCGTTCTGACAGGCCTGGAATCGAACAGGTCTCTCCAGGACTTCACATCGAACGCAAACATTGCCATAGAGCAAGGATGAAGATGCACGGATTGATTCATAATTGAGCAGGTCAGGCCTTCAAGCTCAGGCTGATGCCCAACGACCAGCAGGTGTTTAATTTTTCTGTCTGTCCCCTGAATAATCCTGGATAGACCTTGCGGCTCAACTGAATACAACGGCTCAAGGACACTCAGAAATTTAGTACGGGCTGCCATCTCCTTCATCAGGATTTGTGTTGTCGATATGGCTCTGACTGCAGGACTGGATATGATCAGATCAATTTCAAACATATCCTCATTCAACTCTCTGGCAAGCGCCCTGACCTCATTGACACCATCACAAGCGAGCGCACGATCACGATCTGGTAAATGAGGCCTGGGATTGACCGCAGCGCCATGACGTAAAAGCATGAGCGTTTTCATGATTACGGCTTAAACTCAGAAGGACAACTTTGGACACACACCTCATATCCATCGTTACAGGCTCGAATTGTCTTGTTATTCGTCTCACCAGAGCTTCCAATGCATTGGCTATAAAAGCTACTGCATTGCCTCACACAGGCGGGCTCCTTATCCTTGACTTTTACATCGGTAATGCTGCCCACACACCCTGTGAGGCTGACACAGCCCAGACTTATCAACAAGCGCATCCTATTCATAGGTCCAGCCTTTTCCTTCCAGGCAATGACGAATGACATCACTATCATTTTCAAAGCCACTTAATTTTTTTGAAACTTCCTGACATGCCAGTAAATCATTGGAAAACTCTGCGTGTCCACTACCAGGCTTTGTATATTCTTTTTTGGCACACCCTGTTGCCATCATACAAACACAGCAAAACAGAAAGATCTTATGCATGATTTTCACTTAGATTCAGAAACATGATTGAAAGAAGACAAAAAAACTGCACTCATCTTTTTTTCAAATGCGCGAGCAAAGACAGTACCTCCTCATCATCAACCTGATCAAACCTTTCAAAGGCCTGACTCACAGACTTGAAATATGCAGGTGCTTCAAGACAGACAACCTGATCAGCAACTTCCTGAACTTTCATGAGACTCTCTGGCGAGGCAACCGGTACTGCACAAATCAACTTGAGAGGTTTAAGCTCACGCAAACCATGTAATGCAGCAATCATCGTTGCCCCCGTAGCCAGTCCATCGTCAACAACAATCACGATTTTGGCTGCAGGGTGAACAGGGGGATGGATCTTGTCGTATGCAGCACGACGTTTTTTCATGAGCTCTAGCTGAATAAATTTTTCACTATCAATATACTTTTGATCAATTTCCAGTGATTTTGCATAGGAAGAAATATAGGTCCAACCATGCTCGTCGACGGCTCCGATCGCGGACTCTGGGTGATGGGGTGCACGTAGCTTACGCGCCAGCAACACATCAAAATCACCTTCCAGTTCCCCGGCAATCAGTATTGCCATCGGTACAGCCCCCCGAGGAATCCCAAGAATGAGCGGATGTTTACCTTTATATGCAATCAATTTTTTGGCCAGCTGGCTTGCTGCATCCATGCGATCGTGAAACATATATCCTGACTCCTTGAGATAAACGCAATACCATCTTTTAAAATGACTCAGGGTGAATATGAACAAATTGAAATGGGAATACGTTTGCGTCCAAATCCTCCAGGCGCCAGATCAAATCGGCCTGGAATGACCGTCTTGCATTCAGGGCAGCATCCGTCTGCCGTAAGGTGATAGCGCTCTATGTGATGCCAGTCACGAACAATCAGCGTCGTATGGCAGAGAGGACAAAAAGTCGTATCTCCAAACATATAATGAATGTTGCCGGTATATACATACCGCAGACCTGCTTCGATTGCGATATTTCTGGCACGGATCAGTGTTGCTTCGTCAGTCGCCGGAACATCTGACATCTTGAAGTCCGGATGAAATGCTGAAAAATGCAGTGGCACATCCGGACCCAGCTCCTTGAAAACCCATCGGGATAAAGCAGTCAATTCTTCATCCGAGTCATTGCGATTAGGAATGAGTAATGTTGTGATTTCCAACCAGACATCCGTTTCGTGTTTCAGATAAAGCAGCGTATCCAGAACCGGCTGGAGCTGTGAACCTGTCAACTTAAAATAAAAATCTTCACTGAATGCTTTGAGATCTACGTTCGCGGCGTCAATTTTTGAATAAAAATCACGCCGGGGTTTTGCGTGCATATACCCCGCTGTGACTGCAACAGTCTGAATGCCACGGGCATGACAGCTATCTGCCACATCCATGGCGTATTCCGCAAAAATAACAGGATCGTTATAAGTAAACGCAACGCTCTTGCATTTAAAGTCCAGCGCCGCCTGCGCAATGGCGTCAGGTGCAGCCTGATCCATCAGTTTGTCCATATCCCTGGACTTGCTAATATCCCAATTCTGGCAAAATTTACAGGCAAGATTGCATCCCGCCGTACCAAACGACAGCACACTTGATCCCGGATAGAAATGGTTCAGTGGTTTTTTTTCGATGGGATCAATACAAAACCCTGACGATCTCCCATAAGTCGTCAGAACCATCTCATGGCCTTGACGCATCCGGACAAAGCAGGCTCCACGCTGATTATTATTGAGTTTGCAATCACGAGGACACAGGTCACATTGCATGCGACCATCCTCCGCCCAATGCCAGTAACGCGCAAAATATGGCTCATCTTTCATGATTTTCTGCCCTGCATATCGGCTTCAGACCACTTGCTGACTCTGTAGCGATAAATTTTGAGATGCTCTGACCAAAAATCATGAGGCAATCCTGCCTTCATCTTTAGCTGACGCATAAATTCGTCCCTGCCAGGTAATTGCTCCCATACCTGGGGGAGAAATGTTCCCCGGAGATGACCATACTCGATCAAGACCCCATCCACGCCTGGTACCAATTGTTCATGGACATCCGTCTCACTGGTGAACAGCATCTGAACTTTAGGAGTCAGGACAGAAACTTCAATGATCGTCTTGTCCAGCTCCTGAAGCTTCAAAGCAGGAAATCTTGGATCACGCAACGCTGCAGACTGAGCATTTTCCCTGACATCATGCAATAGTGATCGATGCGGCTCCAGCGTGCCGATACAGCCACGCAACTGCTGTGCCTGCTGTAATGTCACAAAGCTTGCGCCCTGATCCTGTAGCCACGGACTTGAATACTCAACGCCAAGAGGTAATCCCATTGCTGTTGAAATCGAATCACGTGCAATCAGGAGCAGCTCATTGCCCCGGACCCGAAATTCATTACTCACGTCTCGCTCCAAATATATGGGTCAGTACCTGGCATCCCTTAATTCACAAATGAAATTTTCTGTGGTTTTGAATGCTCTATTTCTGACCAGGACTTGATATCAAACTTCAAAATAACGAGGGAACACGTTCTAAAGTGATGATATTTTTGTAAAAAAAAACTTGCGACTTCATCCAGTTCTGGATTGTGGCCCACCAACATCAACGCTCGAATATCATTGTCCGTTTGTTGCGCAGCCTTAATCAGTGTCAGGCAATCAGATAAATACAGTCCTTCATTTATCCTTAAATTCCTTTCTTTGAGTCCCAGAATTTTTTGTATCACCTTCGCCGTCTCTAGAGCACGCACCGCTGGACTTGAAAGAATCAGATCAATTTTCAACTTCTTAGAATTGAGATACTTACCCATTTTTTTTGCATTCTTTAGACCACACGCTTGTAAAGGGCGATCACGATCAGGCAGCTCAGGCGTATCCTGAGTCGCCTTGGCGTGGCGCAGAAGCATCAGGGTTTTCATCTACCTCGGCACAACATGCCATACGTTATTCAAGCCATCACCTGCACGATCTCCTGTTTGTCGATCGCCCGACCACAGGTACAGCGGCTTACCCTTAAAGGTCAGCTGAGAGTGGCCATTGGGCCGAACGATTCTGGAAAAGTCACGAGAGAGTACTGCAGCAGAATCGACATAAAGCGGAGGCCATTTTTCAGCACAGGCATCCAGACATTCCGACTTGCCTGAATCCGCCTGATCTTTATCATAGATATACAAAGTACTGCCGTAGCTTGTGACCAGGATCCCGTCCATGCTGTCTGTATAGGCAGCGGAGCCACTCAGCATGCTCGCGCCACAACCTGTCAGAAGCAACAGAAAAAAAACAGGAAGATACTTGACCGAACGCATGATGATGTCTCCGGACATATGGTTTAGTTTCCAGATCCCAGCAAGACAACCTCAACTCGCCGGTTTTGTGCACGACCATCGGGCGTCTCATTCGAGATCACTGGATCCTTCTCGCCCAAGCCCTGAGTCGCAATCATTGCAGGATTCACTCCTTTTTCAATCAGATAACCAGTGACGCTTTCTGCACGCCTTTCTGACAAATCAAGGTTGTCCTTAATCTCCTGACTGCGCAACCCAGAGCCAACAGCCTGACTGTCTGTATATCCCCGGACAAGAATCTTCGTTTCCTTCAGACGCGATAGCGTCGGAACCATCTTGTCAAGGACGGCTTTTGCTTGATTGTCCAGCCTGAACCCTCCCGTCTTGAACAAGACTTTATCCAGAATGGAGACTTTCAACATACCCTGCAACCGGGCGATCTCGACTTCGTCAGCCTGATATGCTTTTTGCAATTGTGCATAGGACTGATCGAGCTGGTTATAGCGTTCAAGACTCGTACAACCGCTCAATAAACCCGTAGTGATCAAGGCGGAGAGTAAAAATGTTTTTTTAACCTGTAGCATGATTTTTTCCTTTTTCAGTTCAATATGAAATAAACAATTTATCTACAACACTTCGTACACCTGGCACACCCCACGCAGCATTCACAGCGAGATTTCTCTCAGACCAGCTATGTACCTCACCACGCAGAGTCACCTCGTCACCACTGATATCTACCCCGATGCGCTGGGCATCGTTGTGCGCACGACGTTTGAGAGCAGCTTCAATATCTGACTTGATCGAATTTGAAGTGACTTTTGGAGAAATAGTGATCAGATTGCTCACATTGGTCACACCCTTCAGATAACGGACCGAATTCTCGGCAGCCTCCCTGAGGTACTGCCACTCGACCTCCCCGGTCAACGTCACGAATCCTTCGTCAACTTCAGCATGGATCGTTTCTGGAAAGTGATAGCTGCTCCAGACAAGTGCATTACGGATCGCCTTGGCAATATCAGTGTCGCTTTGCTTCGTGGCGCCAGACACCCTCACCTCAAGCTCAAGGGCAAGAACCTTGACGCCGACAACCCGTTTGGCAGCACGCTCGGCATTCCACTTTTCAGTAAATGTATCGACATGACCGGACAATGTCACAACGCCATCTCTCGCCTCTACGCCGATATATGCGGCATTGACTGAAGGCTCCCCCTTCAACTCGTTCATGACATCCTGCTGCAATTGATTATCTGTTTTCATGGTTGAAATTTTTTAATTAAGTTGTCATTTAAATGATGAAATATTCTCTAAATTACGTGTCTATGCTATCGGTGCGGATACAGCGTGACAATCTATCTTTAGATCAGGTTTGATATATTTAGCTATCAAAAATACTGTTGAGCTTGAGCACAATGGCTCCCTGAAATTCACCATCCCGTAAAGTATTGAGCGCATCATTGGCGCGCGCCAGTGAAAAGGTTCTGACATGGGTTTCAATCAAATTCTTTTTTAAATATTCAAAGAATTCCATCCCATCCTTGCGCGTTAAATGAGCGACCGATCTGATACTGCGCTCCCCCCACAGATGAGCATAAGAAAAGGATGGAATATCGCTCATATGAATGCCTGCACACACGATGCATGCACCTTTACTGGAGTGCTCGAGAGCCAAGGGAACTAATTTTCCATCTGGGGCAAAGATCAGCGAACCATCCAGCGATACAGGGGGACGACAACCAGTGTCCCCAGCCCAGCTCGCACCGAGACTGCGTGCAAAGGCCTGATTTTTAATGTCACCCGGGCGCGTCAGTGCATACACCTCGCGACCTTGTTTCAACGCAATCTGTGTAACGATGTGTGCAGCCGCTCCAAAGCCATATATGCCAAGGCTATGCGGCTCTCCTGCCATTCGCAAGGAGCGAAATCCTATCAGGCCTGCACACAACAGCGGAGCGAGGTTTTCTGCTGATTCGAGCTCAGAAAGTGCAAAGCAATAACGCACATCCGCAACGGTGTACTGTGCATATCCGCCATTGATCTGACAGCCTGTAAATAGGGCTTCATCACATAAATTTTCGCGACCGGCTAAGCAAAAACGACACGATCCACACGTCCAACCCAGCCATGGCACACCCACACGCTGACCGACTCTGAAACCTGTCGTATTCGGTCCCAGTTCGACCACCCGTCCGACAATCTCATGCCCGGGTATGACAGGCAGAGTCGCGGACAAAAGTTCACCATCCAGGAGGTGTAAATCCGTGCGGCAAACGCCACAAGCTTCGACAGCAATTAAAACCTGGCCGGTATACGGAACAGGGACAGGCAATTCAACAAGTTGCAAAGCTTGCCCGGTTTTCTCAGCAACCATTGCCTGCATTTGAGTATTCACGTTTGCACCTGATGGCAAAACGTCAGATCATCTGATGCAAGTGTTCAAGCGTCAATATATCTAAAGTGATATCAGACGATGAACCATATATACATGAACACATATACATGAAGTCAGAAGGACAAGATTTCTATTGATTTTTATAGCTGCGGCACTCTAGCATCCAAGATAAGAGTGCAATGACAGAGCAACTCGCAAACTCAGGATTGGATGTTTAAATTGAGGAGTGTGATCATGACGAACCAGACCAATTACTTTGAAGAGATGATGAATGCGATCAACAGGCGCGTCTCTGTCAGGAAGTACACCCCACTCGTACTCTCAAAGGAAGTTGTTCAGACACTGCTTGACGCGGCCACAAGGGCACCTACAGCGATGCACCAGGAACCTTGGTCATTTATCGTGATACAGGACCGCAGGCTTCTGAAGAAGATTTCTGACTGCGCAAAACCACTTTTTATCCAAAAACTACATCTTCACGATACTTCTATTGCGTCGCGCACAAGCCATTTCACAGAGCCTGATTTCAATATTTTTTATGATGCAAGCACACTGATTGTGATTTGTGCGGATGAGAGTCTTCCTTTCGCACAAGCCGACTGCTGGCTGGCGGCAGAAAACATCATGCTTGTCGCAAGCGCAATGTGTCTGGGCTCCTGTGTGATTGGTTCGGCGCTTGAGGCGTTAAATACAGAAAGCATCCGCTCAGAACTGGCAATCCCTGCAGATGTGAAAGCGATTGCGGCAATCATTGTTGGCACACCTGAGTCTTGCCCGGTCCCGACCCAGAGACGCGATCCACGCCTGCTGGGCTGGAAGTCGGCATGATCTTGCGTTCAGCGTCCGGGTGCTGGATGTATCAATCCACTGCCTGCAACGTAGGGGTATTTAGCAAAGATGGCATTCACGATGTTTGACACTTCTGCGTTTGAGGTCGCCTGCTGCAAATCATAGACAACGGAGGTACTGATTCCCTCCCAGACTAACTGACTGCGCTTGGCGTCGATCAGATCAATATTCAAAATTCCGAGCGTATATTCAATGACCTGTGGTGCCATGGTGTAGCCAGACCAACCGCCATAGTATCCACCACGATATCCGTAATAATAAGAGCCCCAGGGCATAGGTGGTGGTGCGACATAATCAGCCCGTTGACGTGTCTGGGTATGAAAATTAATTAACAGATCCGGGGACTGATCGTTCAGCGTATATCCGCGCGCCTCCATCTGCGACCGGACAGCATTCTTGAGCCGCTCAGTCAACAAAGAGGTATAGCCCGCCTGGATGGTTGCCAGAGGCTGAACAAACGCAAATGAACGATACGACCCGAAGTCGGCTTTCGGATCAAAGTCTGTTCTGATCTCGGGTCCGCTCGCACATGCCGTCAACAATCCGCATAAAAGTATTGAAAAATACCGGCGCAAACATTTCATAATCATGTACCTGTGTAAATTACTCATTGATGACTTCATTCCACATCAGAGTAAAGTTCATCCCCATAGAATGCAAATGAAGCATAGCCCACGACACGACTTTTATCACCCGACGTATCTCCGGAATTACATAATCGAATCAGTTTTGGATGCAGTTGATGGCGTTTAGCAGCAACAATCAGTCCATTGACTGGGGTCGCTCCACAAGCTTGTTGATGACTCTGGAGCGGGAGCAGTGAAAGGATGCGTTCAACCGTCTGCGCATCCCTGGTGCAGGCGGCATCATAAGGCAGGTAATGCGACAGATCCGTGCTAATCACGATGAGTGTTTCAGGCCCTCCCCAGAGTATGTCGAGCACCTCTGCGACCTCCTTTGCTGTTGCATGACCAACAACAAGAGGAACCAACTGAAAATCTCCCAGAATCGCTTGCAGGAAAGGTAGCTGCACTTCCAGAGAGTGCTCCGAGGCATGCGCTGCCGGACAGATTTCAACTTGTCTGAGTGAGTTGATCGCTGCAATAGCTGCATGATCAATCTTGACCGGACCAATCGGGGTATTAAACAGATCGACTCCCGGCAACGCCAGTCCACGCACAGCAAGCGTATGAGCAGGACCGAGTATGACAACACGTGTAATCCTGCAGACGTCTGCATCAGCTGCCAGGGTAGCGTATGCAGAGGCCGCAGCGGCCCCGGAATATATATATCCAGCGTGAGGAACGACAATCGCTTTTGGACAATGAATTAAATTGTGAGGTGCTGCAAGTGATAAATATTTGCGTACAACAGCCAAGAGCGCATCTCGTTGAGCCGGATAAAATGCCCCCGCAACTGCCGATTGACGAATTTTTTGCATGCCAGTCTCCAGATCAATCAGACAGACTAATCAATCTTGTGGCGATTAACATCCCTCAAAGGGTATATGAGGAACATGCATGTCACTCCAGAACGTCATACAGGGCTATCGTGGCACTCAAAAAGTCATGTTACGCATAGCGACAAAAGACTCAGGCTCCTCACCCAGTGCAAAAGTGACAAGATAAAGAATATCTATTGATCTTTGCTGTGCAGAGGGATTCTGCGTGCGATGACTTTCAATCCTTCTTGTTGCGTAACAAACTGAAACACCCAGAAACCGCAGTTCACTCAGATATTCTTGAAGCTCCTCGTACATATTATTTTTTTTTAACTCTGAATATTCAGGGAAACAATCACGATATTCACGCGAATAATCTATCAATGCCGCAAAAACCTTGTCGGCCTGCATGCCCATCTCAAAAGACTGACTCACCACATCAGCCTGACTTGACTCAACAAGCTGGGCGAGTTCTTCACCTGTTGTCAAAACAAATGCTTCCAGCGTGACATGCTCAGAATGATCATCCTCACCTTCCGTCTCGAAGTCCTCACTTGCAGGCCAACTAAAGGGCTTGATAAAGACATCCACATCAGCAAAATCAAAGGCTTCGGCCAGCGCACGCAGGTCATCCTCGTCACTGGCCTGTTCGTCCTCTACGCTCTGAATCGTTTGCACACTCACTCCAGAAATATCTGCTAGATCCTCCTGCGTCCACAGTCTGAGCGTGCGATATCCCTGGACCAGTGCAGCAAGTTCTTTGAGTGTCAGCAGGCGTGGCTGGTTAATTGTCATTCAATGCTCCGTTTATTCAGAGCAGTATAGACATAAACAAGATGCGCTCTGACCAGAGACAGGGGAAACCGGCCAGTATTGATTAATCCTTAAACTCCATAATCAACGTTGACAGATCATCCGCATGCTCTTCTTCAACTGCAAGTATGTCTTCGAGCATGCGGCGAGTGGTTGGATCCTGGGATCCCAGGTAAGCAATCATTTCGCGATAACTTTCAATCGCAATACGTTCAGCAATCAGGTCTTCCTTGATCATGATCCTGAGCGAATCACCCTCGACATATTCTGCATGACTGCGATCAGCCAGCCCTGCGGGTGAAAAGTTCGGCGACCCGCCCAGTTCAATGATCCGCTTGGCGAGCATATCCACATGTAACATTTCTTCTGTTGCATGCTGCAAGAATTCTGCCTGGACGGGCGCGGCATGAATCCCTGTCGCTGTAAAATAGTGACGTTTATAGCGAAGTACACAAACCAGTTCAGTAGCCAGAGCCTCATTGAGCATTTTAATGACGGCGTGAATATCAGCCCCGTAGCCGGGCGTCACGGCACCATTCTCGATATGCTCTCTTGCGCGTTTGCGCAAAGTCTGAATATCAGAAAGCCCTGGGTGCATGGCATTCACAACACTATTGATGGTTTTAGTCATTTAGAACTCCTCAATATTTCTGCTGACCAGGCCAGTCTGGTCAAGTCATCCATTTCATCAGACCGACAACTTTTTGATCCAGGCGACATAACGATCCATCCAGTTCTGCAGGAATGCACGGCTGTCCGGACCGATACTGCCATCTTTATCAAACAAACCGTCTTTGGCTTGTATAAACGCCTCGGGCTGTCCCATAGTCGGCACGTCCAGATAAGACAAGACATTACGCAAATGCTGCTGTGCCATTGACGTGCCGATAGCACCAACTGAAACACCCAGCACACCAGCGGGTTTACCTGCCCACACGCTTTGCCCATAGGGACGTGAAGCATGATCGATTGCATTTTTGAGGACTCCAGGAATCGACCTGTTGTATTCGGCTGTGACAAAGATCAAACCCTGTGCCCCTGCAATATCCATTTTTAACCGCTTGACTGAATCGGCCTGACTGGCATCATCATCCTGGTTATAGAGAGGTAAATCAGCAATATTGACTTGTGAAAAGGTCAGTTCCTCAGGTGCCAGTTTCACAAGCGCGTCTGCAAGTTTGCGATTAAACGAATCACGGCGAAGACTGCCGACCATCACAGCAATTTTGTAAGAGTCCATGAGAATTTCCTTAATAAATTAATAAAATGATTGATTGAACTGCATCCATGTTTACGTTCATTCAATCCATGCAAAACGCAATCAGTGGCATAACACCCTGTCCGTCTCATTTGCTGACGGTAGACTGATCCAGAATGATTGACTGTTCGCTGACGCACACAGGATTGCGATATCAGCAAGATTGGTCACTTGAACGAAAAAGGCAGCTCACCACGACGAACGTGGCTGCGCTGCCTGTTGGAGTGTTTTTAATGTGGCGCTTACCAACGAACCCACAACGTAAGAGTAATCCGTCATCGAATTTTTTAACATACAGATGATGATAGATATCGATCTATCTATTGATCCTAATCGGGTTGAGAGATAAGGTGGTCAAAAAATCCGTACGCAATTGAATGTTTAAAGACCAAATGATCACCCATCGGCGTGAATTCGGATCAATTACTAGCGAGCCATTCATGCATACTGAAAATAAAACATTGACTCACTCGATCATAAAAAATCCCGTAGATTTTTCTCTTGTTCTGGGGGGATTTTTATATCAGTTTTTTTTGCGGACACATCTGTCAGGGAATACCCTGGAGCTATTGACACGACGGATTATTATTATTTCAGCGACAGCCTGGTTGCCATTGTTGCTACTCTCTTTCGCGCAAGGAAATGCGATGGCAGCGAATATTCCATTGCCTTTTTTGCATGATGTTGAAATGCATGTACGGTTGCTGGTAGCAATGCCAATTTTAATAGCCGCAGAGTTGATTGTCCATCAGCGTACGCTTCCAGTTGTCGTTGCATTTCTAGAACGTCAACTGATTCCTGCTTCAGCAATACCTCAATTTGAAGCCGCAATTGACTCGTCGATGCGATTACGGAACTCTGCACTGGCGGAATTCCTCATGATTGGCATTGTTTATATAGTCGGCGTGCTATTTATCTGGCGCACGCAGATGTCAATGGATGTGCAAAGCTGGTATGGAAGTTTGAGTCACCAAACATTCCATCCAACATGGGCGGGATGGTGGCTGGCATTGGTCAGTCTGCCTATCTTTCAGTTCCTGCTTTTGCGATGGTATTTCAGAATATTCATCTGGGGCCGTTTTTTATGGAAAGTATCTCAAATCAAATTGAACTTACTTTTTTCAAATCCGGATCGTTGTGGTGGTTTGGGGTTCCTGAGCCAGATCACCTACGCCTTTGCCCCGCTCCTGCTGGCCCAGGGTGTCTTGCTCGCAGGAATGATCTGCGACAGGGTCTTATACGCCAACGCAAAACTTATTGACTTTCAATTTGAAATTGTTGGTCTGGTTTGCCTGCAGTTATTTTGCGTACTAGCGCCACTCATGGTGTTTACTCCACAACTTCTGGAAATCAAGCGGACGGGTATGCTTGAATTTGGCAATATGACGCATCATGCTGTGATTGATTTTCACAACAGATGGTTCAATCAGGATCAACCTGCCAGCCAGTCGTTGATGGATCCTCCTGATATTCAGTCACTTTCAAATCTGGGTGCTTGTTACGAATCCATCAAACAGTTGAGCTGGTTACCATTTAATCTACAGAACGTCATTCAACTGACAGCCGTGTCATTATTGCCTGTCGCCCCACTGTTGTTAAGCATGTTCTCGGTAGAGGAATTGCTCGGAAAACTATTAAAAATATTGTTTTAGGCATAGACGCAATCATAGTATTTTGCCTTACCTGAAACGTGTAGGGGTTGAGTGACAAGTGACCTGTAAGAGATCAGGATTAATTTCAAAATTTATAGCGTGCATATATCCAAAGATATATCTGATCTCATCCTTCTGTATATTTCATTCGTTGAGATTTTTAAATAGAATTCATCCAAGTCTATTCTGTATGTAAATCGATGATTGATACGATGGGAAGGAACCTTGGTGAATCAGAATCTGCTTGATTATCTGTGGGAGAAAGCTCAGCGCAAAGCACTCAAATCGTCAGATTCGCAAGAACCGGAGGATCTCCACGACGTGAGTATCGTGAATGCAATCGATGGATATGACTATATGGTTTTGAAAATACTGATTGAAGGATGCCCTGAGTGGCATTACAGAAGAAGGGTACCAGATGGCCTCTGGCAGTCTGTCACGGATAATGCAGATCGACTCAAGGATGAAGTATCGCAAAAGATATCCAATTAATTAATGAGAAAAAAATGAATGATCTGACCAGTCTGGAGCAACGTGTCAATCACGGAAAATCCTTGCGCATCAATGTGCCACGCGCATCACATGATGCAGTGGGTAATGTCAAACGCGATCCGATCAAGTTGTTAAAAGCATCAAACAAAACCAGGGTTGAGCGTCTGATTCCATTGCGCTACGGACGGATGCTTGAATCACCGTTCGCATTTTATCGGGGGGGGGCCTGCATTCAGGCTCACGACCTGTCTACAACAGCTGACTCAGGTCTGATTCAACAAATCTGCGGTGATGCACACATCATGAATTTCGGAGGGTTTGCTACCCCTGAGAGAAACCTCGTATTTGACATAAATGATTTTGATGAAACACATGCGGCTCCCTGGGAGTGGGATATCAAACGTCTTGCAGCGAGCGTGACCGTCGCGGCAAGAGGACTTGGTTTCAAGTCAGGAGTAATCGATGACATAGTGTTCAATGCGGTTGAACATTACAGGAAAAGCATTGCAAAATATGCCGAGATGAATGTCCTTGACATCTGGTATGAAAAAGTGACCTTTGACGAAATGCTAGCCTCCGCCAAGTACGAAGAAGGCCGCAAACAGATCGATAAACTTATTAAAAAGGCAGCACTACGAACGCACGAAAATCTGCTTCCTAAAATGGCTGAAAAAAAGAATGGGAAATGGATATTGAATGATGAGCCCCCTGATACTTTTCATATTCAGGGCAAGGCAACATTGATTTCACCTCATGACAAATGGATGTCCATGGACGAAGGGAAGACGATTCGAAAAGTCTATGGTCAATATCTGAAAACACTTGCTCCAAGTCATCAGTTGTTACTCTCCCGCTTTGAAATTCAAGATCTGGTTTTCAAAGTTGTAGGGGTCGGTAGCGTTGGAACACGATGCGTAGCTTTGCTATTGACTGACGCGCATGAACAACCGTTATTCATTCAGGCAAAACAAGCCCTGCCTTCCGTCCTATCACCGTATTTCCCCCAACAAAAACTAGCCGACAAGCAGCGAGGGCAAAATATTGTCTATGGTCAACGCCTGATGCAGTCTGCAAGCGACAGCTTTCTTGGATGGGCAAAAGGTCCGCTTGGCTATGAGTTTTATTTTCGTCAATTACGCGACATGAAGGTCTCCGCCGAAATCGAACTTTTTAATGAGCAGGTGTTTGGACGCTACGCATGGCTGTGTTGCGATATTCTTTCGCATGCACACGCCAAGGCAGGCGGCCTGGCCCCCCAGATGAGTGGCTACCTTGGTAATAATAGCGATTTTGCGGAAGCTATCGTGCGCTATGCAAATGGCTACGCAGATGTGGTCGAGAGTGATTATGAAAAGTTTCGTACCGCTTGCCGCAATGGTACGTTAAAAGCTCAGACTGATACAGATTTTAAGGCAGACCTGTCGATTTGATCATATCGTATGGGGCAAAGTGCCCTCTCACGTGTTGAACGATCAGGCAGAATGGATTCATTATTAAGTGAGATGAAAAAAGCTGCTAACGAACCTGACTCTGAACATACCTCTTGCGTTCAAACGGGATTACCAGGTCGTTTCCTCAAGATTGCAAAACTGTACTGGGTCTCAGAGCAGCGCTGGAGCTTTAGAGGAGCGCTTGCTTTACTCGTCTCACTGTTACTCCTTCAGACGATATCCAGCGTTTTATTCAATTATGAAACAGGGGAATTCATCTCAGCTCTCGCTGCAAAGGAGCCTGAGCGATTCTGGTCATCGATATCGCGATATTCGATGATCCTGATCGCATCCGTACCCATTTACAGTTTGTACTACTTTGTT